>DATHUD010000491.1:0-2591 GCA_035462575.1 Thermoanaerobaculia bacterium | reverse complement strand
GATCGCCTTGGACGAGACGAACTCCATGGACACCACCCCAACGCCGCCGATCCGGCGGACGATCAGGCGGAAATCGCGGTCCGTCACCCCGGCCATCGGGGCGAGCCAGAGCGGCGGATCGATCGAGTGGGGGCCTATCTGCACCATCGTGGGGATTCTAACCCAGGAGGGCGGGACGGAATTTCGGGGGGGCTCCTTGCAAAGAAGCCCCCGTAACGGGGGCTTCAGGTCAACCCAACGTGTCTCGAAGCGGAGGCGGCGGGCTACTGCTGGCCTGATCCGGGATCCAGCGGGACGCCGTCGGGGTCGAGGCCGTCGCCGCCGCCGCCGATGAAGCGTGCGGGCATGCCCTGGGTCTGCTCCGGCTCCACGAACTGGTTGATCGAGTACTGCGACTCCTGCTCCCGCAGGCCGACGATCCGGTCGAGCGCCTGGCCCACCCGATCGGCGCCACCGCCGCGGGCCTGGGCCTCCTCCTCGGTCGGGAGGTCGTTGGGAGCCCAGCCGATCGCGACCGTGCTATCGCTGATGCGGATGCCGTAGCCCTTGCGCTGCGTCTCGGTGCGGACGCTCTCGATCTCGGTCTTGGTTACGCCGATCCAGTTCCCCACGTCCGTCAGGAAGAGGACCAGGCTCGAATCCCAGGTCGCTTCCTGGGGCTGCTGGGCGGTCTCGACCACGGTCCCGTTGGTGAGCGTGATGGTGTAGATCTCCGCCCCCGCCGGCAGGGCGAGGAGCGCCAGAGCAGGGAGCAACCGCCAGACGCGAGCCAGGGATCGGGACATGACGACCTCCTGCGGAGACGACCGCATCGATGTTCGTCTATCAGTTTAGCACGTAAAAGCCCCAATGCAGGAAAGAGTGCTCGCTTGGGTAGCTGAAGTTGACAACAACTAGCTTGAGCACCTCTAAGGATCTGAACCGCTTGGCTGGCCGTTGTGGTCAGGCCGGAATTCGGGAGCAACGGGCCGTCGTACGCAGCGGGATGCTCCACAACAATCGGAGCATGGTAGGGAAGTGGAAGCGACGTGGCATATTGCACCCATGAAGACGACCATTGACAGGCAGGGCGTGTGGTCATCCCCGCCGAGGTGCGAAAGCGGCTCGGCTTTACTGCTGGGACGGAGCTCGAAATGGTGATCGAGGGCTTCGCCCTCTGTCTGGTTCGGGCGGTAGCCGGTCCCCAACTCGTACGACGCGGCGAGCGCCTGGTTGCCCTCCCCCGGGCCGCCGAGGAGCACCGCACCGAGGTCAACGTGGCACGCTTGATCGAAGAGGAGCGTGACCGGTGGTGTTCTCGCAGCTCGCCTTGCTGCTGATGGATGCGGTAGCGGATGGCCGGATCGAGCGCCCGCTGACGGCGTGGCACTGCTGCCTCGAATTCTATTCGGTGACAACGCGTCTGCCGGAAGAGTACCGCCTCGAGCCGGAGACCGCCCTGCGTCTCCTGCGGGAGGAGATCTTCGCCCGTTTCTCGGTCCACGACCTTCAAGCGGAGCTGCGGGATGAGTTCCTGGGCTCTGCCGCAGGTGAGGGAACAACGGGTGGCAGGATCTACGATGCGCACATCGCCGAGGTCGCACGACAGGCTGGTGCGCGGCTCGTTGCCACCGAGAACCGTCGCCACTTCACCCCCTTATTGCGCCATGGCATCCGCGTGCTGGTCAGCGCCGAGTTGGTGGACGAGGTCGGGCGCTGAACGCGAGGCGAGGCGGGTGGCCCCTCATACGCATCTCTCGCTTGTCCCGCCCTGAAAGGGCATAGGAATAAAGCCTGGCGTTTCAACGCCAGGTAGCGAGCCCCCCATTTCTCCCCAAAGTCCCGAAGGGGACGCAGGAATGTACATGGCGCTCAGCGCCAGGATGGAACCGGGGCGGCCTGAAGGGCTGCGAAGAACCTGCGTCCCTTTGACCAAGCCAGCCCAAAGGGCGACATTGTCGCCCGTCGAGGCTCTGTGACCAGGGCGCGTAGTGTGGACCCGCGTCCCGGGATCGCCGAAGCGGTCGAGGCGGAAATTCGGGAGAGCCGTCCGTGCACCCCCGAGATCCTCCGGATCGGCTCTCTGATGCGAGCCGTCACACTCCCGGGCGCTGGTTGAGGTGGCCGACCCAGACGTTGGTATCGAGCAGGTACTTCATTCGAAGTCAGATCCTGGTCCGGCGGGAGGAGGCTCGTCAGGGTAAGGAAAGTCCGGAGCGCTCCCGGCAAGCTCCAGAAACGCCCGGCTCCACTTCCGCCGGACCGGCTGGAGTACGACCTTTTCTCCTTCGCGGGAGATCAGGACCTCTTCCTGCCCCTCGAACCGGTACTCCCTCGGGAGCCGAACCGCTTGGCTCTCTCCATTCTTGAACAGCTTTGCTCGTTTGGCCATGACATCACCTCGGCCGAAGTATGTACGGGTGTATCTATAGGGTCCAGGGTCTCGGAGGCAGTGGGTAGAGGGGCCGAGCTGAATGTCCGGTCTGCCCTCCGGGGGCTCCATGTCCAAGGCCCGAAGGAATCTCGACAAACCCAGCCCGAAGGGCGGCATTTGAATAGCCCGGCACGTAAGTGCCGGGTAGGGATTGCCAAAGGAGAGGGAGCCCTCGGAG
>DATHUD010000490.1:0-9228 GCA_035462575.1 Thermoanaerobaculia bacterium | reverse complement strand
CGGTCTCCGGAGGCGTGGGTGGTGCGGCTCTCCCGGGTGAAGGCCGCGGCTCCGGTCGCCAGGCGCTCGGCCTGCTGCTCGCGCAAAAGCGCGTGCGCCTCCTCGGAGGCGGCGCCGCCGAAGGGGCGGGCCATCCGGACGGCGGCCTCTTCGCGGTCCTTCTCGAGGGCGGCGGAGACGAAGGCGATCTCTTCGGGCGCGGGGAGCGACGGCACCTCGGGCTCGGCGGAGAGGCCCAGCTCGTCTTCGGGGCGCAGGGCGGGGAATTTCCAGACGGCGCCCAGGCCGTCCTCGAAGGCCCACGGGATCTCCTGGGTGAGGGCGTCTCCCCAGCGCAACGCAAGGTCTTTCGGGATGCCCGGCCGGGAGAGGAGGAGCTCCATGTGGGTGCGGGCGAGCTCGGGCGGCTTCGCCTCGGCGCTGTCCGGCCAGGTCCCGGCGAGGACGAGGCGGTCCTTGGCGCGCGTCATCGCCACGTAGAGGAGGCGCACGCGCTCGGCGGCCTCGACCTCGCGGCGCCCGGCCTCGATCCGGTCGAAGCCCAGGGTGGGCGCGCCGAAGAGGCGGTACTCGAACCGGGTCTCCAGCCGGCCGGCCTCGGTCTTCGGGCCCCGGTCGCCGGGCGAGGTCTTGTGGAGCTGGACCAGGTAGACGTGCTCGAAGTCGAGCCCCTTGGCGCCGTGGATGGTGAGGATCTGGACGGCGTCCTCCGAGCCGTCCTTGGGCCGCCCCTCCTCGGCCTCGCGCGCCTCGGCCACGCTCCGGCGCAGCGCCCGGAGGATGGCGGCCAGATCCCCGCCGCCGTCCTCGATGGCCGCCAGGAGCTGGCGGAAGAAGCGGTCGAGGTTCGCGAGCCGGTAGGGGCCGAGATACCGGGCGGCCTCGGTGGCTTCCAGAAGGAAGAGCCGGCGCAGGCGCTCGACGAAGACATCCGCCGGGTCGGTCTCGAACGAGCGGCGGAGCACGGCGAGGTTAAAGACGGCGGCGATCAGGCTCTTCTCCCAGCCGCGGACGCGGTCGAGCCCGGGGATGTCCGCGGGCACGGCGCGGGCGGCCTCCTCGATCACGTCGCGGAGCGCTCCGAGCGCCTTGGGGTCCGGCCCGGAGAGCTCCGTCATCAGCCAGGGGAGCTGGCGGTTCCAGAGGGGGACGAGCGCGGCGTCGGGCACGCCCACGGTCGACGAGCGCAGGACGGTGACGAGCGCCAGGTGGTCCCCCGGATCGAGCACGGCGCGGACGAGGGCGGCGGCCTCGATGATCTCCCGGCGGCGGTAATACTGCTTGTCCCGCCCCACGACGAAGGGGACCCGCGCCCGCCTTAGCGCTTCGAGGTAGGTGTCCAGGTCCCCGGTGCCGCGGAGAAGCACGGCGATCTCCCGGAAGCGGACCCCCTCGCGCTCGTGGAGGGCGCGCACGTCCGCGGCGAGCGCCGCGGCCTCGATCTCGGCCGCGTCCACGGCCGGTGTGCGGGCGCCCCCCTTGTCCCCGTCCTTTTTCCAGGAGACCCAGTGCTCGACGGCGCCCCAGCTCCCCGGGCGGGCGAACCCGGGATCGTCGAGGCGCCGGTCGCAGGGGAAGAGGGGCTCGAAGGGAGGCTGGAGGCCCGTGCGCTCGACCATGACGGGCTCGATCACGCGGGCCACCTCGTCCAAGATCGCCGGCACGGAGCGGAAGTTCAGGACGAGCGACATGACGTCGCCCCCCACGGCGCGCACGCCCTGCACGAAGCCGTCGTAGGCCCGCAGGTCCGCGCTCCGCCAGCCATAGATCGACTGCTTGGGATCGCCCACGAGGAAGAGGCCGGGGCGCTCGTCCGCCGGGCCGTCCAGGGCGATCCAGCGGAGGATCTCGCACTGGGTGCGGTCGGTGTCCTGGAACTCGTCGACGAGGAGCTGGTCGATGCGCCGCCGCACCTGGCGGCGGACGTCCTGGTGATTGGCGAGCAGGGCCTCGGCTCCGGTCAAAAGAAAATCGAAGGTCGCGATCCCCCGCGATCGAAGCTCGCGGCCGACCTCCGCCAGGAGCGGCCGGAGCGCCCGGCGGGCCAGGCCCAGGAGCTCGGCGTCGAGCCGGGCGAGGTGATCGAGGATCTGGTTCAAGGCCCCGGACGCGGCGGCGAGCTCGGCGCGCACGTCCCCGAAGAGGTCGGCCTCGGTCCCTTCGAGCTTCCGGCTCCACTTCTTGAGATGGTCGACGAGGTTCTCCGGCAGCGCCTCCGAGGCCTGCTCCGCGAGGGATTTCACGCCGGTCTCTTCGGAATCTTCCAGGCGGTCGAGCAGACGGCCGAGCCCGCGCTCGATCTCCTGGGCGTTCTTCGCCCGCGAGCGGCGGACGCGTGGAGCGATGAGGCCGTGGACCGCGCGGGCCGCCCCGGCGAGGCGCTCGCGAAAGGCGCGGAGCTCGGCGGGCCGGAAGGGGTCTTCCGTGAGCGCCTCGGCGGGGAGGCCGCCCGTCAGCAGGGCGATCAGGGCCTCGACGATCTCCTGGGGGCCGTGGCCCCGGGCGGCGAGCGCCAGGAGATCGGGATCGCCGGGCGTGCCGTAGCCTCCCCGGAGCGAGCCCTCGACGACCTCGCGGACGACCTCCTCGACCAGGCGCCCCTCGGCGTCGATGTCGAGATTGGGATGGACGCCCGCCTCCAGCGGATGGTCCGCGAGGAGCCCCCGGCAGAAGGCGTGGATGGTGCGGACGGCCAGGTGGTCGAGCGTGCCGAGGAGCGCCCGCGCCCGGAGCGCCCGCTCGGGCGGCTCGGGCAGAAGGGTGGAGTCGAGCCAGCCCGGCACCGCGCCGCCCGCGGCGAGCGACGCCAGCTCCCGGGCGGCCCGGCCGGCCATCTCGGCCGCCGCGGCCTCGGTGAAGGTGATGGCCACCACGCGTGAGAGCACGTCCGCCGCGATCCGCTCCGGCCCGCTCTCCTCTCTGCGCCGGAACGGGTTGGCCGCCGCCCGCTCGGAGAGGCGCCGCGCGGCCCGCTCCCACCCGGGCCCCAGCGTCCACGCGAGGAGCCGGCCGATGAGCGTGGTGGTCTTCCCCGTGCCCGCCCCGGCTTCGAGCACGAGCGGCCGGTCGAAGAGCGTCTGCGCCGCCTGCCGGGCCTCGGGGTCCCGGTGGCGGAGCTGCTCGGCGCGGAAGTCGCGAAGGAGAGTGGTCATTCCCCCCCGTTCTCCTCTTTCGCCGGCAATCGCCACACCCGGAGCAGCGCCGCCTCCTCCGCCGGAAGCTCCTCCGCCTCGCGGGCGCGCCCGGTCCATTCGAAGAGGCGGTGGCGGGCTCCGGAATCGCCGCGGACGCAGGCTTCGGCCACGGTGCAGAAGGCGCAGCGCACGGGCTCGTTGCGGCCGGCGGTGTCGACCACGCGGGGGAAGAAGGCGCCCGCGTCCCAGACGTTGAGGAGCGCGCGGGCGGCGGCGGTGAAGGCTTCGAGGAGGTCCCCGTCCCGCCAGGTGACGGCGAACTCCCGCTCCGCGTCCTCGGGGAGGCCCGGGCGGAGGAAGAGGTAGCGTCCGACCGCCTCGCCCTCGGTCCCCTTCACGTAGGCCGCGGCCTGGAGGGAGCGTCCCTCCCTCACCCGGGCGAGGAAGTGCTTGCGGCGCACGTCCTCCTTGCGGGCGGCCGAGAGGGGCTTGCCGGTCTTGTAGTCCGTCCAGGCGAGGAGGCCCGCGTCGCGGTCCAGGCGGTCTGCCTTGAAGAGGATGGTGCGGGTCCGGTAGCCGCTCATCAGCACCTGGACCTCACCTTCCTTCTCCGTGCCCGCCACGGGCAGGGCGCCCACGGACCAGTCCGTGTCGCGCGCCGTCTCGAGGTACGGGCGGGCGCGGTCGGCGAGCGCGCGGGCGAGGCCGGGGAGGAAGATCCCCTCGTCCGCGAGGAGCCGCTCGGCCTCCTGCTGGAGGATCGCCTCCACCTGGACCGTGGGAGGCCAGTGGACGGGCGCTTCTCCGAGGGAGCTGCCGCGCGCGATCCGCTCGAGCGCGGCGTGGACCACGTTGCCCAGGAGCGGCGGATCGATTCCCGGCAGCGCTCCGAGCGGGTCCGGCGTGGGCTCCACCCGGAGCAGGCGGCGGAGGAAAAGCTGCCAGGGGCAGGCGGCGAGGTCCTCCAGGTGCGTCACATAGAGAGGCCGCGTCCGCGGATCGAGGCGGTCGGGCCCCGGGTCCAGCCGGCCGATGAAGCCGAAGTAGGGGCCGAGCCGGGCGCGGGTGGCCCGCCCTTCGGGCGTGCGGAGGTCCGGATCCAGCTCGTCGAGCACGGCCAGGCGCGCGGCGGCGAGCTCAGGGAAGGCGGGGCCTCCGGGAGGGAGCCCGGCGCGGACCTCGGCCAGCGCCAGCGGGAGCACCCGGCCGAACCACCGGCGGGGCGCGTGGAGGCCGGCGAGGATCGCGTGCTCGTCCGCCGGGCGCGGCCCCGGGAGCGGGCCGGAGGCGGGGAGGGCGTAGAGCGGCGGGGCCTGGGCCGGCGCGATCCGGCCGCGCAGCCGCTCGACGAGCGGCGAAGGCGAAACGGGCTTGCCGTCGTCGTCCGCCACCTGCCAGGAGAGGGTGACGGCCGGGCTCGCGGAGAGGAGCTGGGCGAAGAGGTAGCGCTCCTCGTCGAATCCCGCGCGCTTGATCGGCACGTCGCCCAGCACGCGCTGGAGCACCCGGCGCAGGTCGTCCGGCAGCAGGGGGTCCTCGCGGACGGCGCGGGGGAAGACGTCGCGGGTCAAGCCCAGCACGAACAGGTGATCGAACGTGCGGGCGCGGGCCTCGATCACCGAGAGCACCTGCACGCCGCCGCCCCGGCCGCCCAGGTCCCCCCGGCCGGCGTCGTCGAGCCCCCGCTCCAGAAGGAGGCGCAGCTCGTCCCGGTTCAGGGGGAAGTCCGCGGGGATCTGGCGGTCCAGCTCTTCGATCGCGGCGAAGACCGGGAGCGCGGCCTCGTCCTCCCGCCGCCAGCCGAGATTGGAGAGCAGCCGGCGCAGGCGGTGGAGGTGGACCTGCGAAGCCGCCTCTTCGGGCCAGGAGGCGAGGCGCCGCCGCAGCCGGTCCGCCTCGCGGACGGCGTTTCGGATGCGCGATCCGGCCACCCGGCGGCGGCTCGCGTAGGTGCGCGCCTCCCGGCCGTCGCTCTCCCCCTCGTCCGCGTCCGCCTCCGCGTCGCCCCCGGTCGTCCGGAAGCCCTGGCGGATGGGGAGGGGATAGGAGTCCTTCTCCCCCAGCACGGTGTCGACCGGAAGCTCGGCCACGTCCCGGAGCCGCGCCGCGCCCAGGGAGTAGAAGGCCAGGCGGAGGTCCACGAGGTGCCGGCGGTCGCCTTCCCCGGAGGCGGGCAGGGCGTCGAGCCAGCGGTCGGAAGGCGTCTCTTCCCCCCGGGTCAGAAGCTCCAGGAAGGCCCGGGCTCGCCGGCCCGCCGGTTCGAGCGCCCCCCGCTCGCCCACACCCGAAAACGGGACGCCCAGGCGGAGAAAGTGGCGGCGCAGGGGGAGGCGGTAGGGACCGAGGTCGCGGGCCACGAATCCGATCCCCTCGGGCCGGGCTCCGGCGTCCAGGAGATCCCGGGCGCGGCGGACCGCCTCCCGCGCCTCGGCCTCAGAGCCGACCGCCTCGAAGCCGTCGAGGATGGGAGCGGCGGGGCTCTCCCGCGGCGTGGCCGGCTCCACGCGGGCCGCGAGCGACAGCCGCTCGGTGAAGCGCTCGGTGAACGCCCGCTCGACCCCCTCGCCCGAGGGCTCCGGTGGCCGGTCGAGGAAGAGCCATGCCCCCCGGCGTTTGAGGAGGGCCTGGAGGAAGTCGGTCACAAGGCCGATCGCGTCCGCAAAGCCGTGGACGAGCACGGCCCGGGAGGGGAGCGCCCGCACGGGGTCGGCCTCCAGGATCTCGGTCGCCCGGCGGAGCAGGGTCGAGCGCCGGGCGAGGCCGAGGTGCCGGGCGAGCGCCTCGGTCCGCGCGGCGATCCGGGCGAGGGCGCGGGCGCGGTCCACCTCGGCTCGGGACGCGACCGGCGGGCCGTCGGTCTTCAACGCGTCGTCCACCGCCTCGTGGAGCTCGGGCTCGAGCCCCGCGTCCAGAAGGTCGCGCACCGTCCCCACCACGGCGCCGTAGCCGTCCACGAGCCCGCCCAGCCCCTGGCGCAGAGAGGGCTCCTCCCGGGCGAGGCGCTGCGCGAGGATTCCGAACAGCGGCTCGCCCGGCGGCGCCGTCTCCCCGGCCCGCTCCAGGATCTCCAGCGCCACCCCGTCGAGCGTCTGGATCACGAGCCCCGCGACCGACCGCCCCCGCGCCCGCACCACCGCCGCCCCGAGGTGGGCCCGCAGGCTCCGGGAGGGGACGATGATGCGGACCGGGAGGGCGAGGAGCCGCGGATCGCGCCGGGTCTCCTCGGCCAGCGCCACGAGACGCTCCAGGAGGAGCGCCTCGGCCGCGAGGGCCCCCCGGGCCACGAGCACCCGGCCGGGAGGGGAGGGAGGGGCGACCGGCGTACCGAAGAGGCTGAGCTGCTGGACCACGGGGGGAAGGATATCGCGGGGGAGCGGGCCACGTTGCGGCGGTGTTCGCGCGTGGGACTGTTCCGTGGAAGCGCGGGAACGTTCCGTGGAGGCGCCGGATAGTTCGAGTCCGCCCCGGAGGGAAGGTTATATAGGCCTCTTCTGTCGCCCCTCCGGGGCGGTGTTCGGATAGCCCAGGGTGGAAACCCTGGGCGGTGCGGGCGGGATCGCGCGAGGGATTCCACGTCGGGCTCACGCGGCGGATTTCCCACGTCCGTTTCCCGCGCGCCTCCCACGGTCTCGCCCGCAGCCCAGGGTTTCCACCCTGGGCTGTCCGAACGTCGCCCAAAGGGCGATCCAAGTTCGGGAGAGCCCCTACGGCTTGCTGATCCAGTCGACCTCGGCCCGGCTCTCGATCCGCGACAATACCCCTACCGCCGCACCGCCGCCCGGGCGGCCATCTCCAGGTACTTTTCCCCTTCGAGGATCTCGGTGCTCTTGGGCTCGACGGCGAAGACGAGCTCGATCTGGGGCTTCGGGTCTTCCTCCGCGATGAGCGCGGCGAGCTCCGGCGGGAGGTCGGCGACGGGGTAGACCCAGGTCTCCACCTGGAGGGAGCGGCTCTGCGCGGGGGCCCGGGCGCCGGGTCTTCCCGGCTCCCAGATGGGGATGCGTCTCTGGCTGGCGCGCAGGGTCGGCGGCGGGCCCAGGAGGACCAGGGCGCGCCCGCGGTCGGTCATGCTGCCGCGGGTCCCCTCCTCGGGATAGAGGCGGTCGGCCGCTTCGACCCGCTCGTAGAAGGTGCGGGAGAACTCGTTGCCGGGGGTGGCCGGGTCGGGGTCCCGGCGGCGCCAGAAGTCTTCGATGAAGCCGACCGCCTCGCGGGTGGTGTCGAGACGGCGGAAGCGCTTGTGCTCCTCAGGGAGCATGAGCCAGCGGGTGGGGCCGTCCGCCAGGCCCCCGCCGCCGCCCGGAGGGGATGGCTTCGCCGTCGCGGACTGGCAGGCCACCGCGAGCCACGAAACCAGAGGCAGGACGACGACGGCTACCTGCCATCCTGCACGATTGCGCTCCACCATGCCGGCTCCGGAACCCCTTTCCCGAGTCCCGCCCCCTGAATCGGGAGGCGGCTAGTGCACTCCCGTTTCCCCGAAAGGGTCTGGCGCTTCCTGGATGGGGCCGAACGTCTCCTCGTAGCGCTCCAGGTTGGCGGCGAGCGCCCGGAGGATCCGCTTCAGGTGACCGGGGCTGGTCACGACCCGGGCGTTGACGATGCCTTGCGGGGGGACGAGATTGATGAAGTCGAGGATGAACTCCTCGCGCGTGTGCATGATGCGGAGAAGGTTCGAGTAGCGCCCCCTCAGCTCTTCATCGTCGATCTTCACGTTGAAGCCCTCTTCGGGCTCGGGCATCGAAGCCTCCCTTGCTGTCGGCTGTTCGCCCCCGATGCTACCCCAATCGGAGCCTCAGGTAGACGGCGAGATCGCCGACGTTGGTTCCGGTCGGGCCGGTCGCGAGAAGCGCGCCGGGCACGGCCGCGAGGGCGGTGCCGGAGTCGTGGCGCGCCAGGGCCGCGTCCGGATCGATCCCGGCGCGCCGGACGGCCTCCCAGGTCGCGCCGTCCACCACGCCGCCGGCCGCGCGGGTCGGGCCGTCCTCGCCGTCGGTCGCCAGGGTGAGGACGAGCTCGCCGGCGCTCCCGGCGATCTCCCGGGCCGCGGCCAGGGCCAGCTCCTGGTTGCGCCCGCCGCGGCCGGTCTCGCCGCGGAGGGTCACGGTAGTCTCGCCTCCCAGCACGAGGGTCCCCCCCAGGGCGCGCCCCCGCTCCACGAGACCGCGGGCCGCGGCGGCCGCCTCGCCTTGGAGGTGGCCGCTCACGGCGTCGAGGTCCCGCCGCCGGGCCTCGGCCACGACGGCGTCCACGGCGGTCCCGGCGCTCCCTACGATCACGGTCTCCACCCGGTCGAGGAGAGGATTCCCCGGCTTCAGCGTCTCCGGGGTCTCCCCTCGCGCCCCGGCGGCGAGGTGCCGGCGGACCGCCTCGGGGACGGGGAGGCCGGAGACCGCCTCCAGCGCCTCGGCGTAGGTGGTGGGATCGGCGGCGAAAGGGCCGGAGCCGATCGTCGCGGGATCGTCCCCCGGGACGTCGGAGAGGAGCAGGGCGAGCACCCGCGAGGCCCGGCCGCCGGTGGCGCGGAGGGCGCCGCCCCCTTTGAAGGCCGAGAGGTGCTTGCGCACGGCGTTCACCGAATGGATGGGGAGGCCCGAGGCGAGGAGCGCCCTCTGGGTGGCGATCAGGTCGTCCAGGGAGATCCCCGGGGCCGGCCGCTCCACGCAGGCGGACGATCCGCCCGACAGGAGCACCAGGAGCGGCCGGCCCGGCGGGATCTCCGCGAGCCACTCGAGGAGCCGGGTGCCAGCGGCGATGCTCTGGCGGTCCGGAAGGGGATGCCCCCCGGCCTTCTGCTCCCACGCCGGATCGAGCAGGGCGGGTGTGGACTGCGTGCGGACGAGCAGCCGCCGGGCTCCGGCGTCCAGGGCTCCGGGCGCCTCCCGTACGCCCCGGGCGAAGGCCGACGCCGCCTTGCCGAGCGCCACCACGGCGCCGAAGCTCTCCCCTTGGCGGGCGAGCTCCTCCCGCGCCAGACGCTCGGGATCGACGGCGGCGAGCGCCACGGAGACCAGCCGGCGGGCGAGGTCGTGGGGGTCCATGAGCGGAATGACTTATAGATACCATGTCTCGGTGGGCAGCCGCTGCCCTTCGT
>DATHUD010000489.1:0-3526 GCA_035462575.1 Thermoanaerobaculia bacterium | reverse complement strand
CATCACCAGAACAAGCGTCACGATCGTTCTCATCTTCGATCCCTCCGTGCGGGAAGGGTTGATCTGACCCCGCATGCCCTGTAGACGCAAAGTCCCTCCCAAAGCGGCCATCCCGGAACCCTGTCCCCACTTTTCCCCTTCGACGCACCTACCCTCTCAGGAGTCCCTTTCTTCGCAATGGCGCGGTGACCGCGGGTCTCCGGGAGGATGTCTTTTCATGAAAGATGCTTCGGGTGTGAAGAAGTGGCTGTGGGTGGCGGTGGTCGCGGCTCTCTGTGGGGCTCAGGCGGCTTCGGCGGCGCCTCGGGGCCTCTCGGCGACGATCGACGCGGAGAAGAGCTTCCTGGGTGACACGGACGGCGCGGTGGTGCGCGTGACGCTCTCGAACGCCGCCGCGGAGGACCTCTACGTCGTGTACTGGCAGACGATTGTGCGCGGCGTCGAGGACGACATCTTCGACGTGCGCGTCGACGGCAAGCCCGTTGCCTACACCGGCCGCCACTACAAGTGGGCGAAGCCGCAGGCCGAGGACTACGTCCGCATCCCCGCCGGCCGCTCCGTGTCGGCCGAGGTCGACCTGTCGGCCTACTACGACATGAGCCGCACGGGCGAGTACTCGATCCGGTACCGGGCCTCCATCGACAATGCGCTCTCCGGCGCCGGCACGAGGATCGCGGCGGCCCGCGGGGGCGAGATCGAGTCCAACGCCGTGCACATGGCGGTCGAGCGCAGCGAGCGCGGCCGGCTTCTCGAGAGCTTCAATCAGGCGAGCTTCGGCGACAAGGCTCTCTCCCCGGGTTTCGTGGGTTGCACGACCTCCCGCCAGAGCACTCTGAACACGGCGCTCAACAACGCGGAGTCGATCTCGCTCAAGTCGATCAACTATCTCAACAACGTTCCGGTCGCCTCGCGCTCGACCGACGCGGCCTACCGGACCTGGTTCGGCTCCTACACCTCGGGGCGGTATTCGACGGTGCAGTCGCACTTCACCGCCATCCACAGCGCCTTTGCCACCAAGACGGTCAATTTCCATTGTGATTGCACCAGCAGCGCGTACGCTTACGTCTATACGAACCAGCCGTACAACATCCACCTCTGCAACGCGTTCTGGAACGCCCCGGCTTCCGGCATCGACTCGACCGCGGGCACGCTGGTCCACGAGATGAGCCACTTCACGGTCGTGGCCGGCACCTCGGACTACGCCTACGGCACGTCCGCCTGCCAGAGGCTCGCGAACACCAATCCGAAGAAGGCGATCAACAACGCCGACAGCCACGAGTACTTCGCGGAAACGCGGTAGGACTCCTCATAGAATCCTTTCCTGGCTCCAGGCGGCGTCGGCCTGCGACCTCACCCCAACCCCTCTCCTAAAGGAGAGGGGCTTCGGTTTGTCGAGTTGTTTTTCCCTCCCTCTCCTTCAGGAGAGGGAGCCGGAGGGTGAGGTCGCAGGCGATAACAGTCCCAGGAGAGAGTTTCCTTCTCCGCGAATTCATCTCCAGTTCATACAGCCTCCTTGTGTGAACCCCATGCTTCCTCCATGGCAAGGCGATCCCCGCCTGCCAAGGAGGAAGAAATGAAACGGTTATGGAAAGCAGGGCTCCTGATTCTCGGGTTGACGCTCCTGGGGGTTCGCCCGGAAGCCACAGCCGAGCCGGCGCCGGAGCCGGAGTTGGACGAAACCCTTTCGCCGTACTTCTTCGTGGAGAACGGCGATCCCGAAGTCGACCGGCTGCCGCTCCAGGAGACGAAGGCCGACGTCCGCATCGCGGGCGTCATCGCCGACGTCGTCGTCACCCAGGTCTACAAGAACGAGGGCACGCGTCCCTTGAACGCGCGGTACGTGTTCCCGGCCTCCACCCGGGCCGCGGTGCACGGCATGACGCTCCAGGTCGGCGAGCACCGCATCCGGGCGAAGATCCGGGAGAAGCAGCAGGCGAAACAGGAGTTCGAAAAGGCCCGCGAGGAGGGGAAGAGCGCGGCTCTGCTCGAACAGCAGCGGCCCAACGTCTTCAGCATGAGCGTGGCAAACGTCATGCCGGGAGACGAGATCCGCGTGGAGCTTCACTACAGCGAGCTTCTCGTGCCGGAGGGCGGCACCTATGAGTTTGTCTACCCCACCGTGGTCGGTCCGCGCTATCCGAGCCAGGAGGCGCCCGCGGAGAGCAGCGGCTGGGTGAAGAGCCCCTATCTGCACCAGGGCGAGCCGCCGTCTTACAAGCTCGACATCGCGACGAGCCTCGCGGCCGGCATGCCGCTCGAGGAGGTGGCCAGCCCGTCCCACCGGACGAATGTGGAATGGGGGAGCGAAAACACGGCGCGGATCACGCTCGACCCTGAAGAGGAGAACGGCGGCAACCGGGACTACATCCTGCGCTACCGGCTGCAGGGACAGCAGGTGGAGACCGGCCTGCTGCTCTATCCGGGTGAGGATGAAAACTTTTTCCTGCTGATGATGCAGCCGCCGCAGCGGGTGGAGCCCGGGCAGATCCCGCCGCGGGAGTATGTCTTCGTGCTCGACGTGTCCGGCTCCATGCACGGCTTTCCCCTCGACACGGCGAAGGTGCTGATGCGCGAGCTGATCGGCGGCCTGCGCCCGAGCGACCGCTTCAACGTGATCCTGTTCTCGGGGGCCTCGCGCCTGCTCGCGCCGGAATCGCTGTCCGCCACTCCCGAAAATGTGCGCCGGGCGATCGCGGAGATCGAACGGGAGCAGGGAGGCGGCGAAACGGAGCTGGGCGCGGCGCTGGACCGGGCCCTGGCGCTGCCGGGAAACGAGGGGGTTTCGCGCACGACGATCGTGATCACGGACGGCTACGTGAGCGCCGAGGCCGACGTCTTCGAGCGGATCCGGACGAATCTCAACCGCGCGAACCTGTTCGCCTTCGGCATCGGGAGCTCCGTGAACCGTTACCTGATCGAGGGCATGGCGCGCGCGGGCCAGGGCGAGCCGTTCGTCGCGACCGACGCCGGCGAGGCGAAGGCGGTGGCGAAGAAGTTCAAGGAGTATGTGCGGTCGCCGGCTCTCACGGACATCGCGGTCGATATGGAGGGCTTCGGAGCGTACGACGTCGAGCCGTCTTCGATCCCGGATCTGTTCGCCGACCGTCCGCTGGTGATCTTCGGCAAGTGGCGCGGCGAGGCTTCCGGCACGATCCGGGTCACCGGTTTGAGCGGCGAGGGGAGCTACGAAAAGGTCTTCGACGTCGCCGAGGCGGAGTCTTCGGCCGGCAACCGGGCGCTGCGCTACCTTTGGGCGCGGGCGCGGGTGGCGCGCCTTTCGGATGACGAAGCCGAAGTGGATGATGAGACCCGCCTCGCGGTGACGGAGCTCGGTCTCAAGTACGAGCTGCTGACCGCGTATACTTCCTTCGTCGCGGTCCACGAAGTGGTGCGGAACACGGAAGGCCCGGCGCAGACGGTCGATCAGCCTCTGCCCTTGCCGCAAGGCGTCTCGGACCTGGCGGTGGGGGTTCCCGAGCCGGAGCTGCCGCTCCTGCTGGCCCTCGTCCTCCTGCTCCTCGGCCTG
>DATHUD010000488.1:0-4347 GCA_035462575.1 Thermoanaerobaculia bacterium | reverse complement strand
CCTCCGGGGGATGGCCGCCGCGCCCGAGCGGCCCCTGTCGGAGCTGCCCCTTCTCTCCGACGCCGAGAGGCATCAGGTGACGGCCGAGTGGAACGCGCCGGTTCAGGAGACGGTGCCCGACATCACGGAGCTGTTCGAAGCCCGCGCGGCGGAGGCGCCGGAGGCCGTCGCCCTCTCCTTCGAAGAGACCGACTGGACCTATGCCGACCTCGCCAGGAAGGCCGAGGAGATCGCACGCAATCTCCAAGCGGAAGGCGTCGGAACGGACTCGATCGTTCCTGTCACCCTGAAGCGGGGACCGGAGTACATCGCGACCGTGCTCGGGGTGTTGAAAGCGGGTGGGGGATGGCTGCCGCTCGATCCTGGGCACCCCGAAAAACGCCGGCAGGAAATTCTGGAACGCGTAAGGCAAGATCGCCCGCAGGCGTCCCCCTCTCCCGGCGGAAGGGGGGGCGATGGGAGAGGGGACAGGGGTGAGGTTTTGGCCTACCTCCTCTTCACCTCCGGCTCTACCGGCCTCCCCAAGGGAGTCCTAGTCCCGCGCCGGGGCATGGCCAACCACATCCAGGCCAAGATCGCGGACCTCCATCTGACCGCGAGCGACATCGTCGCCCAGACCGCCTCCCAGAGCTTCGACATCCACGTCTGGCAGTGCCTCGCCGCGCTCGCCGTAGGCGGCCGGGTCCGCATCTTCCCGGATGAGGTCGTCCGCGATCCCGTCCTTCTCGCGGAAGCCGTGGAGCGGGAAGGCGTCACCATTCTGGAAATGGTCCCGTCCCTCCTCGGCGTGCTCCTGGACGCGCTGGAGCAGGAGCGGCCGGCCTTCCGTTCGCTCCGCTGGCTCATCCCCACGGGCGAGGCGCTGCCGCCGGAGCTGGCGCGGCGGTGGCTCGCGCTCTATCCCGAGATCCCGCTGCTCAACGCCTACGGGCCTACCGAGGCCTCGGACCGCGTGAGCCATCACCCGATCACGGCTCCGCCTCCTCCGGGCATGGCGATCACGCCCATTGGCCGCCCCATCCCCGGGCTCCGGCTTCATGTGTTGGATATGGCGTTCCGGCCCCTGCCGATCGGTGCTCCGGGAGAGCTGTGCATCGGCGGCGCGGGCGTGGGGCGGGGTTATCTCCACGACCCGGCGCGCACGGCGGAGGTGTTCCTTCCGGATCCGTTCGGCGAGCCGGGGGCGCGCTTCTATCGCACGGGCGACCTCGCCCGGTTCCTGGCGGACGGCACCCTGGAGTACCTGGGCCGGCGCGACCACCAGGTGAAGATCCGCGGCGTCCGCATCGAGACGGGGGAGATCGAGGCCGCGCTCCGCGAGCATCCCGGCGTGCGCGAGGCGGTGGTCGTGGCGCGGGACGAGCCCAAGCGCCTAGTGGCGTATTTCGTCCCCGCCGAAACCGGGATGGATGTCGCCGTGCTCCGCTCGTTCCTCAAGGAGCGGCTGCCGGAGGCGATGATCCCCGCCGTGTTCGTGGAGATGGAGGCGTTTCCCAGGACTCCGAACGGGAAGCTGGACCGGCGCGCGCTGCCGGCGCCAGCGGGAGAGAGCAGGGCGGCCACGCAGGGCCGCCCCTACACGGTTCTCGAAGCGCTGGTGGCGGAGGCCTGGCGCGAGGTTCTCGGGGGCATTTCCGTGGGCGTCGAAGACAGCTTCTTCGAACTGGGAGGCGATTCGATCAAGGGGGCGATCCTCGTCAACCGCCTGCAGAAAAAACTCGGGCAGAGGATCTCCGTGGCGGACCTCTTCGGCGCGCCCACCGTGGCTGGCCTGGCCGCCAAGCTGGAGAAGGGGAGCGTGGAGGCGGCGCCTCCTCTGGTGCATCAGGACACCCCCGGCCCGGCGCCCCTCTCTTTCGCCCAGGAGCGGCTCTGGTTCCTCCAGCAGCTCGACCCGGGGACCGGCGCCTACAACATGCCCCTCGCCTTCCGCCTGCGCGGGGCACTGGACGTCACCGCCCTCGCCGCGGCCTTCCGGGAGATCGCCCGCCGGCATGAGACGCTCCGCACCCGCTACGAGCTGCGGGAGGGCGGGCCTGTGGCCATCGTGGACCCGGAGCCGCAGACCACTCTGCCCGTGGTGGATCTGGCCGCGCTGCCCGTGATCGTGCGCGACGAGGAGGCCCGCCGGCTCATCGCGCGGGAGTCCTACCGCGCCTTCGACCTCGCCCGCGGGCCGTTGTTCCGCACGCTGCTGCTGCGCCTCGCCGGGGAGGACCACGCCGTCCTCTTCGCCACCCACCACATCGCGGGAGACGGCTGGTCGCTCGGTCTCTGGGCGGGGGAGGTGGAGGCGCTCTACCAACGAAACGTCCTCCCGGATCTGCCCGTTCAGTACGCGGACTTTGCCCGTTGGCAACGGCTCCAGGAGAAGACCTTGGAGCGGCAGGCCGGCTACTGGCGCTCGCGGCTGGCGGGCTCCCCGCCGTTCCTGGAGCTTCCGGCGGATCACCCCCGGCCGCCCGTCCAGACCTTCCGCGGCGAGGCGGTGTCGTTCGCGCTCCCCGCGGACCTCGTCGAGCGCCTGCGGAGCCTGGGTAGCCATCACGGCGCGTCGCTCTTCATGACGCTCCTCGCGGGTTTCCAGCTCCTTCTCGGCCGGCTCTCCGGCCAGCGGGACGTGCCAGTGGGCTCGCCCATCGCCGGGCGCACGCGGCCGGAGGTCGAGGGGTTGATCGGCTGCTTCCTGAACACCCTGGTCCTGCGGACCGATCTCTCGGGGAATCCCACGTTCTCAGGCCTCCTCGAACGCGTGCGGGAGACGGCGCTCGGGGCGTTCGCCCATCAGGACATCCCCTTCGAAAAGGTTTTGGAAGAGCTGGCGCCGGAGCGGGACCTCTCGCGGTCGTCCCTCTTCCAGGTGATGTTCAACATGCTGAACGCCCCGGCGGCGCAGCTCTCTCTGCCCGGGCTCACTCTCGAGGGCCTCGCCCTGCCCGAGGTGCTCGCCAAGTTCGACTTGACGCTCTACGTGGCCGAGGGGGAGGAGGGGCTCGCGCTCGAGCTGGTCTACAACGCCGGCCTCTTCGACCGCCCGCGCATGGAGGAGATGCTCCGCCAGTACCGCGGCCTCCTCGCCCAGGCGGCGGACGATCCCGGCGCGGGGATCGAAACCTTTTCTCTCCTCACCCCCGAGGCCGCCGCCGTCCTGCCCGATCCCGCCGCCCCGCTGGGGGAGGAGTGGGTGGGCGCCGTACACGACCTCTTTGCGGAGCAGGCTCGGACGGCCCCCGACCGCCTCGCCGTGGCGGACCGGGACGGCGCTTTGACCTATGGAGAGCTGGACACGGCCGTCCGAGGGTTTGCCGGCCGGCTGATCGCGGATGGCGTTCGTCCAGGGGACCGCGTCGCTCTCTACGCTCACCGGAGCGCGCCCCTGGTGACTGCCATCCTGGGTGTTCTGAAGGCCGGAGCGGCCTACGTTGTTCTCGACCCCGCCTATCCCACGGCCCGCCTCGCGGAGATGATGCGCCTGGCTGAGCCCCGCGTCGTGATCCGCCTCGATCTCCCGGCAGGTCCGATCCCGGATGCCTGGCCCGCCGTCGGTCCCGCGGACCTCGCCTGCATCTCGTTCACCTCGGGCTCGACGGGCACGCCCAAGGGAATCCTCCAGACCCACGGCTCCATGTCGCACTTCCTGCCGTGGCAGAAGGAGACGTTCGGCTTCGGGGAGAGCGACCGCTTCACCTTGCTGTCCGGCCTCGCCCACGATCCGCTCCAGCGCGACCTCTTCCACGCGCTCTGCCTCGGCGCCTCGCTCCACGCGCCGGACCCGGACCGCATCGGCGAGCCCGGCTATCTCGCGAGGTGGATGCGGAGCGAGGGGATCACGGTCGCTCATTTGACACCCGCCATGGCGCAGCTCCTCACCGAAGGGGAGGCAGACGAGTTGCCGGACCTCCGCCTCGTCGTCCTCGGCGGCGATCTCCTCACCCGCAGGGACGTGGCCCGCCTCCGGCGGCTCGCGCCCCGGGTCCGGATCGTCAACGTCTACGGCTCGACCGAATCCCACCGCGCCCTCGCCTGGCACCAGGTCGAGGAAGACGAGGACCGTCCGAAGCAGACGATCCCCTTGGGGCGCGGCATGCGGGACGTGCAGCTCCTCGTCCTGAACCAAAACGGAGCGCTCGCCGGAGTGGGGGAGCTGGGGGAGGTCTTCATCCGCAGCCCGCACCTCGCGGCCGGATATCTCGGCGGGGATCGCTTTACGGGACAGGTCCGCACCGGTGATCTTGGACGGTATCTGCCGAACGGCGAGGTGGAGGCCGCAGGCCGGGCGGATCAGCAGGTGAAGATCCGCGGCTTCCGTTTGGATCCGGGTGAGATCGAGGCCGAGCTCGGGAGGAT
>DATHUD010000487.1:0-38930 GCA_035462575.1 Thermoanaerobaculia bacterium | reverse complement strand
GGCGCGCCTCTCGAGGCAGCGCCGCCAGATCGATCCGCGGCAGGGCGAGGGGGGCGTCCCCGGACGGCGCGACCCGCTGCACCGGGACGCCGTCCGCCTCCACGAAGGCGGTGCGCAGCGACTCGTGCCGGCGCACCACCTCGGCCAGGGCGGCGGCGAGGGCCGCGGAGTAGAGCTCCCCCTTGAGCTCCACGGCCGCCGGCAGGTTGAAGGCGGGCGAGCCGGGGTCCAGCCGGTCGAGGAACCAGAGGCGCTCCTGGGAAAACGACAGCGGCAGGCGGTCGAGGCCCGGCCGGCGGGGGAGGATCGCCGGAGCCGCGGCCGGAGCGGGAGCGCTGCCGCGCAGCGAGTCGATGAGGCGCTGCAGCTTCTCCGGCGACATCCCGGCGAGGCGTTGGGAGCGGTCAGCCACCGTCGGACCTCCTCTGAGCCGCCGCGCCCACCGGCTCCTCCTCGGCCGCGGCGAAGGCCTCGAGGGCGGCCTCGGCATCGGCCAGGTCGAGGAGGCTCTCGGCCACGGTCAGGGTCAGATCTTCTACGGTGCGGGCTTCGAACAGCGCGCGCACGCTCAAGTCCACGCCCAGGGCCTGGCGCACCCGCGCCACCACCTGGGTGGCGAGCAGCGAATGGCCGCCGAGCTCGAAGAAGTCGGAGCAGACGCCCACGCGCGGGAGGCCGAGCACCTCGGACCAGATTCCGGCGATCAGCTCCTCGATTGGAGTGCGGGGTGCCACGTATTCCTGCTCCCGGGAGCTTCCGACCTCCGGCTCCGGGAGGGCCGCCTGATCGAGCTTGCCGTTGGCGTTGACCGGCAGGGCCGGCATGTCCACGAAGGCCGACGGCAGCATGTGCTCCGGCAGCTTCTGTTTGAGATAGGTGCGCAGCTCGTCGAACAGCGAGACACTCTCCCCGGCGGGCACCACGTAGGCCACCAGGCGCTGGCCGTCGTGCCCCGGCCGGGCCACCACCGCCGCGTCCCGCACCCCGGGGTGGCGGGCGAGCACGGTCTCGATCTCCCCCAGCTCCACCCGGAAGCCGCGGATCTTGACCTGGGTGTCGATGCGGCCGTGGTACTCGATCCGCCCGTCGGCGAGGTACCGTGCCGCGTCGCCCGTGCGGTAGAGCCGCGCTCCCGGCACGCCGCTCCAGGGATCCGGCACGAGCTTCGAGGCGGTCAGCCCCGGATCGTTCAGATAGCAGCGGGGCGTGCAGGCGCCGCCGGCGTAGAGCTCGCCGGGGACTCCTAAGGGCACCGGCTCCAGGTGCGCGTCCAGCAGGTGGATGGAGACGTTGTCGACCGGCCGGCCCACCGGCGGAATCGCCGGCCAGCCGGCCGGATCGCCTTCGAGCGTCAGGGCGGTGACCACGTGCGTCTCCGAGGCCCCGTACTGGTTCGACAGGGTGCAGCCCGGCAGGCGGTCGAACAGCGACCGCACGGCCGGCGTGACCTGGAGCTGCTCGCCCGCCGTGATCACGGTCTTGAGCCGCGCGGGGAGCCGCTGGTCCGAGGCGGCCTCGGCCAGGTGCTTGAGCGCCGCGAACGGCAGGTGGAGGCGGTCGATCCCGCGCTCCTCCAGGAAGGCGGCGAGCCTCGCGAGGTCGCGGCGTGTCATCTCGTCGGCCAGGACCAGGGTGCCGCCCGAGCACCAGGAGGAGAGCATCTCCTGGAAGCTGACGCAGAAGCCGAACGTGGCGAACTGGACCGTCCTCCCGCCGGGGCGCAGCCCGGGATCGCCGAGCTGCCAGGCCAGGAGGTTCGAGAACGCCCGGTGCGTGACCACGATGCCCTTGGGCTGGCCCGTCGAGCCGGAGGTGTAGATGGCGTAGATCGGGTGGTCGGGATCGACCGCGACCGCGGGGGCTTCCTCGCTCTCCTCCGGGAACGGATCGTCGCCGCGCTCCAGGCAGAAGGCGATCCCCTGGTGCTCCGGGAAATGCTTGAGCAGCGACTCCTCGGTGAGCAGCACGGCCAGCCGCGCGTCGTCGATGATGGCGGCCAGCCGTTCCCGCGGGTAGGCCGGGTCGAGAGCCACCAGGGCGCCTCCGGCCTTGAGCACGGCGAGAGCCGCGACCACCATCTCGAGCGACCTCTCGACGCAGATGCCCGCGAGCGCCTCCGGCCGCACCCCGCGCCGCGCGAGGCCGCGGGCCAGGCGGTTGGCCCGGGCGTCCAGCTCGGCGTAGGTCAACGTCCGGTCGCCGTCGATCACTGCCAGGGCGCAAGGCGTCCGCGCGACCTGCTCCTCGACCTGGTGATGGATGCAGCGGCCGGCCCACACCCCTTCTCCGGCCGCGTCGTTCCATTCCCGCAGGATCTGGTGGCGCAGGGCGGCGTCGAGCAGGGGCAGCGCGCCGATCCGCGCCTCCGGGTCGTCCAGGACGGCTTCGAGCAGCGCCTCGTGGTGGCGGTAGAGGCGCTCTGCCGTCGCGTCGTCGAAGAGATCGGTGTTGTGCTCCAGGAGCCCCGAGAGAACCCCGCCGTCCTCGCGCCAGAAGAGCGTCAGGTCGAACTTGGCCGTGCCGCTGTCCACCGGAAGCGAGGAGATCCGGACCTCCCCCATGGGGGCCTCGGGCCAGGGCTGGTTCTGCAGCACGCACATGACCTGGAACAGGGGATTGCGGCTCATGTCCCGCTCGGGCTGGAGCTCCTCGACCAGCTTCTCGAAGGGGAGGTCCTCGTGGGCGTAGGCGCCCAGGGTGACCTCGCGGACGCGCCGCAGCAGCTCGCGGAACGAGGGGTTCCCCGAGAGGTCCGTGCGCAGCACGATGGTGTTGGCGAAAAAGCCGATCACCCCTTCGATCTCGCTCCGGTAGCGGTTGGCGATCGGCGAGCCCACGGGCAGGTCGGTCTGCCCCGTGACGCGCAGCAGGAGCGTCTGAAAGACCGCGAGCAGGGCCATGAACAGGGTGACCCCCTCGCGGGTGGCGAGCTCGTGCAGGCGGCGGGTGAGCCCGGCTGTAAGCGCCACGAGCCGCTGCCGGCCGCGGAAGGTCTCGACCGGGGGGCGTGGCCGGTCGGTGGGGAGCTGCAGCCCCGGCACGCCGGTGAGCCGCTCGCGCCAGAAGGCGAGCCGGGCCGCGAGCTCCTCGCCCTGGAGATAGCCGCGCTGCCAGACCGCGTAGTCGGCGTATTGCACCGGCAGCCCAGGCAGGGAAGGCGTCCGGCCGGCCGAGAGCGCCCCGTAGAGCGCCGCGATCTCGCGCAGCAGGACGGTCATCGACCAGCCGTCCGAGATGATGTGGTGCATCGTCGCCACCAGGGCGTGCTCCTCGGGGCCCAGGCGGAAGAGCGGGATGCGGAAGAGCGGCCCGCGCACGAGGTCGAAGGGCCGGCGCGTCTCCTGGGCGACCTGCCGCCGCATCTCGGCGTCGCGCAGGCGTCCGGGCAGCCCCGAGAGGTCGACGAGCGGGACCGGGGCGGGGGCCGCGGCCGAGATGACCTGGAACGGCCGGCCCTGCACGTCGCCGAACGTGGTGCGCAGCGACTCGTGGCGGCGCACCAGCCCGGCGATCCCCTGCCGCAGCGCGCCGACGGAGAGCGGGCCGGTCAAGCGGGATGCCAACGGGATGTTGTAGAAGGCGCTCCCCGGCTCCAACTGCTCGAGGAACCAGAGGCGCTCCTGGGCGAAGGAGAGCGGCAGGCGCCCTCCCCGCTCCACCGGCCGGAGGGCCGGGACGGCCGACCGGGCCGCCTCCGGGTGCTCCGCCTTGAGGGCCGCCTCGATCCAGCGGGCGAGGCCTTCGAGCGTCGGCTCCTCGAACAGGGCGCGCACCGGGATCTCGACCCCGAGCTGGTCGCGCAGCCGGGAGACGACCTGGGTGGCCAGCAGCGAGTGCCCGCCGAGCTCAAAAAAGTCGTCGTCGCGGCCGATCCGCGGCTGCCGGAGCAGATCGCTCCACACCGCGGCGATCCGCAGCTCGACCGGCGTCTCCGGCTCGGCGCCGCGAGCTTCCGCGGACGGCGGCTGGAGACGGGCCAGGGCCCGGCGGTCCACCTTGCCGTTGGGGGTGAGCGGCAGGGCGGGCAGGGTGGCGAAGGCCGCGGGCACCAGATGGGCCGGCAGCCGGGCGGCGAGCCAGGCGCGCAGCGCGGCCGGCTCCGGAGCCGCGCCCTCGCGCGGGGCGAGCCAGGCGACGAGCCGGCGGTCCTCGCCGGAGCTGCCGAGGACGACCACGGCGCATTCGGCCACCTCCGGGTGGGTGCCCAGCTCCGCCTCGATCTCCCCGGGCTCGATGCGGAAGCCGCGGATCTTCACCTGCTGATCGATCCGTCCCAGGAACTCGATCGCGCCAACCCCCGCGAGGCTCCCCAGGCGCACCAGGTCGCCGGTGCGGTACAGCCGCTCGCCGGGCCGGTCGCTCCAGGGGTGGGGCACGAAGCGTTCGGCCGTGAGCTCCGGACGCTCCCAGTAGCCGCGGGCCAGGCCGTCGCCGCCGAGCAGCAACTCGCCCGGGACCCCGGGAGGAGCCGGCTCGAAGGCCGGATCGACGACGAAGGCCGTCGAGTTGGCGAGCGGCCGTCCGATCGGCACGGTGGCCGCCTGCGCGGGCAGCTCCGCCACCGGGTGCCAGGTGGCGAAGGTCGTGGTCTCGGTGGGGCCGTAGACGTGGAGGAGGCGCTCGGGAGGACCCTGGCGGAGGACCTCCCGCACCGCGCCCGGATCGACCAGCTCGCCCCCGAACAGCAGGTGGCGGAGGCCCCGGAACGCGCCGGGGGCCTGGCGCGCCATCTGGTTGAACAGCGCCGTGGTGAGGAAGAGCACGGTGATGCCGTCGCCGGCCAGGCGCGCCGCCAGGGCCTCGGGCGCGAGCACCTCCTCGCGCGGCACGCCCACCAGCCGCGCCCCGGCGCACAGGGCCCCCCAGACCTCGAACGTCGCGGCGTCGAAGGAGGCGTTGGACGCCTGCGCCACCCGGTCGGACGGCTCGAGGCGCGCGTAGTCGGTCTCGATCAGCAGCCGGACCACGGCGCGGTGGGGCACGGCCACCCCCTTGGGATGGCCGGTCGATCCGGAGGTGTAGATCACGTAGGCCAGGTGGCCGGCCGTGACATCCACGGCGGGCGCGTCCGGGCTCTCCCCGGCGAGCGCCGCATCTCCCAGGTCCACCGCGGGCGCCGCGGCGGAGCCCTGCCAGGAGCCGCCGTGGACGAGGGCCGCGAGGCCGGCGTCCTCGACCATCCAGTCCAGGCGCTCCTGGGGGTAGGAGAGGTCGAGCGGCACGTAGGCGCCCCCGGCCGCGAGGATGCCCAGCATGCCGGCCACCAGGTCGGCCGAGCGCTCCACGGCGAGGCCCACGCGGCCGTCCGGCCGCACGCCGAGGGCGAGGAGGCGATGGGCGAGGCGGTTGGCGCGGGCGTCCAGCTCGGCATAGGTCAGCCGCTCGCCGCCCATCTCCACGGCGATCGCCTGAGGTGCGCGCCGCACCTGCTCCCGGACCAGGCCGTGGACCGTGGCCGCGCGCGGGTACGGGGTCCGGAGGCCGTGGCCCCGGTTCAGCACGGCGGCCCGCTCGGCCGCGTCGAGCAGCGGCAGCTCGGCCACGCGCGCCGCGGGGCTCGAGACGGCGGCGCCGAGCAGCCGCGCGGTCCAGCGCAGCAGGAGCTCGGCGGTGCTGCCCTCGAACAGGTCGGTACTGTATTCGAGGACCGCTTCCCAGGCCCCCTCCGACTCGTGCCAGACCAGGTTCAGATCGGCCTTGGCCGTCCCGCTGTCGACCTCGACCGGGGAGATCGAGAGGCCGGCGAGATGCAACTCCGGCCAGGGCTGGTTCTGCAGGGCGAACAGGACCTGGAAGAGCGGGTTGTGGCCCAGGGAGCGCTCGGGCTGGAGGTGCTCGACGAGCCTCTCGAACGGGATCTCCTGGTGGGCGTAGGCCGCGAGCGCGTGCCGGCGGGTGCGGGCGAGGAGCTCGGCGAACGAGGGCGCGTCCGCGAGGTCGGCCCGCAGCACGAGGGTGTTGACGAAGAAGCCGATCAGGCCCTCCACCTCGGCGCGCTGGCGTCCGGCCACGGGGGTGCCGACGGTCAAGTCGGTCTGGCCGGAGAGGCGGGAGAGCAGGATCTCGTAGGCGGCGAGCAGGACCATGAAGGGGGTGGCCCCGGCGCGCAGAGCGAGAGCGCGGACCCCCTGGGTCAGCTCGGGCGAGAGGCGCAGCCGGCGGCTCGCACCGCGCCCGCTGGGCACGGCGGGGCGCGGGCGGTCGGTGGGCAGCGCGAGCGTCGGAGCGTCCTGCAGGCGCTCCCTCCAGAACAGGAGCTCACGGTCCAGGGGGGCCCCGTGGAGGCGGCCGCGCTGCCAGCGGGCGAAATCCGCATACTGGATCGGGAGCTCCGGGAGCGGCGAGGGCTGCCCGGCGGTGAAAGCCTCGAAGAGCGCCCCCATCTCGCGGATCAGGAGGCCGACGGACCAGCCGTCGGAGACGATGTGGTGCATCGTGAGGAGGAGGAGGTGCTCGTCCGGTTCGAGACGCAGCAGGGTGGTGCGCAGCAGCGGTCCGGCGGTGAGGTCGAACGGTGCCGCGGCCTCTTCGGCGGTCAGGCGCCGGGCCTCCGGGTGCCGGACCTCCTCCGGCAGCGCGGCCAGGTCCACCAGCGGCAGATCGACCCCGGCCGCCGGGGCGACCTTGAGGCGCGGCGCGCCTCCAGCCGCGAGGAAGGTGCTGCGCAGCGTGGCATGGCGGCGGACGATCTCGCCGCAGCCGGCGGCGAGCACCGCGGGGTCTAAAGCGCCGGTGAGGCGGACCGCGGCCGGGATGTTGTACGTGGCTCTGCCGGGCTCGAGCTGCTCCAGGAACCAGAGCCTCTCCTGGGAGAAGGAGAGGGGGGCCCCCTCCGGGCTCTCCGCGGCCGGAATCGGCTCGTCGAGGCCCGCCCCGGGCCCTTCGAGCAGAGCTTCGATCACGGTGGCGAGATCGGCCACCGTCGAGGCCTCGAAGAGGACGGGTACGGGCAGCTCGACGCCGAGCTCCTGGCGCAGGCGGGCGACCACGCGGGTGGCGAGCAGCGAGTGACCGCCCAGAGCGAAGAAGTCGTCGTAGCGGCCGATCCACGGCTGGCCGAGCAGGTCGCTCCACACCGCGGCGATCCGGCGCTCCAGCGGGGTCGCGGGCTCGCCGCCGCGGCGGGTCTCGGCTCTGCCGGCCGCGAGGAGGGCCAGCGCTTTGCGGTCCACCTTGCCGCTCGAGCTCAGGGGCAGCTCGGGCAGGAAGACGAAGGCGGCGGGCACCATGTAGGCGGGGAGCGTGCGGCTGGCGAAGCGGCGCAGCTCCGCGGCCTCCGGCGGCCCCTGGCGGGGGACGGCAAACGCCACGAGCCGGGCCTCGCCGCCGTCCGGGCGCATGGCTACGACCGCAGAGGCGCCGACCTCCGGGTGTGCGGCGAGCACCGCCTCGATCTCCTCCAGCTCGATCCTGTAGCCGCGGACCTTGACCTGGTCGTCGATGCGCCGCAGGAACTCGATCGCGCCGTCCGTGTGGAAGCGGACGAGGTCGCCCGTGCGATAGAGGCGGCCGCCCGGCTCGCCGAAGGGGTCGGGGAGGAACCGCGCCGCGGTCAGGTCGGGCCGGCCGAAATAGCCGCGGGAGAGGGCCGGGCCGCCCACCAGCAGCTCTCCATGCACCCCCAGCGGCACCGGGTGCAGGCGCCGGTCGAGCACGTAGAGCCGGTTGGCGGCCGAGGGGTGGCCGATGGGGAGGGACGCGAGCCCGCGGGGGCGCCAGTCCGCGGCCCGTCCCACCTCGTAGAGGGCGCAGTTGACCGCCGCCTCGGTCGGGCCGTAGCCGTTGAACACCCGGCACTCTCGCCCGGTGACCCGGAAAGCCTCCTCGACCAGCGCTTCGGTCAGCGCCTCGCCGCCCAGGTGGAGCACCTCGACCGTCGGGAGCCCTTCCGCGCCGGCCGCGGCCGCGACCGCGCGGAAGAAGGAGGGGGTCGTGTGGAGGGTGTTGACGGCGTGCGCCCGGACCTCCCGCAGGTAGCTCTCGAGATCGCTCCTCTCGGCGTCGCCGCGCAGGAAGAGCGTGCCGCCGAAGAGCAGCGTGGTCAAGATCTCGAAGACCCCGAAGTCGAAGGCATACGACAGGCTCTGGAGGACCCGCGTGTGCTCCCCGAAGCCGAAGACCTCGCGGCTCCAGAGGAGGAGCGGCACGAGGTTCTCGTGGGTGATGGGCACGCCCTTGGGCACTCCGGTCGAGCCCGAGGTGAAGATCACGTAGGCCGTCCCGTCCCCCGTTCCCGGGGCCGCCGGGGGGAGGGGGCCCGGCTCGTCGTCGAGGCAGACCTTGTGCGCTCCGGCCGCGATCTCCGCCGCCCGCGCGAGATTCCCCCGGTCGGCTGCGAGGACTTCGATACCGCAGTCCGCGATCATCCGCGCGAGGCGCTCGGCCGGGAGACCGGGGTCGAGCGGCACGAAGCTGCGCCCGGCCCGGAGGATGCCCAAGAGGCCGGTCACGAGCGGCAGGTCCGGCGTGGCCATCAGGCCGACCGGGCCCTCTCCGAGGCCCGCGAGCCGGCCCGCGAGGCGCCCGGCCCGCTCCGCGAGTTGGCGGTAGGTGAGGGCCCGGCCCTGGCAGACCACGGCCGCCTTGTCCGGAGTCCGGGCCGCCTGCTCTGCGAACAGCTCGTGGATCGAGACCGGAGCGGGCGGCTCCCACCCGGCCGAGCTCCACCCGTGGAGGAGCGTCGCGCGCTCCGCGTCGCCGAGCAGGGGGAGCTCGAGCACGCTCTCGCCGGGAGCCTCGAGGGCGGCGGCCAGGAGGCGCTCGAAGCCCCCGGCCCAGCGCTCGACCGTAGCCTCCTCGAACAGGTCGGCGCTGCCGATCAGCTCGCCGGCGAAGCCGTCCCCGTCCTCGCCGAGGGCCAGGGAGAGGTCGAATTTGGCGATCCCGGTCTCCCCGGCGAGCAGCTCGACCGCGAGGCCCGGCAGGCGCAGAGGCTCGGCCGGCGCGTTCTGCAGAGCGAAGGACGCCTGGAACAGCGGCGTTTGCCCCAGGTCGCGCCGGGGTTGGAGGTGCTCGACGAGCTTCTCGAAGGGAAGCTCCTGGTGGGCGTACGCCGCAAGGGCGTGCCGGCGGGTGCGGTCGAGGAGGCCGGCGAACGAGGGGGCATCCGCGAGGCCGGCGCGGAGCACCAGGGTGTTGATGAAGAGGCCGATGAGGTTTTCGACCTCGGCCCGCTGGCGTCCGGCCACAGGGGTGCCGACGGTCAGGTCGGTCTGCCCCGAGAGGCGGGAGAGCAGGGCCTCGAACGCGGCGAGCAGGACCATGAACGGGGTGGCGCCGGAGCGCAGGGCGAGGGCGCGGACACCCTGCGTCAGCTTGGGCGAGAGGCGCAGCCGGCGGCTCGCGCCGCGCTCGCTGCTCCTCGCCGATCGAGGCCGGTCGGCCGGCAGAGCCAGCTCCGGCGGGGCGCCGCGCAGGCGCTCGCTCCAGAAGTCGAGCTCGCGCTCCAGGGTGGCGCCGCTCAAGCGGCGGCGCTGCCAGAGGGCGAAGTCCGTATATTGGATCGGGAGCTCCGGCAGCGGCGAGGGCCGCCCGCTGGCCCCGGTCGCGTAGAGGGCCGCGATTTCGCGCACGAGGAGGCCCACGGACCAGCCGTCGGCCACGATGTGGTGCAGGGTGAGCAGCAGCAGGTGCTCGTCCGGTCCGAGCCGCAGCAGGGTGGTGCGCAGCAGCGGTCCGGCCGCGAGGTCGAACGGCGCCGCAGCCTCGGCCGCCGCGAGACGCCGGGCCTCCGGGTGCCGGGTCTCCTCCGGCAGCGCGGCCAGGTCCACGAGAGGGAGAGACACCCCGGCCGGCGCGGCCACCTGCCGGCGAGGCTCGCCATCTTCTGCGACGAAGGTGGTGCGCAGAGTGGCGTGGCGGCGGACGATCTCTCCGAAGCCGGCGGCGAGCACCGCGGGGTCCAGAGCGCCCGAGAGCCGGACCGCGGCCGGGATGTTGTACGTGGCGCTGCCGGGTCGGAGCTGCTCCAGGAACCAGAGCCTCTCCTGGGCGAAGGAGAGGGGGGCTTCGTCCCCGGCGGGGATCGGCCCCTCGTCGGCCGGGCTCCCGGCTTCTTCGACCGCGGCGGCCAGGGCGGCGAGCGTGGGGGATTCGAACAGGGCGAGGACGGGCAGCTCGACGCCGAGCTCCTCGCGCAGGCGGGAGACCACGCGGGTGGCGAGCAGCGAATGGCCGCCCAGGGCGAAGAAGTCGTCGTCGCGGCCGATCCGCGGCTGTCCGAGCAGGTCGCTCCAGACCGCGGCGATCCGGCGCTCCAGCGGGGTCGCGGGCTCGCCGCCGCCGGTTTCCGCGCCGGAGGCCTCGAGGAGGGCCAGCGCCTTTCTGTCCACCTTGCCGCTCGCGTTCAAGGGGAGCTCCGGCAGGAACGTGAAGGCCGCGGGCACCATGTAGGCGGGCAGCGTGCGGCCGAGGAAGCGGCGCAGCTCGGCGCCCTCCGGCGGGCTCTCCCGGCGGGCGGTGACATAGGCCAGCAGCCGGGCCTCGCCGCCGTCCGGGCGCGCGGCGAGGACCGCAGAGGCTCCGACCTCCGGGTGCGCGGCGAGCGCAGCCTCGATCTCCTCCAGTTCGATGCGATAGCCGCGGATCTTGATTTGGTGGTCGACGCGCCCCAGGAACTCGATCGCGCCGTCCGCGTGGAAGCGGACGAGGTCGCCCGTGCGGTAGAGGCGCCCGCCGGGCTCTCCGAAGGGATCGGGGACGAACCGCGCCGCGGTCAGATCGGGCCGGCCGAGATAACCGCGGGAGAGGGCCGGACCGCCGACGAGGAGCTCTCCCGGCACCCCGGCCGGCACCGGCAGCAGGCGGCGGTCGAGAACGTAGAGCCGGTTGGCGGCCGAGGGGTGGCCGATGGGGAGGGACGCGAGCCCGCGGGGAAGCCAGTTCGCGGCCCGTCCCACCTCGTAGAGGGCGCAGTTGACCGCCGCCTCGGTCGGGCCGTAGCCGTTGAACAGGCGGCACTCCGGCCCGGTGACCCGGAAGGCCTCCGCGACCAACGCCTCGGTCAGGGCCTCGCCGCCCAGGTGGAGCACCTCGACCGTCGGGAGCCCCTCCGCGCCGGCCGCGACCGCGCGGAAGAACGACGGGGTGGTGTGGAGGGTGTTGATGGAATGCGCCCGCACCTCCCGCACGTATCCTTCGAGGTCGCTCCGCTCGGCGTCTCCGCGCAGGTAGAGCGTGCCGCCGAAGAGCAGCGTGGCGAGGATCTCGAACACCCCGAAGTCGAAGGCGTAGGACAGGCTCTGGAGGACGCGCGTGCTCTCCCCGAAGCCGAAGACCTCGCGGCTCCAGAGGAGCAGGGGAACCAGGTTCTCGTGGGTGATGGGCACGCCCTTGGGCACCCCGGTCGAGCCCGAGGTGAAGATCACGTAGGCCGTCCCGTCCCCCGCTCCGGCGGCCGCCGAAGGCAGGGGCTCGAGCTCGTCGTCCAGGCAGACCCGGTGCGCCACGGCCGCCCCGGCTGGACATCGGGCGAGGCTCTCCCGGTCGGCGGCGACGACGGTCAAGCCGCAGTCCGCGATCATGCGCTCGATGCGCTCGGCCGGAAGGCCGGGGTCCAGGGGCACGAAGCCGCTGCCGGCCTTCAGGATTCCCAGCATCCCGGCGAGCAGCGGCAGGCCCGGCGCGGCCATCAGGCCCACCAGGGCGTTGTTCCCGCAGCCCTGGATGTGGCGCGCCAGCCGGCCGGCCCACTCGTCGAGCTCCCGGTAGGTGAGGGTCTCACCCCGGCAGACCGCGGCCACCTTTTCGGGCGTCCGGGCCGCCTGCCTGGCGAACAGCTCGTGGATCGTGACCGGAGCGGGCAGCTCCCACCCCGCCGAGCTCCACTCGGAGAGGATCGTCTCGCGCTCCGCCTCCCCGAGCAGGGGCAGCTCGAGCACGCGCTCCTCGGGGCTCCGCAGGGCCGCCGCCAGGAGGCGCTCGAAGCCTTCGGCCCAGCGCCGGACCGTGGCCTCCTCCAGCAGGTCGGCGCTGCCGACGAGGACTCCGGCGAAGCCGGGGCCTTCCTCGGCGAGGGCCAGAGCGAGGTCGAACTTGGCGGCCCCGGTCTCCTCCGGGAGGGGCTCGACCGCGAGGCCGGGGAGGCGGAGCGGCTCGCTAGGCGCGTTCTGCAGGGCGAAGAACGCCTGGAACAGCGGGGTCTGTCCCAGGTTGCGCCCGGGTTGGAGCCGCTCGACGAGCTTCTCGAACGGGAGCTCCTGGTGGGCGAAGGCTTCGAGCGCATGCCGGCGGGTGCGGGAGAGGAACCCGTCGAAGGAGGGCGCGCCCGCGAGATCGGCGCGCAGCACCAGGGTGTTGACGAAGAAGCCGATCAGCCCCTCGACCTCGGCGCGCTGGCGTCCGGCGACAGAGGTCCCGACCGTCAAGTCGGTCTGGTCGGAGAGGCGGGAGAGCAGGGACTCGAACGCGGCGAGCAGCACCATGAACGGGGTGGCGCCGGCGTTGCGGGCAAGGCGGCGGACCCCCTCCGCGAGCTCGCCCGAAAAGCGCAGCGGCCAGCTCACGGCGCGCCCGCTCGGTACCGCGGGGTGGGGGCGGTCGGTGGGCAGCGCCAGCTCCGGCGGAGCCCCGTGCAGGCGCTCGCGCCAGAAATCGAGCTCGCGGTCCAGGGCGGCGCCAGCGAGGCGGCGGCGCTGCCAGAGGGCGAAGTCCGCGTATTGGATCGGTAGCTCCGGCAGCGGAGACGGCTGACCGAGGGCCAAGGCCTCGTAGAGGGCCGCGATCTCGCGCACGAGGATGCCCACGGACCAGCCGTCGGCCACGATGTGGTGAACGTTGAGCAGGAGCAGGTGCTCGTCCGGGCCGAGCCGCAGCAGGGTGGTGCGCAGCAGCGGTCCGGCGGCCAGGTCGAAGGGTGCCGCGGCCTCGGCGGTGTGGAGGTTCCGGGCCTCCCGGCTCCGGGCCTCCTCCGGCAGCGCGGCGAGGTCGACCCCGGGCAGGTGGACCGGAGCCGCCGGGGCGACCCGCTGGCGAGGCTCGCCGCCCACGGTGGGGAAGGTGGTGCGCAGTGTCGCGTGGCGGCGGACGATCTCGCCGAAGCAGGCGGCGAGCACCGCGGGATCGAGCGCGCCCGAAAGCCGGACCGCGGCCGGGATGTTGTAGGTGGCGCTGCCGGGCCGGAGCTCTGCGAGGAACCAGAGCCTCTCCTGGGAGAAGGAGAGCGGGGCCTCCTCCAGGCCGGCCGCGGCGGGGATCGGACCGTCGTCCGGCGCGCTTCCCGCCGTCCGCTCGACCACGGCCGCGAGGCCCGCGAGCGTCGCGTTCTCGAACACGGCGACGAGCGGCAGCTCGATGCCGATCTCCTCGCGCAGCCGCGAGACCACGCGGGTGGCGAGCAGCGAATGGCCGCCCAGGGCGAAGAAGTCGTCGTCGCGCCCGATCCGCGGCTGGCCGAGGAGGCCGCTCCAGATCGCGGCGAGCCGGACCTCGAGCGGTGTCTCCGGCTCGGCGCCGCGAGCTTCGGCGGACGGCGGCTGCAGACGGGCCAGCGCCCGGCGGTCCACCTTGCCGTTGGGGTTGAGCGGCAGGGCGTCCAGGAAGGCGAAGGCGGAAGGCACCATGTAGGCGGGCAGCCGGCCGGCGAGCCAGGCGCGCAGCTCGGCCAGCTCCAGAGCCGCACCCTCCCTGGGGGTGAGCCAGGCGATCAGGCGGCGGTCCTCTCCGGTTCTGCCGTGGACCACCACGGCGCACTCGGCGATGCCGGGGTGGGTCGCCAGAACCGCCTCGATCTCCCCGGGCTCGATGCGGAAACCGCGGATCTTCACCTGCTGATCGATCCGTCCCAGGAAGTCGAGCGTGCCGTCCGGCCGCCAGCGGGCGAGGTCCCCCGTGCGGTACAGGCGGGCGCCGGGCTCGTCCTCCGCCCCGGCGAGCGGGCTCGGCACGAACCGCTCCGCCGTCAGGTCCGGCCGGCCGAGGTAGCCGCGGGCGAGGCCGTCACCCCCGGCGTAGAGCTCTCCGGGCACCCCCACGGGCACCGGCCGCAACTCGCGGTCCAAGAGGTCGACGCGGGTGTTCCCGATCGGCCGCCCGATCGGGACCGGGGTGTCCGACGGCGCTTCCGCTATGGGGTGGCAGCAGGTGAACGTGGTGTTTTCGGTCGGGCCGTAGCCGTTGATCAGGTCGCAGCCGGGCAGGGCCGCCTTGGCCCGGCGCACGTGGAGGGGGGAGAGCACGTCGCCGCCGGCCAGGAGCTGCGAGAGGCCCCGCAGGCCGTCGATCCCCTCGTCGACCATTTGGTGGAAGAGGCCCGCCGTGAGCCAGAGCGTGGTCACGCCATGGCGGGTTAGCAGGCTTCCGAGCTCGGCGAGCGACGGCGGCTCGGGCGGCGCCATCACCAGCCGCCCGCCGTTGCACAGCGCTCCCCAGATCTCCAGGGTCGAGGCGTCGAAGGAGAGGGGCGCGAGCTGGAGGAAGACCTGCCCGGCGTCCAGGCGCGCAAAGCCTCCGCCGCGCACCAGCCGCACCACGCCGCGGTGGGGGACGGCCACCCCCTTGGGCTGCCCGGTAGAGCCCGAGGTGTAGAGGACGTAGACCAGGTTATCGGCCGTGGCTCCGCGGGCCGGGGCCGTCCGGCGCTCTGCGGCCAGGGCCTCCCGGTCGCGGTCCAGACAGACCGTCGCCATCCCGCCGGGGAGCCGGTCGAGGAGCGGCTCCAGGGTGACGAGCGCCCGCAGCCGGGCCTCGCCGGCCAGGGCGGCGAGCCGCTCCCGCGGAACCGCTGGATCGAGCGGCAGGTAGGCGCCGCCCGCCTTGAGGATGCCCAGGAGGCCGACCACCATCTCCGGCGAGCGCGGCACCGCGAGGCCGACGGGTGAGTCCGGCCCGACGCCGAGGCGGCAGAGGTGCCGGGCGAGCTGGTTGGCCCGCGACTCGAGCTCCGCGTACGTCAGCCGCGCATCTCCGGCCTCGACCGCCACCCGGCCGCCCGCGGCGGCGGCCTGCTCCGCGAACAGCTCGTGGACCGTGGCCTCGCGGGGGTAGGGGGCCACGGAGCCGCGCCATTCGGCGAGGATCTGGCGGTGCTCGGCCTCGGCGAGGAGGGGGAGGTCCCAGATCTCGCGCTCCGGGTCGGCGAGAGCGCCGCGGAGCAGCTCCGCCAGGTGCCCCAGCAGGCGCTCGGCCGAGGCGCGCTCGAAGAGATCGGTGCTGTACTCCAGAGCCCCGGCGAGCCCCCCGTCCCGCTCGCGCCAGAGGAGCGTGAGATCGGCGCGCGCCGTGCCGGTGTCGACCTCGGAGAGCTCCAGGTCGATCTCGCCCATGCTCAGCTTCGGCCAAGGCTGGTTCTGCAGGGTGAACAGCACCTGGAACCAGGGATTCCTGCCCGGCTCGCGCTCCGGCCGCAGCTCCTGGACGAGCTTCTCGAAGGGGAGCTCCTCGTGGGCGAAGGCCGCCAGGGTGACCTCCCGGGCGCGGCGCAGCAGCTCGGCGAAGCCCGGCCGCCCCGACAGGTCGACCCTGAGGACGAGGGTGTTGACGAACAACCCGATCAGCCCTTCGACCTCGCTGCGGGTCCGGTTGGCGACCGGCGTGCCGACGCCGAAATCGCTCTGGCCGGTATAGCGCAGCAGCAGGGTCTCAAACAGCGCGAGCAGGGCCATGAACGGCGTGGCTCTCTCGCGCTGGGCCAGGGCTTCCAAGGCGCGGGCCGTTTCGGCCGGCAGGTCGAGGGTCGCCAACGCCCCTCGGAAGCTCGAAGTCGCGGGGCGCGGCCGGTCCGCCGGCAGCTCCAGGGGGGGCAGGCCGGCCAGGCGCTCGCGCCAGAAGGCGAGCTCGCTTGAGAGCTCCTCGCCGCGCAGCCGCTCCCGTTCCCAGACCGCATGATCCGCGGGCTGGATCGGCAGCTCGGGCAGATCCGCCTCAACTCCCGCGGCGAGCGCCGGGTAGAGCGCGGCCACCTCGCGGACGAGCACCCCGAGCGACCAGCCGTCGGTGACGATGTGGTGGAAGGCCAGGGCGAGCCGGTGGTCGCCGGGGCCGAGGCGGACGAGCAGGGCGCGCAGGAGCGGCGCCTCGGTCAGGTCAAAGGGCCGGCTCGCCTCGTCCCGGGTGATCCGGGCGAGCTCGCCCGCGCCGAGGTCCTCGGGCAATACCGAAAGGTCGACTCGCGGCAGGGCCAGGCGCACGTCCTCCTGGACCGTCTGGACGGGGCGGCCGTCCTCTTCGGTGAACGCGGTGCGCAGCGCCTCGTGGCGCAAGACCAGGGCGTGGAGGGTCCGCTCCAGGGCGAGGGCGTCGAGCGGTCCACGCAGGCGCACAGCCGCGGGGATGTGGTAGGCGGCGCCCCCGGCGCCCAACCGGTCGAGGAACCAGAGGCGTTCCTGGGCGAAGGACAGCGGCATCGCGCCGCCGCGCGGCGTGCGCGGGATGCCCGCTGCCGTCCCCTGCCGCTCGGCGAGCCGCGACATCAACCGGCGCAGCTTGCCGGCGGACAGGTCGGTGACACGCTTGCTCTCATCAGCCATGCAGCACCTCGGCATCGATTTCGTCCAGGAGGTCGTCGCCGGCCAACGCTACCATTTCGGCGGCAAGGATTTCGGCCATGCCGGCCACGGTCGGAGCCAGGAACAACTGGCGCACCGGCAGGCGCACGCCGAAGAGCTCGCGCACCCGCGAGACCAGCCGCACCCCGGCCAGCGAGCTCCCCCCCAGGGCGAAGAAGTCGTCGAGCACGCTCACCCGGTCGATCCCCAGGATCTCCGACCACAGCGGTGCGAGGATCTCCTCGATCGCATTGCGCGGCGCCACGTACTCTCCGCGCTCCTCACCGGAAGCGCCCGGCGCGAGCTTCTCCAGGGCGCGCCGGTCCACCTTGCCGTTGGGGGTGAGAGGCAGTTGGGGCAGGCCGAGGAAGGCCGCGGGCACCATGAAGCCGGGGAGGCGCTCGGCCAGGTGCCGGCGCAGCTCGGCGGGCGGCACGGCCGCCGGCGCCACGCAGGCCACCAGGTGCTTGCCCTCGAAGTCGGCGAGGGCGAGCACCGCCGCCTCGCGGACCTCGGGGTGGGCGAGGAGGGCCGCCTCGATCTCCCCCAGCTCGATGCGGAAGCCCCGCACCTTCACCTGGTGGTCGAGCCGGCCGAGGTAGTCGAGCGTGCCGTCCGTCCGCTGCCGCGCGAGATCCCCGGTGCGGTAGAGCCGGCCGCCCAGGGACGGGCCGAACGGGTCGGGGCGGAAGCGGTCGGCGGTCAGCTCCGGCCGGCGCAGGTAGCCGCGGGCCAACCCGGCGCCCCCGATCCACAGCTCGCCGGGCGCTCCCGCCGGCACCGGGCGGAACCGGGAGTCGAGCAGATAGACCCGGGTGTTGGGGAGCGGCCGGCCGATCGCGGGCTCGCGCTCGTCCGCCCGCTCCACCCGCGCGCCGGTCGAGTAGGTCGTGTCCTCCGAGGGGCCGTAGAGGTTGTGGACCTCCTCGATCCCGGGGAAAGCGTAGAGCCGCTCGGCGAGCTCGCGGCGCAGCGGCTCGCCGGCGAGGTTGACCACCCGCACCGAGCCGGGAATCGCGCCGGCCCGCGCGAGCTCCGTGATCGCCGCCGGCACCGTGTTGACCAGGGTCACCGACGAAGCCGCCGGGAGGTCGGGGAGCGCCAGGGCGTCTTCCGCGAGGATGACGGTCCCTCCGGCGGCGAGCGGGACGAAGATCTCGAACACCGAGAGGTCGAAGCAGAGGGAGGTCGCCGCGAGCACGCCGGCCAGCACCTCCGGAGGATAGGCCGAGAGGGCCCAGGAGATCCGGTTCACGGCACTGCCGTGACGCACGATCACCCCCTTGGGAGCGCCGGTCGAGCCGGACGTGTAGATGGCGTAGGCTGCCTGCTCGGGATGGACGAAGCCGCGCGGCCGCTCTTCCGGTTCGGGGCCGGGTTCGCGGTCCACGAGCACCCGCGTCCCGGAAAAGGCCGGCAGCGCCGCGACGACGCTCTCCTCAGCGAGCACCACCGGGGTCCCCGAGTCCGCCAGCAGGAAGGACAGGCGGTCCGCGGGGTACGCCGGATCGAGGGCCAGATAGGCGCCCCCGGCCTTCTGCACGGCGAGCGCCGCGGCCACCATGCCGGGAGTGCGGCCGCAGAAGACGCCCACCAGCACCTCGGGCCCGACTCCCAGCGCACGTAGGCGTTGCGCAAGGCGGCCGGACCAGGCGTCGAGCTCGGCGTAGGTCACCCGCTGCTCACCGTGGATCAGGGCGGTCGCCCGCGGCGTGCGCGCCGCCTGCGCCTCGAACAGCTCGTAGAGGCCGAGATCGCGCGGGAACGGGGCCTCGGTCGCGTTCCAGTCCACCAGGATCTGCCGCTCCTCGGCCACGTCCAAAAGGGGGAGGTCGCCCACCCGGGCCTGCGGGGCGGCCACGGCTCCGGCGAGGAGGCGTGCGAGCCGGTCCGCCAGCCGCCGCGCGGTCGCCGCGTCGAACAGGCCGGCGTTGAATTCGAGACCGCCTTCGAGGCCGCACTCCCGGCCGTTCAAGGCGAGGAGCAGCTCGAATTTCGCCGTGCCGTTGTGGAGCGGCACCTCAAAAGCGGTCACCCCCGGCAGGCGGAGGGCCGGGGCGGCGCCGTCCGCGAGCGCGAGCATCACCTGGAACAGCGGGCTCCGGGAGAGGTCGCGCCCGGTCTCCACAACCTCGATCAGGCGCTCGAACGGCACATCCTGGCCTGCATAGGCGGCGAGGGCCTCCGCGCGCACCCGGTCGACCAGCTCCGCGAACGGGGGATCGGAGGCGAGATCGACGCGTAGCGGCAGGGTATTCACGAAGAGGCCGATCAGCCCCTCCAGCTCCGGCCGCCGCCGGTTGGCGACCGGCGAGCCCACCACGACCTCCGGCGCGCCGCTCGCGCGGTGGAGCAGGGCGGACCAGCCGGCCAGCACGGTCATGAACAGGGTGGCGCCGCGGCGCCGGCCGAGGGCCCGCAGGCCGCGCACGAGCTCCGCCGGCAGCCGCACGGGCACCGCTCCGCCGCGGAAGGTCTGCACCGCGGGCCGCCGCCGGTCGACCGGGAGGTCCAAGGCGGCCGGCGCTCCGGCCAGCCGCTCGCGCCAGGCGCCGAGCTCGGCCGCGAGCTCCGGGCCGTCGAGCCACGCGCGCTGCCAGAGCGCGAAGTCGCCGTACTGGACCGGCAGCGGGGGCAGCGGCGTCCCGGCATAGAGGAGCCCGAGCTCGCCGAGGAGGATCTCCGCCGACCCGCCGTCGAAGGCGATGTGGTGGACGTCGAGCACCAGGAGGTGCTCCTCGCCGTCCAGGCGCAGCAGGGCGGCCCGGCAGAGCGGCCCGGCGGCCAGGTCGAACGGGCGCCGCGCCTCCGCGTTGGCCTGGCGCGCCGCCTCCTCCGGCCGCGCGGCCGCGGGAATCCCCGTCAGATCGACCACCGTCAGCGGGAAGCGGGCCTCGGGGGAGATCTCCTGAGCCGGCTGCCCCGCGAGCTCGGTGAAGGTGGCGCGCAGCAACTCGTGGCGCGCCGCGACCGCGGCGAGGGCGGCGGCCAGGGCCGGGGCGGACACCGGGCCCGAGAGGCGAAGGGCCAGCGGCACGTTGTAGGCCGGATTCCCGGGTTCCAGATGGTCGAGGAACCAGAGCCGCTCCTGCGCGGGAGAGAGCGGCGCCTCGGCCCCGGGCGGACGGGGGACGAGCGGCGGCGCCGGGGTGTGGGACGCCGCTTCGACCGCTGCGGCGAGTGCGGCCACGGTGGGCTCCTTGAAGACTGTCTCCAGGGGGAGCTCCACCCCGAACGCGGCGCGCAGGCGGGAGACCAGGCGCGCGGCGAGCAGGGAGTGGCCGCCCAGCTCGAAGAAGTCGTCGTCGCGGCCCACCCGCTCGCGGTCGAGGAGGCCGGCCCAGAGCCCGGCGATCAGCTCTTCGGCCGGGGTCCGCAACCCGGCCGATTCGGCGGCCTCCGCCGCATCGGCCGGGCCGGGCTCCCCGGCTGGCTCGGGCAGGGCCCGGCGGTCCAGCTTGCCGTTGGCCGTGAGCGGCAGGGCGTCCAGGAAGACGAGTTCGGCCGGGACCATGTAGTCCGGGAGCCTGTCCTTCAAGTGGCGCCGCAGCTCCGCCGCGCGCACCCGGGACGGCGCCACCCAGGCCACGAGCCGGCTCTCCTCGCCGCTGCCGCGCGAGAGCACCGCCGCCTCGGCCACGTCCGGGTGCGAAGAGATCGCCGCCTCGATCTCGCCGAGCTCGATGCGGAAGCCGCGCACTTTCACCTGGTGGTCCGTGCGGCCGAGGTACTCGATCTCCCCGCCGGGCAGCCGCCGGGCCAGGTCGCCGGAGCGGTAGAGGCGGGCTCCGGAGCGGCCGGAGAAGGGGTCGGGGAGGAAGCGCTCCGCCGTGAGCGCCGGCCGCTCCAGGTACCCCCGGGCCACGCCGGCGCCGCCGACGTGGATCTCGCCGGGGACGAGAGGCGGCACGGGCTCGCCCCGGCGGTCGAGGAGATGGATCTGCAGGTCCGGGATCGGCCGCCCCAGGAGGCTCGGCACCGTCGGCACCGGATGTCCCTCCGGACCTCCGAGGTCGGCTTGGGAGAGCGGGCGGAAGGTGACGTGCACCGTGGTCTCGGTAATGCCGTACATGTTGACCAGCCGCGGCCGTAAGTCGCCGTGCCGGTCGAACCACGGGGCGAGGGACGACGGCTCCAGGGCCTCGCCGCCGAAGATCACCCAGCGCAGGGAGAGCGGGAGCGGCGCTCTCCGCTCGCCCTCGGCGCGGATCAACTGGCGGAAGGCCGAGGGCGTCTGGTTGAGCACCGTGACCCCCTCTTCGGCGAGCAGCTCGTAGAACCGCGCCGGCGAGCGGCTGCTCCAGTACGGCACCACCACCAGGCGGCCGCCGTAGGCCAGCGCCCCCCAGATCTCCCAGACCGAGAAGTCGAAGGCGATCGAGTGGAACAGGGTCCAGACGTCGTCCGAGGAGAAGCCGAACCAGGCGTCCGTCGCCGCCAGCAGGCGGGACGCCTGGCCGTGCTCGACCACGACCCCCTTGGGCTGGCCGGTGGAGCCCGAGGTGTAGATCACGTAGGCGGCATGGCAGGGCAAGGAGAGGTCCGCCGGCGCCTCGCAATCTTCTCCTTCGGGCGCTCCGTCGAGCGCGGGATCGTCGATCCGGACGATCTCGGGTCCGCCGTCCGGAAGCCGGGATTCCAGGGAAACCTGGGTGACGACGGCGCGCGGGCGGGCATCCTCCAGCACGTAGGCCAGGCGCTCCCCGGGCACGTCGGGGTCGATCGGCACGTAGGCGCCGCCGGCCTTGAGAATGCCCAGGAGGGCCACGATCAGCTCCGGCGACCGTTCGAGATAGAGGGCGACGCGGACCTCCGGCCCCACGCCCAGGCGGCGCAGGCGCCAGGCCAGCCGGTTCGCGGCGCGGTCCAGCCCGGCGTAGGTCGCCCGGTGCTCGCCGTCGGTGACGGCCACCGCCTCGGGCGCGCGGGCCGCGGCCGCGGCGAACCGGCGGTGGAGGGTCGCCTCCATTGCGTCGGCCGGCACCTCGTGGGCCGGCTCGTTCCAATCGAGCACCACCTGCCGGCGCTCGGCCTGTGAGAGCAGAGGCACGTCCTCCAGTGGGCGCTCGGGATCGGCCGCCGCGGCGCCCAGGAGGATCACGAGGTGGCCGAGCATGCGCTCGACGGTGGTGGCCTCGAACAGGTCCGCGTTGGCCTCGGCGCCGCCGGACAGCCCGCCGCCGTCCTCCTCCAGGAACAGGTTCAGGTCGAAGCGGGAGGTGCCGGTATGGAGCGGCTCGAACGCCGCGCTCACCCCGGGGAGCCGAGGCGGCCGGGCCGGTGTCTCCTGAAACGCCAACGAGACCTGGAAGAGCGGGGTGCGCGCCCGGTCGCGCCGCGGCGCGAGCGCCTCGACCAGCCGCTCGAAGGGGACGTCGCCGTGGGCGAAGGCGCCCAGGGCCGCCTCCCGCGCCCGGTCGACCAGAGTCGAGAGGCCCGGTCCGCCGTAGAGGCGCAGGCGCAGGGGGAGGGCGTTCACGAAGAAGCCGATGAGCCCTTCGAGCTCGGCCCGGTCGCGGTTCGCCGCCACCGTGCCGACCACGACGTCCTGCTGGTCGCTCACGCGGGAGAGCAGGGCGGAGAAGCCGGCGAGGAGAGCCATGAACAGCGTGGCGTCCTGGCGCCGGGCGGTCTCCCGCAGGCTCGCGACCACGGGCGCGGGCAGGGTGAAGGGCAGCGCCGTGCCGCGCCAGCTCGGCTTGGCGGGCCGCGGCCGGTCCGCCGGCAGGTCCAGGACCTCGGGGGCGCCGGCCAGGGCCTCGCGCCACCAGGCGATCCGGCTCTCCAGGACCTCGCCGGTCAGGAACCCCCGCTGCCACAGGGCGTAGTCCGCGTACTGGACCGCGAGCGGCGGCAGCTCCGGTCCGTCTCCAAGCTCCCGGAAGAGCAGGCCGAGCGACCACCCGTCCGCGGCGATGTGGTGGATCGTCAAGACCAGCAGGTGGTCCTCCGGCGCGATCCGCAGCAGGCGGCCGCGGAAGACCGGCCCGGTCGCCAGGTCGAACGGACGCCGGGCCTCCTCCGCGGCCTCCCGCCGGGCCTCGGCCTCGGGCTCGGGAGCGGCCGACAGGTCGATCCTCGCGAGCGCGAACGGCGCGGGCGGAAGGATGACCTGCACCGGTCCGGCGCTTCCTTCGGCGCTCGTTTCGGAAAATACCGTCCGCAGGGCCTCGTGGCGCACGAGCAGGCGGTCCAGGGCGGCCTCCAGGGCCTCGGGATCGAGGCTCCCGCGCAGGCGCACGGCCACCGGGACGTTGTAGACCGCCTGCCCGGGCGCCAGCCGGTCGAGGAACCAGAGGCGCTCCTGGGCGAAGGAGAGGGGGATCTCGGCGGGCCGCGGCACAGGCCGCAAAGGCGGCGCCTCGGCGGCCGCCCCCCGCTCGACCTCGGCCGCCATCTCGGCGAGGGTCGTCCGCCCGAAGATCCGCGCGAGCGGCAGCTCCACGCCGAAGGCGTCGCGCACGCGGGTGGCGAGCCGCACCGCGAGCAGCGAGTGGCCGCCCAGCGCGAAGAAGTCGTCCCCGCGGCTCACCCGCTCGCGCTCCAGGAGGCCCGACCAGATCCCGGCCAGGCGCTCCTCCACCGGCCCCTCCGGGGGATCGAAATCCTCTCTCGCGGAATCGTCGGGGAGGGTCCGCAGCAGGTCCGCCAGGGCCCGGCGGTCCACCTTGCCGTTCGGCGATAGGGGGAGGGCGTCGAGGACGGCGAAGCGCGACGGCACCATGAAGGACGGCAGCCGCTCCCGCAGCTCCTCGCGAAGGCGCTCGCGGAGCCGGGCGGGCGTCTCGGCCTCCGGGTCCGCGGGCACCACGCAGGCCGCGAGCCGCTTGCCGGATCCCGTGCCCTCGACGAGCACCGCCGCCGAGGCGACTCCGGAGCGCTCCATGAGGGCCGCCTCCACCTCGCCCGGCTCCACGCGGAAGCCGCGGATCTTCACCTGCTGGTCGAGGCGCCCGAGGAACTCCAGGGCGCCGTCCGGCCGCAGGCGCACCCGGTCGCCCGTGCGATAGAGGCGCTCCCCCGTGGCAAACGGGCTGGGGACGAACCGCTCCGCCGTGAGGTCGGGGCGGCCGAGATAGCCGCGCGCGAGGCCGTCGCCGCCCGTGAGCAGCTCGCCCGGCACCCCCGGCGGCACCCGTAGAAACCGCGCATCGAGCACAAACACCTGGGTGTTGGCGATCGGCCGACCGATGGGCACGGACCCGCCCGGCGGCACCGGCTCGCGCACCGGGTGGCAGCAGGTGAAGGTCGTGTTCGCGGTGGGGCCGTAGCCGTTGATCAGCGCGCAGCCGGGGAGCTCCGCGAGCACCCGGTTGACGGGCTCGGGGGAGAGCGCGTCGCCCCCCGCCAGGAGCTGCCGCAACGGCCGCAAGGCGTCGAGGCCGCTGTCCACCACCTCGTGGAAGAGGCCGGCGGTGAGCCAGAGGGTGGTGACCCCGTGCCGGGCGATCGCCGCGCCGAGAGCCGTGGGCGTCGCCGGGCCCGGCGGGAAGAGGGCGAGCCGCCCGCCGTTCACCAGAGGGCCCCAGATCTCGAGCGTCGCCGCGTCGAACGAGGCGGGCGCCAACTGCAGGAACACCTGGTCCGGCCCGAGGTCTGCGTAGCCGGTGTCGCGCACCAAGCGCACCACGGCCCGATGGGGGACTCCCACGGCCTTCGGCCGGCCCGTGGAGCCGGAGGTGAACATCACGTACGCGAGGCCCGAAGGGTCGCTCCACCCGCCGGGATCCGCCGTGCTGCGCCGGGCGATCGCCTCCCGGTCGCGGTCGAGGAGAGCCTCCGTCACCAGGAGCGGGAGCCGGACCTCCTCCTTCATCCGCGCCAGGCGCTCCGGCGGGTAGCCCGGGTCGAGCGGCACGTAGGCGCCGCCGGCCTTGAGCACGCCGAGCACGGCCACCAGCATCTCCGGCGAGCGCGGGAGGGCGACCCCGACCAGGGTCTCGGGGGCGACTCCCGCGGCCCTCAGGTGGTGGGCGAGCTGGTTGGCGCGCGCGTTGAGCTCGGCGTAGGTGAGGGCGGTCCCGTCGTCGGCCGTCACCGCCACCCGCCCGGGCGCCCGCGCGGCCTGCTCCTCGAAGAGCGCGTGGATCGTCGCCTCCCGTGGGTAGTCGGTGGCGATTCCGGCCACGAGCTGCGCCTGCTCGGCTGGCGTCAGGAGATCGATCTCCCCGGCGCGCCGCCCGGGAGCCTCGGCCATGCCGGCGAGCAGGCGGTCGAGGTGGCCGAGCATCCGCCCGGCGGTCGCCTCGTCGAACAGGTCGGCGTCCCACTGGAGGAAGAGGGCGAGGCCGCCGGGGAGCTCGGCCGCCACGAGCGACAGGTCGAGCTGCGCCGCGGGCGGATCGAGGGGGAGCGATTCCAGGCTCAACCCGCCCAGGTCGAGCCGGACACCCGGCACGCCCACGGCGAAGGCCGCGAGCGCCGCGAGCTCCGGCGCGGGGGCCTTCTCGAAGGTCAGCAGGGCCGCGACCAGCGGCGGCCGGCTGGGGTCGCGCTCGGGCTGCAGCCGCTCGGCGAGGAGGGCGAAGGGGAAATCCTGATGCGCCAGCGCGTCGAGCGCCGTGCTCCGCGCCCGCGTTACCAGCTCGCGGACCGCCGGGTCCCCGGCGAGATCGGCGCACAGAGGCACCGGGTTGACGAAGTAGCCCACCACGTCCCTGTGCTCGCGCGCGGAGCGGCCGGCCATGGGGGTGCCGACCAGGAACTCCTCCTGGCCGCTCCAGCGGGAGAGCACGGCCTGCCAGGCGGCGAGCAGGGCGACGAACGGCGTCGAGCCGTGGGACGCTGCGAGCCGGAGGACCGCCTCCGCCCGCTCGGCCGAGGGGGGCACCGTCCGCGAGCCGCCGCGCAGGGTCTGCACCGGACGCCGCGGCCGGTCGGTGGGCAGGTCGAGCTGCGGCGTTCCGGCCAGGCGCTCCCGCCAGTGCTCCCACAGCCGTTCGCCTTCGGGGCTTGCGAGGAGTTGCTCCTGCCGGCGGGCGAAGTCCGTGTACAGGGCTGCGGGAGGCGGCGGAGCTTCGCCCGCGGCGAGCGCGCCGAGCTCTCGGGCCAGCACCGTCATCGACCAGAAGTCGGCCGCGATGTGGTGCACGGCGAGCGCGAGGAAGGCCTCGCCGCCGCGCTGCAACAGGGCCGCCCGCAGGAGGGGTCCGGAGGAGAGATCGAACGGGCGGAACGCCTCCGCCTGGAGCCTCCGGTGCACCGTGGCGTCGCTCCAGCCGGTGGCGTCCACGATCTCGAAGGCGGCTTCGGCCCGCTCCGCCACACTCTGCACCGGACCGTCAGGCGTGTCGGCGAAGGTGGCGCGCAGCATGGGGTGGCGGTCGACCAGCCCCTGGAGCGCGCGGCCCAGGGCCGCGGCGTCCACGCCGTGGAGGCGCGCCGCGCCGGCGATGTTGTAGGCCGGGCTCTCCGGCGCCAGCCGGTAGAGGAACCAGAGAGAGCGCTGGTTCAAGGAGAGCGGAGGCTCGCCCGCCGCCGCCACTGCGCCGGCCGCCGGCTCAGGGGCCGCGGCCCAAGGCGCCGACAGGGCGGCCACCCGCTGCTCGACCTCGCGGAGCGTCATTCCTTCGAGCAGGTCCGGCAGGGAGAGGGAGACGCCGGTCGCCTCCTCCACCGTCTGCTTCAGCTCCACGGCGGCCAGCGAGTCCAGCCCCGACGCGGAGAGCGGACGGTCCGGGTCGACCCGGGCGGGATCGACCCGCGCCGCGGCGGCGAAGGCCCGGCGGAGCCAGTCCAGGGAGCCCGGCAGGGCCTCCGTCCACGGGTCCTCGTCCGCGGCGGCGGGGGAGAGGCGGCTCGCGCCGAGCACGCGCAACTCGCCCCCGAGATACAGGTCGCGGCAGGCCCGCCTCTGGACCTTGCCGCTGGTGGTGCGCGGCACACCGCCCGGGGGCACCAGCACCACCTCGTAAGTCAGCGCCTCGTGCTCCTCGGCGATCGCCTGCCGGACCGCGGCGGCGATCTCTTCCAGCCCGTCGGCATGGCGCTCGGCCTCGTGGACGATCACCAGCCGCTCCTCGCCATCGGCGTCGACCGCGAAGGCCGCGCCCGTGCCGTCGCCCAGGGCGGGGTGGACCTTGCCCGCCGTGGCTTCGAGGTCCTGCGGGTAGTGGTTCCTGCCGCGCAGGATGATCAGATCCTTGAGGCGGCCGGCCACGAACAGCTCGCCCCCGTCGTCGAGAGCGCCGAGGTCGCCGGTGCGGAGCCACGGTCCGCGCCCGTCCGCGAGCGTGGCGCCGAAGGCGTGCGCCGTCTCCTCCGGGCGGTTCCAGTAGCCGCGCGCCAGACTGTCCCCCGCGACCCAGATCTCGCCGACCTCGCCCGGCGGGCAGGGGACACCGGTGCCCGGGTCCACGATCGCGACCTCGAGATCGAGCAGCGCGCGGCCGCAGCCCACGAGCCGCCGCCCGCCCAGCTCGCGCACCACCGTCTCCTCGCCCGGGCGCCCGCCGGAGACCATCAGGGTCGCCTCGGCGAGGCCGTAGCACGGGTAGAGGGCGCCGGGCCGCAGGCCAGCCGGGGCGAAGGCCGCGGCGAAGCGGGCGAGCGTCTCCTCGCGCACCGGCTCGGCGCCATTGAAGGCCACCTGCCAAGAGGAGAGGTCGAGCTTCTCGATCTCCGCGGGTGGCATCCGGCGCACGCACAGGTCATAGGCGAAATTGGGGCCGCCGCTCGTCGTGCCGCGGTAGCGCGAGACCGCCCGCAGCCAGCGCGAGGGGTTCTGAAGGAAGGCGACCGGCGCCATCAGCACGCACGGCGCTCCCACCCAGGTGGCCTGCAGCAGGTTCCCGATCAGCCCGAGGTCGTGGTAGGGCGGCAGCCAGGAGACGAAGACCGACTCCTCCGAATGGCCGCAGGCGTCCTCGATCACCCGCAGGTTGTGGGCCAGGCTGGCCTGCGTGACCATCACCCCCTTCGGCGTCGAGGTCGAGCCCGAGGTGTACTGGAGGAAGGCCACGGCCTCCCCGTGGGGCGCGGGAGGCCTCCAGCCGGCGGGGGCAGGATCGAGCTCGTCGGTCGCGAGCCAGGAGAGCGCCGCGGCCTCGGGAGTCCGCGTGAGCCAGCCGCGCACCCGCTCTGCCGACGCGCCCGCGGCGAGCGCCACCGCGGGCTGGGCGTCGGCGACGATGGCGAGCAGCCGCGGCATCATGCGCGGGGAGCGGGGCGGATAGGCCGGCACCGCGATCACCCCGGCGTACAGGCACCCGAAAAACGCCGCGACGAAGTCGAGCCCCGGCGGATAGAGGAGGAGGGCGCGTCCCCCCGGCCCGACCGAACGGCTCAAGGCCGCGGCGATCGCCCGCGCCCGCGCATCGAGGCCGGCATAGGTGAGGCGGTCCTGCTCCTCCTCACCATCCCCCAGGAAGAGGTAGGCCGTGCGATCCGGGGTCTGCGCTGCGCGCCGCGCGAGGGCGTCGGCGACTGAGCTGGGGGAAGCTACGTCAGGCATCCTCTACAGCTCGAGCAATACGTAGAGGAGAATCCGATCAAGCTCGAAGATATATGCCGCAGAGTCATTGCTTTTGATATTCCTTTAGAGCGCCACTCGTTATTAGTGTGTAAGGGGCGGTAGAAGCGTGACAGACCGACTACCGGGCGAGGGCCGTCAAGATCCTCTGTGCCCTGAAGTTCATCAAGTGGAGTGCCCGAATTCTTGGGCTACTCTTACTAAAAGTCGTTGGATGGATTCATTCAAGGAAACCCTTGCCTCCGGCTTCCGTATACGGCAAGGAATCAACGATAGGAGTAGTCATGCCCCGACTCCGCCCTCTTCTCTCCGTCCTGGGCCGTGGCGTCCCTCGTGTCTCCGCCAGGAGACGTTGAAGCCGTTCCTGCTCGAGTTGCCGAAGGACGAGATTGGATGCGTTACGGAAAGCTGTTTGTTCCCTGGAGAGCCACCTCCGGCACTGTAAGAGGAGAGCCGGCCACATCGGTCGGGCACTTTCCTTGGGAGGATGCCGTGAAAAAGGACAAAGAAGACAAGAAGCGCCGCCTCACCCTGAACCGTGAAACGATCCAGAGGCTCGAGGATCCGCGTCTCCTCGAACAGGTTCGAGGTGGAACCTCTCAGATCAGAGTCTGCACGATCACCGGTTACGAGGAGACCACTTCGGACGGCTGCTAGGCGGGATCTGTCAGGCCGTGTCAGCGATCTGTATCCTCGTGTCAGGGATGGGCCGGACGGTGCCAGAGGCGCTTTTTCTTGCGCCCCCTTCGAGCGGGGGGCGGTTGCGAGGCTCCCTTTCGGCATGGCAGAGCCTTTGCAAGTTCGACGGGAGACGTTACCGAAGCTGCTTGTTCCCTGGAGCGGTACCGCCAGCACTGTCCGAGGAGATGGGCACGCTGGCCCGGCACTTTCACCCGGAACGGAGGATCACGTGAAAAAGGAAAAGGAAGACAGGAAGCGCCTTACCCTGAACCGTGAAACGATCCAGAGGCTCGAGGATCCGCGGCTTCTCGAGCAGGTCCGAGGTGGAACCTCGCAGATCAGAATCTGTACCAGCATCAGTTACAACAACAACGAGATCTCTTCGGCCTGCTGAGCCGGGGTCTCAACGGAGGAAGGCTCGGCGGTGCCATCCGCCGCCGGGCCTCTTCGGACGAAGTCAGGGGCGATCCGCGGGCTCGACCAGCGCCAGGCTCCAGATGTCGCCCTCGTCCGTAGCTCGCACCGTGCACAGATTCCTGTCCCCCGGCCCGACGCTCACCGAGGCATACGAGGAGTGAGGCGGAGGAGAGAGGATTGTCCGCACCTCTCCGGTTGCCACATCGACGAGCCGGCTCATGCCAGCTTCGATGAAGAGGATCTGCCTCCCGTCGTGGAAGAACACGGGGTACTCTCCCTTCCGGGTCAGTTGGCGGTAGGTGTTTTCCTTGAGAGACCAGAGGGCGATCCCAGGCACACGCGCCTCGTCCTGCCGCAGCAGCACCCCGGCGAGGAAACGCCCGTCCTCGGACCAGTCCATGCCGGCGAAGGTATGGCCGCCTTCAACCCCGGGGAGCATGCGCGGCCGGGAGTTGGGGCTCTCAAGATCCAGAAGGGCCGTCCCGTGGTCGACATAATGGAATCCGAGGCTCTCGCTGTTTGGCGACCAGAAAGGGTAGAGCACCGGCCGATCCGGGAGATTCGTGAGCTGAGTCAGTCCGCTGCCGTCCGGCCGGATCGTCCAGGCTTCATACTTGCCGCTGCGATTCGAGGCAAACAGGATCCCGCGGCCGTCCGGAGACCAGCGAGGGGTGCGGTCGCGCGCGAGATCGTTCGTCAGTTGCCGCAGGTCGCTGCCGTCAGGCCGGATCAGGAGCAGGTCCTCCGCGGGGGAAGAGGCCCACAGGGCCAGCCAGGCCCCATCGGGTGAAACGTCACACGACCGGATCGACCTTGCGCCCTGATAAACCAGGGCGGGAGGGCCGTCGACCCGGCCTGTTACCGGATCGAAGGGCACCTGCTCGACAAAGCTGCGGCCGCTGTTCGTGGCGAAGACCAGGCGGCTCCCATCTCGCGAGAAGCTCGGCAGAGCGCTCCACTCCGAGGAGGTGGTGATCGGCTGCGGCTCCCCCAGCACCCGGCCCGAGCGCTCGTCGATCGCCACCCGCCAGAGATTCATGCTGCCGCCCCGGTTGCTGGCGAAATAGAGAAACCCGCCGTCGGGAGACCACACCGGGCTCCAGTTGTAGAAGGCGTCGTCGACCACCGGGACCGGAGCCCCGCCCTCTTCAGAGAGGGTCCAGATCGCCCGCCGGGCCCCCGGTTGCGCGAGGCCCCAGAAGGCGATCCGCAACCCATGGGGCGACCAGGACGGTTGAACGCCGTCGGGTACCGCCAACGGACGCCGCGCGCCCGTGGCCAGGTCGATCCGGAAGATCCTGCTGAACGAGAACCGCGCGGTCGGATCGAAGGCCCCCTCGGTCGCAACCGCGATCTCCCGGCCGTCCGGGGACCAGGCCGGGTTGAACCCGAAGTCGGTCAGGCGCCTCACCGATTCGCCCGTGGCCCCCATGAGGAAGATGCCGCCGCCCGCCCGCTCGGAGCGGAAGGCGATGTGCTGGCCGTCCGGCGAGAACGCGGGCTGGATGTCGTCGGCCGGCGAGTCCGCGGTCAGGTTGATGGGATTGCCGTCCGCCACTCGCTGGAGGAAAAGGTCGAAATGGCCGTCCACGGACTTGGCGTAGACGACGAACGTGCCGTCCGGCGAGAGGCTGGGGGAGGTCTCGGTTCCCGCGAGGTCGGTCAAACGGACGATCTGCCCCGGCTGCGGGGGCGCCACGACTCCGTCTCGGCGCCAGACCAGAAGGCCCACGACGCCGGCGATGGCCAAAGCGAGCGCTCCGAGGGCGACGCCGCGGGCGGGCCAGCGCCGCGGCCGGCCAACGGCCGGCAGGGCGAGGCTGCTCGTGGTCCGCAGTCCCAGATCCCGCCGCAGGTCGGCCAGGACCTCCGCCGCATCCGCATAGCGTTCCCCCGGGTCCTTGGCCAGCATGCGGCAGATGATCCGATCGAGCTCCGCCGGCACCTCGGGCCGCAGGCGCGCCAGGGGCTCCGGAGCATCGTGGAGCACCGAGTGGACCACCGCGACGCCGGTGCCGCCGACGAACGGCCGCCGCCCGGCCAGCATTTCGTAGAGGACGACCCCCAGCGACCAGACATCGGCCCGGGCGTCGACCTCTTCGCCCCGCGTCTGCTCCGGCGCCATGTAGGAGGGCGTACCCAGGACGGCGCCGAACCGGGTCGGCCCCGCCTCACCCGTGAGCTTGGCGATGCCGAAGTCCAGGATCTTGACCATGCCGTCGCGGGTCACGAAGAGGTTTCCCGGCTTGACGTCTCGGTGGACGATGCCGTGCTGGTGCGCCTTGGCGAGGCCGCGGGCCACCTGGGCGGCGACGTCCAAGACTTCCTCGACCGGCAAGGGGCCACGGGCGATGCGGCGCTCGAGGCTCTCTCCGTCGTAGCGAGGCATGGCGAGGAACAGCAGGCCGTCCTCGCTCTCTCCCACTTCCAGAATCGTGCAGAGATTGGGATGGTCCAGGGCCGAGGCGGCGCGCGCCTCGGTCAGGAACCGCGCCTTGGCCGCCGGGTCCCGGACCAGCTCCGGAGCCAGAAACTTCAGGGCGACAGGGCGGCCGAGCCGGGTGTCCTCCGCCTGATAGACCACGCCCATGCCGCCGCCGCCCAGAGGCTCGCCGATCTGGAAATGGGAGATCGTGCGGCCCGAAAGCGGGACCGGGACCGCCCCCACGGCGGACTGGATGTGCACACTGATCTCACGACGGGTCGGTTCGCCCTCTTCCGGAATACCGTCTGGGTCAGTGGCCATCGTGAGAGATCCTGTTTCCGGTCCAACGCGGAGCCTTCCCTAGATGAATCAGGAGTCCAGAACCGATTCGAGTCAACGTTTTGAAGGGCGAGTTTAGCAGAAAGAGGGCAGGAGGAAGGCAGGGGGCCGGCGGGCCCGAAAGCCCGCCGGCCGTTCTGGAAGGTCTCTTCTTTACTGGAAGTAGCCGAACACGTCGACCGCCACGTTCACGGTTCCTCCCGTAGTCATCTGACCGGGGCTGACCGCATGCTCTCCTGCGGCAGGGAACCTCGGGGCGTGGAGCGGTAAACCGGCTGAGTTAACGGCTATCCGCCGACGTTAGCCGCTAATGGCTCGCGTTAGTCGCTATCTCGGTCGAGTTATCTGGAGGCGGCATAACGCTTTAACCGGTCCGAGGAGAGCGGGGCTCCCGGAAAGGCCTGCTAGCGCAGCCAGGCGAAGCGCGCCGGGCGCACGTCCACCTGGAAACACTGGACGATGCGGGGGGCATCGAGGAGGAAGACGACCTCGTAACGGCCGGGACCCAAGCGGGTCACGCTCTCGTAGGTCCCCGGCCGCATCCCCTCGCCCAGCCCCTCCAGCGGACGGCCACCCAAGGCGCGCTGTGCCTCCTCGGCGCACCTCTCGGGATCGAAGGGCTCGTCCCTCGGCACCGGCTCGATCCAGGCCGCGGGCGCCAGGTCCACCAGCGGCTGGCCCGTGGTCACGTCGAAGAGGTGGAAACGGAACGCGAGCGGGTCCCTCTCCCGCAAGACGCCCTTGCGCGCGGGATCGAGGGGCTCGATATCCACCTGCAGGGCGATGTCGCCGTAGACGATCCGGTTCCACCAGGGGATGGACGGCCCGGTCTTGGAGGTCTGCGAAATGGCGTGGCCGGCGGACGGCAGCGCCACCACGGCGAGCGCGACAAATGCGAGGACGAGCGGACGCAGGGCGCGGCAGGGAGTACTTCTCATGAGCTTCCTCGGTCTCTTCGGAGTAAGGCCGGAAATCTTAACACCGACGAAGCACACAGGTCCACGACGCTGGAAGCTTGCAGATACTATGTAGCAGGTACATAATGTTTCTGCTACATAGTTCCAGCGTCCGAGACCCAGTGCCGTGAAAATCTCCTTCCTTGACCGCCAAGAAGAATCCGCCCGGCTCCGACGTCTCGTCAGCCGGACCGAGGGCTCACTTGGGGTTCTCTATGGCCGCCGGAGGTGCGGCAAATCACGGCTGCTGAGGGAGATTCTGCCGCCTTCCCGGGCGGTCTACTACGTGGGCGACGACCGCGAGGCCAGCCTCCAACTCGCCAGCCTGGCTGCGGAGATCGGCCGGCTGCTGCCCGGCTTCGAGCGCGTCTCGTATCCCGACTGGGACGCCCTCCTCGCGCGCTGGTGGCGGGAGGCGCCGGCCGGGACGGTGTTGGCGCTGGATGAGTTCCCCTCGATGGTTGCAGTCGGCCTGGAGCTGCCGAGCCTGTTGCAGAAGTATTTGGACCGCGAGAGCGGACGCGGCCTCCACCTCCTCCTGAGCGGCTCCTCCCAACGCATGATGCAGGGTCTCGTCCTCGACCGGACGGCACCGCTTTTCGGCCGCGCCACCGAGATCCTAAAGATCTCGCCCCTGCCCGCTGGATGGATCGAGGAAGCGCTTCACCTGGACGCTCCCGAACGCGCCGTCGAGTCCTACGCGGTCTGGGGCGGGACGCCGCGCTATTGGGAGCTGGCGGGGGATCATCCGGATCTGCGGTCCGCCCTCCGGTCTCTTGTCCTCAGCCCTCTGGGCGTTCTCTCCGAAGAGCCGGCGCGGCTGTTGCTCGATGACATGCGCGACACCACCCAGGCGGCGTCGATTCTGAGCCTGATCGGTCAGGGATGCCACCGCATCTCCGAGATCGCGGCGCGGCTGGGCAAGCCGGTAACGACGCTGTCGCGGCCCATCCAGCGTTTGCAGGAGACGGATCTGATCACCCGCGAACTGCCTTTCGGGGAAGATCCGCGGGGGGGCAAGCGCACGCTCTATAAGATTTCCGATCCCTTTTTGCGGTTCTGGTTTCGCTATGTCGACATCAACCGTTCACGCCTCGGCGCCGGGCTGGTGGCGCAGGTGGAGGAGGAGATCGGCCAACGGCTGGGCCATCACGTCGGAGAGATCTGGGAGGAGCTGGCGCGGGCCAGCGTGCCGCATCTCCAACTGGCCGGCAGAACCTGGGGTCTGGCCGGACGCTGGTGGGGGCCCGGGCTCGACCGCCGGCCGCTCGAGGTCGATCTGGTGGCCTCCAGCCTCGACGGCGGCAGCGTTCTGATCGGCGAGGTGAAGTGGTCGGTTCCGAGCGACGCCGAGCGCCTTCTGGCGGAGCTCGACGCCAAGGCCCGGCGGCTGCCGGTCGCCGCCGGACGGGAGGTCGTCCTGGCGTTGTGGCTGAAAGAGCAGGTCGGGGGGACGATCGCTGACCGCGTGATCACGCCACGGCAGGTGCTTGACGTCCTGCGCTGAGCGTTCCTGCCGGGAAGTCATCGGCCTGGAAGACTGGAAGCAGCTCGTCCCGACCGCACGATCGGGGCGATCACGGTACAAACCATTCCTGGGCGAGGATGCTCATGGTGATCTCGCTCCAATAGGCCCCTGTGGACGACCTGAACGATTCACGGCGCATCCCCTCGCGCCGGAAGCCCACCCCCTCGTAGCAGGCGATGGCGCGCGGGTTGACGTCGAAGACGCCGAGCTCGACGCGGTGCATCTGCATCTGATCGAAGGACCTGGTCAAAGCGGCCCGCATGAGCCCGGCACCGAGGCCACGTCCACGGAAAGCAGGGGCCAGCAGGACCCGTCCGATGCGGAGCGAGCGGTTGCGTTGATCGATCGCACCCAACTCGATATGACCGATCACCTCCCCGCCGCCCGTGTCGACGGCCTTGAAGATCAGCCGGTCTCCCTGCCGCCGGCTCTGCTCCAGGTGCCCCTGCAGATGCTCCCGGGTGAGTGGATAGTCGAAGCTCCAGGCCGTCCACAGCTCCAGGGACTCCCGCGAGGTGATCCATGGGAGCACCCGGTCGATGTCGTCTTCCGTGAATGGGATCAGCTCGATCATAGGTTTCCGAGGTCGATTCTATGCCGTCGGGCCCCCTTTCGTCATGCCCGGGAGGGTTGCCGGGAAGCCATTTTGCAGGGATTTTCAGCCCATGAAACTGCTCGTCTCGATCTTCGCTTTGTTCTTCCTCCTTTCCGGAACCGTCCGGGCTCAGGCGACCTACGATGCCCGGCTGTCCGGCTACCAATACCCCTTCGAGGTCCGTCTCCATCCGATCCAGTCGCAGCAGCAGACGCTGGAGATGGCTTACATGGACGTCCGTCCCGAGAAGGCCAACGGCCGGGCCGTGCTACTGCTCCACGGCAAGAACTTCTCAGGCTCCTACTGGGAGCGGACGATCCGGGCGCTCACGGGCGCCGGCTACCGGGTGATCGTCCCCGACCAGATCGGCTTCGGCAAGTCGTCAAAACCGGAGCATTACCAGTTCACCTTCCAGGAGCTCGCGACCCACACCCAGGGGCTTCTCACCGCGCTCGGCGTCTCCCGCGTCTCAGTCGTAGGCCACTCCATGGGAGGCATGCTGGCGACCCGCTTCGCCCTGATGTACCCCGACTTCACCGAGAAGCTGGTTCTGGTCAATCCGATCGGTCTGGAAGACTGGAAGCGGCTCGTCCCCTACCGCACGGTCGACGAGAGCTTCAAGACGGAGCTCGAAGCCACGCCCGACAGCGTGCGCACCTACATGCGGGAAAACTACTTCGCCGGCACCTGGAAACCCGAGTACGAGCCGCTCGTCGAAATCCAGGCCGGCTGGCTGCGAGGCCCCGACCGCCGCCGCATGGCCTGGATCTCCGCTCTCACCTCCGACATGGTATTCACCCAGCCCGTCCTCTACGGGTTCCCGGACCTGAAGATGCCGGTCCTCCTGATCATCGGACAGAGGGACCGGACGGCCATCGGCAAGGCCTGGGCCCCGCCGGAAGTGAAGCCGAAGCTGGGCAACTACCCTGAGCTCGGGCGCCGGGCGCAGGCGGCGATTCCGAATGCGCGGCTGGTGGCGATCGAGGAGGCGGGGCATCTGCCGCAGGTGGAGGCGTTCGAGCGGTATTGGAGGGCGGTGGAGGAGTTTTTGGGCGGGGGGAGGTAGGGAAGGGCTGTTTTTTAAGGCAACACGGTGGAGAAGGGTAGTCGCCAACCACGACCGGACACTTCCCCATCAGCGAAACGAAGGCAGCAGGACGCTATTCACTCCGTATCTCAATTTCAACGGCCAGTGCGCGGAAGCGTTCTGGTTCTACGAGCAGATGTTCGGGGTCAGGATCGGCTGGCGCACGGCGAGCCGCCGATCGCGGGTGAGGTGCCACCCGAGTGGCACGACAGGATCATGCATGCCCCGCCTGGTTGTGGGGACCAGATCTTGTTCGGGTCGGAAAGTCCAGCTTGAGCACTACCGGAAACCACAAGGTTTATAAATATCAATCCAGATCGACAAGCCTGCCAATGTAGAAGGGGTATTATGTGCCTCGGTGCGACGGTAATGGTGCCGTTCGATCTGGGGCGCCGGAGGTTTCGATAGGCTCGTTGATCAATTCAGTAAACTGAAAATGGTCAACTGCGAACGTAATCTGACTTGGCCGTCTCTGCCGAACGGGAGAGGACTGTGAACGAGCACGTCCCAGTGACCTTCGATGTCTAGAGCCAAGCACCTCAGGTGGCTCCGAGTCCGGTGAGGTGGGGGGGGCTCCTCATTCGGCTTGCCGGGCTTCGCCGTGATCCACCATCGCCAGTATCTTACTCGCCCGCACCATTCTCGTTTCGGTGGGCTATAACAACGACCTCCTACGCTCTCGCCGAAGTTCGACTGGCTATGAGGATGAGCTATTCCGCCGCGTCACTGCAGCAGCCACGGCAGTTGAATCTGTGTGACCTCCGACAAGGGGAATGTCTTCTCACCGTGCATCAACGTACGAATGCGGAGTTCGCCTTCCGGCCGGCATGAAAAGCTTTGGATCAAGCGTCGATTTGTCCGATTATCCATCCGCTCCCTGTAGTAGACCAGTAACTGGCGTTCACCGTCGTCGACCGGCTCACCCAATCGGATTGCGTGCACACGTGCCTCGGAAAAGGTTGGGCCGTCACAGAAGAACTCCAGCTCCCTCAGTGGTGTGAGCAGTTTACCAACGTACGTCCGTCGCACGAGTTGGCCGTCCGGTTCAGCCTCCTTGACTTCGACCGCGTGGTGCCGAACCGCCGCTGCCTTGACCAAGTCGAGCACGCCCACATGGGTCCTATCAGGCCGGCTGTCTGGGTCATTCAACGGCCACGTTGTCGCGATAAGACGGTCTTTGATGTCTTTCGGGTTGTTCGTACCGAACGACCGTACGATTCCCGCGGCCAGAGCGACAAGCGGTGCGGCATACGAGGTTGCGCTTTTTGTGAGGGGCACCTGCTGATTTGCTAGGTCCAGTGCACCCATTGGCTCGCCAGGCGCAAAGAGCCCGACCGTCCGCTCGCCATAATTGGAATACGTTGCCCTATGGAGGTTCCGCGTTGCTGCTCCCACGACGATAGTACGCTTGGCAGCCGGGCCGCCGCGATCGGTCAGGTCGTTGCCCAGACAGGGTGGACAAGTACCGTGTTCGTCAAGGTCGCCAGGCCAATTGTTGCCGGCTGGGAGCACGAGCAGCACGTCTCGATACGGCAAAACAGACCTAATATAGCCCGCGAAGCCAAGGCCAGTTTCATCCCTGTCCATAATGTAGCTAATGTTGATGATGTGCGATCGCCTCTCAAGGTAATCAAACGCTAGGACCATTTCGGCAGCCTCAGGTTTGTCTCCCGCATCCTCAGTGCATGCACTCTCCAGCATCCTGAAGAAGACCAGTTTCGGAAGAGCGCCCGTCACCTGGGGCGCGATCTTACGCAGGCCGAGAGCGGCTGCCACCGATGAAGTGACCGCGCCGTGGCTGAACCGCTCGAGACGGTCGGGATTCCAAGTAGCAAAGGGAGGCTGATCGGTTTCACACAGACCGAGATCCCCAGTACCGAGATCTCCTCCGCCCCTGACCCGTGCCACCCCGGCACCGAAAATATCATCGACGTACCGGTTATCATCGTTGTCTTCACCATCAGGTTCGCTCTGCAGGTCATCGGTCAGCTTTTCAATCCCGATATCGAATAGGCTTTCGGGCAGCGGGTTACCTGAAAGATTTCCAAGGCCGCCATCGGCAACGCCGATAGTTGTGCTGGTGCGGATGTACTCTGCATCAACGGCATCCTTTAAAATTACTGCAATAAGTCCTATGTCGTATGGCCACTGCTCTGGCGCAACAGGTATCGACACGGGCGTCGTCACTGATGCCGGTGTGGGCCCTAGAGGTGCGGACGGCGGCGACGGCAGGGGGCGAAGTATTGGAGCAGCAGCATCCGAATCAGCTACGGCTGTCGACGACACCTCCATCACCACCTCTATCGCCGTGACCTCTACAGCCGCTTGGAGGCCGTGGTTGGCCTGGCTAAGAAGTTCGGGAATCCAAGTGAGAATAGGAGACTGCTCGGTACTGCACAAACCGGGGTCCTCGTTCCTGTCCTCCCCGCCTCTGGTTGTGGCGAGCAGGCCAATGTCGTGAGGCCATCGTTCCGGTGCGAGGGATATCGACAGGGGTACTGTACCTGACAGTGGCGCGGGCAACGGAGATGCGGGAGGAGGCAGAAGTGAGGGGGCAGGAGCCACGGCCGCTGAAGCAGCCGCAGCCGTCGGTAACGTTTCCATCACTATGCCCTCTGCAACTGTCTGAAGGTCGTCTCTGAAGTGAGCTTCCTCTCTGAGGATGTTCTCCCTGAAGTACTGAATAGATGCGGGTTCAGGATCGTTAGGTTGCCGTGTCGTCGCACGATCCAGAACAGTTACGTCGCGCTCTGCCAAGCACGCCTCTGGCTCCTCCGTTCTACATTTGAGTTTGGTGGCCAGCGCAGAGACAAGAGCGGCTCGATCGGCTACTATCTTGGGATTAACCACAACGTGGGTCCATAGCGGGACTTCCGGAATGATCACCACGTCTCCGATCTTAAGATCTTCGGGCTGGGTGGGGCGCGCCTTTGAATCGCCGGAAGGTATGA
>DATHUD010000486.1:0-8095 GCA_035462575.1 Thermoanaerobaculia bacterium | reverse complement strand
CCGGCCGAGGCTCTCGCGATGTTCGCGCGGCTCCTGTACGTGCCCGTCGACGCCGGGCTCGCGCGCCGCGATGCCGAGCGGCCGGCCCGGCCCGATCCACGGCCTGATAGAATGGCCGCGTCATGACGATTCAATCGGAAGCCGAGCTCAAGAGTCTGCAGATCGCCGGCCGCGTGGCCGCGGAGGCGCTCGAAGCCATGCGCCGGGCGGTGCGGCCGGGGATCTCCACGGAGGAGATCGACGACGTCGCGCGGGTCGTGATCGAGCGCCACGGGGCGCGGTCGGCCCCCGCGCTGGTCTACAACTTTCCGAAGATGACCTGCATCAGCGTGAACGAGGAGGTCGTCCACGGCATCCCCGGACCGCGGGTGCTGGCGCCGGGCGACGTGGTGAAGCTCGACGTGACCATCGAGAAGGACGGGTTCATGGCGGACACGGCCTGCACGGTGGTGGTGGAGCCGCGGGCTTCGGAAGCGCGCCGGCTCGCGGGGTGCGCGAAGCAGGCGTTCCGCGACGCTCTGGCGGTCGCGCGCGCCGGAGAGCTCGTCAGCCGGGTGGGCCGGGTGGTGGAGGCGACGGTGCGCGGACAGGGCTTCTCGGTCATCCCCCAGCTCTGCGGCCACGGCATCGGCCGGACGATCCATGAGAAGCCGCAGGTCCCCAACAAGTTCGATCCCCGCTCCCGGGACCGGTTCGAGGACGGGATGGTCGTCACCATCGAGCCGATCATCACGAGCGGCGCGGGCACGGTGGATACGCTTTCCGACGGCTGGACGGTGACGACCCGGGACCGCTGCCTCGCGGCCCACTACGAGCACACGATGGTGATCACCCGCGGGCGGCCGCTGTTGCTCACCGCTCTGCCGGGCACGTCTCCGTGACGGCATGGCCTGCTGCTACCTGATCCAGAGCCACACCCATCCCGGCCAGGTCCTCCGCCTCGTCGAGACGATCAAGCAGTCTTCCCCGAGCGCACGGGTGCTCGTCGTGCACGACGCGACGGGCTCGGCGCTCGATCCCGCGCCTTTCGAAAAGCACGCCCACGTGCGGGTGATCGCGCAGAAGGTCCGCGTGGCCCGGGGGGAGATGTCGGTCCTCGCTCCCCTGCTCACCGGCCTCGAAGAGCTTTTCCGGCAGGAGGGCGGCCGGCCGCGGTGGGATTTCGACTGGCTGGTCTATCTCTCGGGGCAGGACTACCCCACCCGGCCGCCGCGCGAGATCGAGGAGTCGCTCGCGGCGAGCGGGGTGGACGGTTTCCTGAGCTACTGGGGGATCGAGCCCGGGGCCGAGCGCAACCCGTGGCGGCCGGGGCAGGGACGCACCCGCTATCTCGCCCAATACCGCCGGTTTCCGGATTGGACGCTCGCCCCCCTCCGGGGCGTCCGCTTTCTCGCCAAGGTCTCTCCTCTCCGCTTCCACCTCCACTACGGCCCCTTCGTGGGCTGGCAGCCGCGGGCAACCCCGTTCGGCGAATCCTTCCGGTGCTACGGCGGATGGCAGTGGTGGACGCTCTCCCGGCCCGCGGTAGAACACTTCCGGGACTTCTTCCGGTCGCGCCCCGAGGTGATCGACTGGTTCCGGCGGACGGTCTGCCCGTGCGAGTCGCTGGTGCCGACAGTCGTGGTCAACAGCGGGCGCTTCGCGATCCACCCGGACAACCGGCGCTACGCCGATTTCGCAGGCAGCCGGGACGGACGGCCGCGGACGCTCGACGCCGGCGACTTCGCGGCGATCACCGGCGGAGACTACGATTTCGCGCGAAAAATCGACCTGGCGAAGAGCCCGGAGATCCTGGACCTCCTGGACGCGAAGGTGCTTTAAGAGCCGGTGATCCCCTCCCTCCGGGTGGGGTTTCCCTACCTCGCGAGGTCTGGCCCCGAGGCCGCCCTCCCGGCACTCTGGAGATGGAACCCGCCTTCTCTCGGAGAGCTGCTCATGAGTCACACCGACGCCTTCCCCCTTCTCGAAGACATCGATCTCGATCCCGACGATCAGCCGGAGGTGCTAGTCGTGGGGGCCGGGCCGGTGGGGCTGTTCGCGGCCTTGCGGCTCGCGGATCGCGGAATCCGCGTCCAGATCCTGGACGAGGAGCGGCGGCCGGCGGCGCGGAGCTACGCCCTGGCCCTCCATCCCGCCTCGCTCGGCCTCCTCGAAGAGGCGGAGCTCGCCTCGGCCGTGCTCGACCAGGGGCATCGGCTGGGATCCCTCGGGTTCTACGAGGGCGGAGAGCGGCGCGCCGGCCTGGACTTCGGGGCGCTCCCGTGCAGGTTCCCGTTCGTGACCGTCCTCCCCCAGCAGAGCCTCGAAGGCATCCTCGAAAGCCGCCTCGAGGAGCTCGGCGTGCGCGTGCTCTGGAACCACCGGGTGACCGGCTTGAAGCTCCGGATCGACGGCGGGGCCGTGGCCCAGGTGGAGAGGCTGGCCCGGGAGAGCGGGGCCGGGGCGCGAATCGTCGAGGAGACGTTCACCCTCCGGCCCGGGTTCGTGATCGGGGCGGACGGCCACCGCTCGGCGGTGCGGCGGGCCCTGGCCCTGGAGTTCCCCGAGGTGGGGCCGGCCGAGCTCTACGCCGTGTTCGAGATCAGCTTGGCCGAAGATCCGGACGAAGAGGTCCGGGTGGTGCTCGACGGGGGCTCGAGCGTGCTCTGGCCCATCGGCCGGGGGCGCTTCCGGTGGAGCTTCCAGATCGCGGACTGGGAGGGGTTTGTCGAGCCCCGCTTCAAGAGCCGGCGGTTCGCGGAGGTCGGGGAGGAGCCGTTCCCCTACCTGGTGCGGGAGAGGCTCACGGAGCTGATCGTGGACCGGGCTCCGTGGTTTACCGGGGCCGCGGGCGAGGTGATCTGGTCGACGGCGGTGCGGTTCGAGCGCCGCCTGGCCGGCCGCTTCGGCCGGGAGTCGGTCTGGCTCGCCGGGGATTCGGCCCATCTGGCGGGCCCGCTCGGCAACCACAGCCTGAACGTGGGGCTCTCGGAGGCGAACGATCTCGCTCTCCGCCTCCACCGCATCCTGCGCGAGGGCGCTCCCGCGGGTCTCCTCGAGGAGTACGGCCACGAGGCGCACGGGGAGTGGCGCCGGCTCCTGGGGCTCAGGGGAGCTCCCGCCCCCGGCGCGGAGACGAGCCCCTGGGTGCACCGGAACGCGGGGCGGATCGTCTCCGTAGTCCCCGCCTCGGGGGAGGATCTGGAGCTCCTCCTCGCGCAGCTCGGGCTCGCTCTCCCGGGAAGGACAACCGCCTCGCACCACGCCTCCCGCGCGGGCTCCTAGAACCTACCCTTCGCGGCAGACCACCTTGAGGCCGTCGGGGTCGTGGGTCTCGAAGATCAGGGTTCCGTCGACGTCCTTGCGCAGTCCGCCAGGGATGTTCTTCTCCCGGAAGAAGATCTCTTCGTAGGCCTTCTCGGCCGAAGGGACGACGAGGACGAGGACGAGCTTCTGCTCGGGCCCCTGGTAGTCGTAGACCTCGTCCCACTTCAAGGGACCTTCGCCGGAAGCGGCGGCGGCGCGGCCGCGCACCTCGAGGACGGCCGAGCCCGCCTGGAACAGGGTGCCGCGAGCGTCCTCGTGCTCCCAGCTCTGGAGCCGCGGCAGCGCCAGGGCCTCTCCGTAGAACCTGCACGTGCGGTCGTAGTGCTTCGCACGGATCACTACCCGAAACTGCCGGATCTCCATCGCTCACTCTCCTTGGGACTGGACGGGCCGCCTTGCCGGCGGCGGATGCCAGAGCATTTACCACACAAGGCGAGGGCGTTTCAAAGACCTCCTCCCGGGGCGGGGTCTCGGTGGTATCCTCTCCCGCGTGAAAGACCGCCGTTTCTGGGCCTCTCTCGCTTTCGGCTGCCTGCTGCTTCCGGTGCTCGTCGCCGCCCAGGGCGATCGCCAGCAGCCGCCTCCGTCGCCCGCGCCGCCGGTGAACCCGGTGGGAGCGCGCCCGTCCGTCACGCTCGCCGGCCAGGGAGAGATCCCCGTGCCGGTCACCATGGGCGCCAACGGCCCGCTGTTCGGCCTGGAGCCGCTGACCGAGGCCCTCGGGGGCACGCTCACGAGCGACGAGTCGGGAGAGAGCCTGACGCTCCGGATCGGCGAGACGGACGTGGTGATCGGCATCGGCAGCCCGATCGTCACGATCGGCGAGAGCATCGTCTCGCTCCCCCAGCCCACCGCTCCCGGCGAGGGCGGGGTGCAGGTGCCGCTCGAGCTCCTCCAGAAGACGTACGGCGATCTTGAGGGGTACTCCTTCGACTGGCGGCCCGAGGCGGCGCGGCTCACGATCTCCAAGCGGGGCGCCCGCGAGATCCCGGTGTCGGTGGACGTGGTGCACCTCCAGGGGGTGACCACGGTGGTGCTCCAGTTCCCCGAGGCGCCGAGCTACCGGGTGAACCGCCAGCCCGGGCAGGTCGAGGTGCAGATGCTGGGCGACCGGCTCACTCCGCCGTCGGTGCCGCCCGTGATCCGGGATCCGCTGGTGCAGAGCGTCACGGTCGGCCCGCAGCAGGTGCTGGTCCGGCTCCTGCCGGGGGCGGAGGCCGAGAGCTACATCCTCGAAAACCCGTTCCGGCTCGTCTTCGACGTCCACCGCCCGTCCACGATCGCGACGCCCACGACCCCGCAGCGGGCTCCGGTGGAGCAGTCGCGGGGCGTGCGCACGATCGTGATCGATCCCGGCCACGGCGGCACGGAGACGGGAGCCATCGGCCCGTCCGGCATGCCCGAGAAGGAGCTCACGCTGATCCTCGCGCGCGACCTGGAGGCGCGGCTGGAGTCGAGCCTGCCGGTGCGCGTCGTCCTCACCCGGAACGAGGACGCGAACGTCCCCCACGATACCCGGGCGGCCATCGCCAACCAGAACCAGGCGGACCTGTTCATCTCGATCCATCTGAACTCTTCCCTGGGCTCCGGCGCGCACGGGGCCGAGACCTACTTTCTGAGCCTCGGCGCGGGCAAACCGGAACACGAGGGGCAGGATTCCGAAGACGCCGCGGCCGGCGACGACGTGGCGTCCTCCGACCTGGACCTCATCCTCTGGGACCTCGCCCAGAGCCAACACCTGGAAGAGAGCCAGAAATTCGCCAACCTCGTCCAGAGGGAGCTCAACGAGGCGCTCCAATTGAAGGACCGGGGCGTCAAGCAGGCCCCCTTCCGGGTGCTCAAGGGCGCCGCCATGCCGGCGGTCCTCGTGGAGCTGGGCTTCATCAACAATCCCGAGGAAGAAAAGAAGCTTCAGGATGGCGGTTACCGCGCGGATCTCATCGACGCTCTGGCCCGGGCGGTGACGCGGTACAAGGCGGCGGTGGAGGGGCGGGAGGTGCCCCAGGCTCTGCAAGGACCGCAGGGACAGCCAGGGCAGCCGGGACCGCCGAAGCCGGGAGCGCAGGCTCCGCCGGCGAATCCAGGGAGAGGCGCGGGCTCTCCTCCATGAACCGGCGCGTGGCGAGCTTCATCCTGGGCCTGGCTCTGGCTCTCCTGGCCGGTGGGGCGGTCTGGTGGTTCCTGGCCGGCCGCGGCGGCGGCTCTCGCGCCCCGGGCGCGGGGCCGGCGGCGGTGAGCGGCCCCACGGAGAAGGTGGTTTTCACCCTCTACTTCGCCGCGGACGGCGGCCGGCTCCGGGGGGAGCCCCGGGAGCTCGACGTGACCGAGGCTCCCAAGGACCGCATCCGCAAGATCCTCGCGGCGCTCCTGGCCGGCCCGAAGCAGCCGGGCCTCTACCCTCTCTTCCCCAAGGAGGTCTCCGTGGGGAGCGTGCAACTCGGCGAGGACCGCACGGCCTACGTGGACCTGCGGTGGCCGGAGCAGCCCGATCCGCCCGAAAGCGGCTCGACCGAGGAGATGCAGAGGGTCTATGGCATCGTGAACTCGATCGTGGTGAACGTTCCCGAGGCCACCCACGTGGTGCTCCTGTGGAACGGCTTCCAGCGGGAGAGCTTCTCGGGGCACCTGGATATGAGCCAGCCGCTTTCGCCGGACCGGACGCTCGCCGCCCCCTGATGGACGCGATCGGGGTCTTCGATTCGGGCGTGGGCGGCCTGACGGTGGTCGCGGCTCTCAAGCGGCGGCTGCCGCAGGAGTCGATCCTCTACCTGGGCGACACGGCGCGCCTCCCCTACGGCAGCAAGTCTCCGGAGACGGTGACCCGCTACACCCGGAGGAACATCGAGTTCCTGACCGAGCGGGGCGTCAAGGCCGTGGTCGTGGCCTGCAACACGGCCTCGGCGCTCGCCCTCCCCCACCTCGATCCCCACGTGCCCACCTGGGGTGTGATCGAGCCCGGGGCGAAGAAGGCCGCCCAGGTGAGCCGCGGCCGGGTGGGGGTGATCGCCACCGAGGCCACGGTCCGCTCGGACGCCTATCCCAGAGCGCTCCGCGCCCTCCGGCCGGACCTCGAGATCCTGAGCCAGGCCTGCCCCCTGTTCGTCCCCCTGGTCGAGGAGGGGTGGCACGACGACCCCGTCACCGAGGAGGTGGCCGAGCGCTACCTCCGCCCTCTCCTGAACGCCGGGATCGACACCCTGGTGCTGGGCTGCACGCACTATCCGCTCCTGAAGCCCGTGCTCCAGCGCGTGGCCGGACCGGAGGTGACCCTCGTCGACTCCGCCGAGGCGGTGGCCGAGATGGTGGCCGAAGGCCTCGAGGAGCGCGGGCTTGCCGCGACCCACGAGGCCGTCCACCACTTCTGCGTGACCGATTCGGGCGAGACCTTCCAGAAGCTCGCCGGCCTCATCCTGGGGGATGGCGGCGTGTCGCTCGAGTGGGTCGAGGTTACTTGACCGCCGAGGCGGGCAGCGCCGCCACCCGGATGCGCGACGGCTCGCCGTCCTCCACCCACGCGATGTAGAGGTCGCTCCCGGAGAGCACCGTCCGCGGGAACCCGCTCGAACGGGCGGAGCTGGTCGCGGCGACGGTGACCGGCGCGCCGGCCTTGCCACCGGGGCTGAGGCGCCTCAGGCGGACGGACGCGCCGCTCTTGCCTTCGAGGGCGAGCCAGCTCACGAGGGCATCCCCGTTCGCGTCGAGGGCCACGTCCACCCGGCCCAGAGGCTTTCCGGCATCCACCGGGACCGCCGGGCTGAAGGTGGCGCCGCCGTCCTTCGAAAAGGCGAGCTGAACGCGGGGCGGGCGCGCGCCGGTGAACCAGGCCACGGCGACGTTCCGGCCGGCGGCCGCGATCGCCGGGCCGTTGACCGGGCAGCCGGGGATCTTCCAGTTGTCGGCGTGGACGCGGACCGGATCGCTCCAGCCCTTTTCGGTCCTCCGCACCACGGAGATGTCCCGGATCTCCTCCTTCGTGTGATCGCGGTAGGCGATGACCGGTCCCCCGGCCGCGAGCGCGGCGTCGGTCTGGCAGCAGGTGCAGACGTCGCCGTCCGCCACCTCGCCGGGACCGGCCTTCTCGCCGACGACCGCCGTCCGCAACGACATCTGCCCCTGCCCTTCGTGGCTCATCTCGCGGCCGTCGAGCCAGAAGGCGCGCACGCCCTTCCCCTCGGGCAGCCAGGAGACGAAGCCGTGCTCGCCGGGGCCGGCCTCGTGGAGCATCCCGGCCTTGCTCCAGGTGGTGCCGCCGTCCGTCGAGCGGGCGAGGAAGACCGAGTAGGCGTGGGCTTCCGTGCCCGTGCGGCCCAGCCAGTGGGCCACGAGCGAGCCGTCCGGCCCCTCGATGGCTCCGGGGAAGTCGGCCCAGTTGGCGAAGAGATCGGCGCCGGAAACGACGGTGACCGGAGCGGACCACCGGCCTCCCGAAAGACGGGAAAAGCGGAGCCGGTGCCCTTTCGTCCTGTCTTTGACGTCGAGCGGCTCGAGCCAGGTGAGCAGGAGGTCCCCCCCGGCCGCCACGAGGTTCGGGCCCATGGCCCCCGGCCCCGCGGGCGGATCGACGCTGCGCGTGCGCAGGGGAGCGCCCGAAACGGAGACGGCGGCCCCTCCGAGAAGGAGGAGGGCCGCCGCAAACGTCGCGATCTGCGCAAACCTCGCGAGAAGCCGGGGGGAACGCACGGCTACTGGCCCCCTCCGCCCATCGTCACAACGCCGCAGGCGATCCGGTCGCCGGAGTTGCCGGTCGGCTGGGTCTTGCAGTCGTCCTCGCCCGCGTGGAGGAGGATGG
>DATHUD010000485.1:0-8418 GCA_035462575.1 Thermoanaerobaculia bacterium | reverse complement strand
TCGTCCGCGAGCGGGAGGGATTTCAAAGCTGTGATCGTCATGGCTTCAGTCTATCAATCTCCTCCGATCGATCCCCTACAATGCCCCCCGTGAGCGCCCCAACCCCTTTCACTCTCGAGACCCCCTCCGGAAACCCGCTCCACGGCCTCGTGGACTTCGCAGGCGTCCCCGGCGAGCGGCCCACGGTCGTCGTCTGCCACGGCTTCAAGGGGTTCATGGAATGGGGGTTCTTCCCCCATCTCGCGACCCTGCTCGCGGAGCGGGGGATGACCGTGATCCGCTTCAACCTCTCGGGCACCGGCATGCGCCCGGGGGACGAGCTGGTCACGGACCTGGACGCCTTCCGGGCGAACACCTACGGCCGGGAGGTCGAGGATCTCCTCGCCGTGCTCGCGGCCACGGGAGAGACGATCGCGCCCGGCCGGGTGGACCGGGGGCGGATCGGCCTCTTCGGGCACAGCCGCGGCGGGGGGGACTCCATCCTCGTCTCGGCCCGGTCCCCCTGGAACGAGCGGGTGAAGGCGCTGGTCACCTGGGCGGCCATTTCAGACGTGGACCGCTTCTCCCCCGAGCAGAAGGAGGAGTGGCGGCGGCAGGGCGAGCTTCCGGTGGTGAACGCCCGCACCGGCCAGCGGCTGGCGTTGGGGCCCGGCATGCTCGCCGAGATCGAGGAGCGGCACCCCGGTCTGGACATCCTGGCCGCCGCCGCAGAGCGCCGCGCTCCCTGGCTCCTCGTCCACGGCGAGGAGGACGAGAGCGTGCCCGCCGGGGAGGGCCGGCGTCTCGCCGCCGCGGCCGGGGGCGAGACGGAGCTCCTCCTCGTCCCTGGCGGAAACCACACCTTCGGCAGCCGCCATCCTTTCGCCGGCCCGACGCCCCAGCTCATCAAGGCGCTGAACGCCACCCAGCGCTGGTTCCGCAAGCACCTGTAGAAGCGCTCCCGCCTCCCTTCCGCCGTTCCCAGAAGGTGGAAGATGCTTCTTTTCCCCGCACCTCCTTGTCCTAATTTTCTGCCCTCTGGCAACTATCTTCTGAGGGGAATTTGAGTTGCCTTGGTTTGAGGAGGAATCGGATGGAGGAGGAGCACTTCCCGCGTGAGACCCTGGAGCTGTTTTTTGAGGGGAAGCTTCCCAGAGAAGAGGCCCGGGGGGTCGTGAGACACCTCCTGGCCCGGTGTCCCCGGTGCGTGGAGGCGGCCTCGGGGATCGCCAGGCGCGAGAACCTGGTGTCCGGGGCGCAGGGGCCGGGGAGCCCGCTGCCGGCGGTTCGCCCCGAGCTCTACGACCCTGTCTTCGAGAAGGTCTTCTCCGGGATCGAGCAGGCGGAGACGCGGCTGGCCCGCGAGAAGCTCCGGTCGATCGGCCAGTGGTCCTCTCTGGAGGGCCATCCCCAGGCGCGGCGGCTGGTGATGATCCGCAACGACAAGCGGCTCCACAACTGGGCGCTCTACGAGCGGCTCCTCGAGGAGGGCCGGCAGGTGGAGCGCCGCGACCCGGCCGCCGCCGTGGACTTCGCGGAGCTCGCCCTCGCGGTGGTGGACTCTCTCGACCCCGAAAATCTCGGGGAGGAGCGGCTGGCCGATTTCCGGGCCACGGCGCTCGCCGCCCTGGGCAACGCCCGGCGGCTCGCCAAGGATTTCGAGGGCGCGCGCGAGGCGTTCCGCGAGGCCTGGAAGGCGCTGGAAGAGGGCTCGGACGATCCCTTCGAGCAGGCCGGCCTGGTGAGCCGCGAGGCGAACCTGCTCTGCGACCTGGGCGAGTTCGACAAGGCGGCCCAGCTCCTCGAGCGGGCCCTCGCCCTCTACCGCGAGGGGGGCGACCTTCACTTCCAGGGGCGCACCCTCCTCCAGCAGGCGCTCCTCGTGGGCTACGAAGACCCGGAGAAAGGGGTCGATCTCGCCGAGGAGGCGCTCGCGCTGATCGACGCCGTCCGCGAGCCGCGCCTGGAGCTGTGCGCCCGGCACAACCTCACCTGGTTCCTGAACGACAACGGGCAGGTGCGCGAGGCCATGGCGATGCTCGAGATGTCCCGCAACCTCTACAGCCAGTTCGCCGACGCCTGGACGCGCATCCTCCTCCACTGGCTGGAGGGGCGCATCACCCGCTCCCTGGGGGACCTCCCCGAGGCGGAGCACACGTTCAAGGGGGTCTGGAAAAAGCTCCACCAGCGGGGATTCCAGCGCGAGCTCGCGCTGCTCACGGTCGACCTCGTGGAGGTCTACGCGCAGCAGGGGAAATTCGAGGAGGCGACCGGGCTCGTGGACGCCTTCTACCCCCTCCTGGAGGAGTGGGGCATGCACACGGAGGGGCTCTCCTTCTGGCGCCTCCTGCGCGAGGCGCTCACCGCCCGGTCGGTGGAGTCGGGCGTGTTCCGGAGGACCTCGATCTACTATCGCCGGGCCTGGCGGCGTCCGATGGAGGGGTAGCGGGCTGGACACGGACGAACACCGACCAACACGGACGAGCACGGACTTCACGGACAGCCACGACGCTGTCCGTGAAAGTCCGTGGTTGTCCGTGCTCGTCCGTGTTGGTACCATCCCCCGCCAAGGAGAACGCCATGGATCCACATTTCGACGGGGTGATCTGGAAGACCCACACGGCCGAGCTGCGCCGGCGGATCAGCCGCCCCTTCCCCCCGTTTTCGATCGTCGACGTGCGCTGGCGGGGCGCTTACGACCAGGGGCACATCCCGGGCGCGGTCAACATCCTCCCGGAGAACATCAAATCCCTTCCGCCCGGCGCGACCGAGCGGACGGAGATCTTCGTCGTGGGCGAAGGCGTCGAGGATCCGGTCATGCGCCAGGCGAGCCTCGCCCTGCGCCAACTGGGCGCCCACCGGGTGGTGGAGCTGACCGACGGGATGGCCGAGTGGAAGCGGATGGGGGGCCCGCTCGAAGGCGGGGCGCAGGGCCGGGCGGCGTAGCCTACCCCTCGACGGTCAGCCACCCCACCCGCTCCCCCGCCTCCCGGAGATCCGGGATCACCCAGTCCGCTCCGGCCGCCTGCAGGGCGTCCGCCGGGGTGCGGCCGGTGGCGACCGCGAGGGAGGGGATGCCGTGGGCCCGGGCGCAGGAGACGTCGAACAGGCTGTCGCCGATGATCAGCGTCTCTTCCGGCCGGAAACGGCGCCCCACCTCCCGCTCCGCCCGGTCGAGGGCGACCGGGGGGAGGTCCGAGCGGTCGATCCCGTCGCAGCCGAAGGCCCCGAAGGCGAAAAAGCGGTTGAGGTCGAAGCGGGAGAGCTTCGAGCGCGCCCCCGGCTCCCAGTTGCCGGTGAGGAGCGCCAGGACCACGTCGTCCCTCCCGGCAAGCCCTTCGAGCAGCTCCGGGACGCCCGGGAGCAGTTGCATCCCCCGGCGGTCGAGGGCCCGCTCCAGCCGGTCGAGGTAGAGCGCCCGCACCCGGGGCATGCCCGCCAGGGCCTCCTCCCGCGAGATCCCTGTGGCCGTAATCAGGTCGAGCACGATCCGGGGGTCGGTCTTCCCCGCGAATTCGTAGCCGTCCAGATCCCCGGCCGTGCCGAAGACGTCCACGAGCGCCGAGGCGAAGAGCGGCCGGACCTGCGGTCCGCAGTTGACGAGCGTGCCGTCGATATCGAAGAGGACGAGCTTCATGGTCACCGCCACTTCGGCGGCTTCTTGGTCGAAAGGAACGTGGCGATGCCGCGTTTGCAGTCTTCCGTGGCCCGGGAGGCGGCGTTGACCTCCGCCGCGTGCTCCAGGGCGTCTCCCAGGGGCTTGCCGATCACGTCCAGCAGGAGGCGCTTGGTGCGGGCGATGGATTCGGAGCTGCCGGTCTCCAGGATCTGGGCCGCCAGCGCCTCGCCCACGCCCCGAAGGTCCTCCCCGGGCGCCAGCCGGTTGACGAGGCCGATCTCCAGGGCCCGCGGAGCCTCCACGAACTGGGGAAAAAGCAGCAGCTCGCGGATGTCCGAGCCGCGCAGCCGGAGCGGCAGGTAGGTGGCGACGAGGGCCGCCACGAACCCGATCCGCACCTCGCTGTAGAGGAAGCGGGCGTCCTCGGCGGCCACCACGAAGTCGTGGGCGGTGGCGAGGCCGCAGCCGCCGGCCACGCAGGCGCCGTGGACCATGGCGATCGTCAGCGCCTCCTGGCGCAGCACGGACTCGAAGAGGCCGCGCAGGCGGTGGGAGTCGCGGAGGTTCTCCTCCTCCCCCGCGTCGCGCAGCGAGCGCAGGTGCTCCAGGTCCGCCCCCGCCGAGAAGTTCTTGCCGGCGCCCGAAAGGAGCACGGCCCGCACCCCCTGGCCGCGCAGGTCGCTCCCGTAGAGCTCCGTGAGCTCCCCGATCATCGCCGGGGAGAGGGCGTTGGCCCGCTCCGGGTCGTTCAGGGTGACCCAGAGGAGGTCCCCCTCCTGACGCACCGCGATCCGCTCGAATCCGTTCAAGACCCCACCCTCACGAGGTTTTCCGGCACGTCGATCTCGAGCGTCAGGAGCCCCTGGGCGTGCGTCTTCCCCTGGGCGTCGTTCTTCAGGCTCTCGGTGCCGCCGCCGCCGAGCGAATCGTGGAGGATGAAGTTGAGCGCCAGGATGTTGGGCAGCTCGTAGCGCTCCACCGGCCCGCGGCAGACCTCCCGGAAGTGCTCCTTGACCCGGGCGGCCGTCACCTGCTCGCGGATGTGCTCGTACAGCTCCGGCGTCTCGGCGATCAGGCCGACGTTGCTGGCATCCCCCTTGTCGCCCGAACGCGCGTGGGCGATCCGGCCGAGCGGTACTCTCATTCAAGCCTCTCTTTTCTGAAGACGCCAAAGCCGAATGCCACGGCTCCGAGGACGGCGAACGCCGCCGCGATCCCCCACGCTGTCCGGGGAGCGGTGGCGTTGGGATGATAGATCCCGGGGAACACGGCGCGGAATCCCAGGTCCAGGATCTCGCCGTGCTTCTTCTCCAGGGCGGCGAAGGCGGCGAAGGCTGCGGCCAGGAGCAGCGTCATCGCCCCGAAGAGCCGCGGCGCGGGCCATCCCGCTCCCATCCCGTGGCGCAGCAGCAGCACCCAGAGGGTGGCGAAGACGAGGGCCCAGCCCACGAAGACGATGCGGTCGGCGAGCGCGCTGTAGAGGAAGCCCAGGAGCAGGATGGGGAGGAGCCCCGAAAGAAGCCCGCCGTACCAGGCCAGGGCGAAAGACCGGCCGCTCAAGACTCCTCCACCGTGACTTCGATCCGGCCCTCCACCTCTTCGCGGGCGAGGAGCGCCGGCCAGTAGGCCACGATCTCCTGCGGCTTGGGCCTGCCCCCGGCGAAGCCGGTCACGCCCGGAGGCCCGGCGGTCACGAGCGGCGCGATCTCCTTGCCGAACCGCTCCACCCGGCCGGAGTCCGTGTCGCGCACGCCCAGCCGGAGGACGACCTCGGGCAGCTCGTCCGGAGCGTGGAAGATCCCGGGCAGGCAGGCCCCGGTGCCCAGGAGCTCGGTCTCGCGGCTCTCCTCGGGGAAGACCACGCCGGCCCGCTCGAGGCGCTTCCAGACGATCTCCGCCGCGAGCTTCGCCTTCTCGACAGCCCGGGGGCCGGAGAGGGTGATCTGCCCGCTCGCCTTGTAGCCCGCGAGGTACGAGCCCGAGATCTTGAGGAACGGGGTCTTGGGGCCGCCCTCGATCCCTGAGACCTCGACCCGGTCCTTGCCGTCCTGGCGCAGGCGGATCGAGGTGAAGTCGGCCACCACGTCCGGGGTGATGTAGCCCTTGGGGTCGCCCATCTCGTAGACGAGCTGCTCGGCGACCGTGTCCACCGTCACCATGCCGCCGGTCCCCTCGTGCTTGGTCACCACGAAGGTGCCGTCCTCCCGGGCCTCGACCACGGGATAGCCCACGTTCCACAGGTCGGGCACCTCCCAGAACCGGCTGAAGTTGCCGCCCGTGCACTGGGCTCCGCACTCGATGATGTGCCCGGCGATCGTCCCCGCGGCCAGCCGGTTCCAGTCCTCCGGACCCCAGCCGAACTCGTGGATCGCGGGGGCCAAGGCGAGCGCCGTGTCGGTGACCCGCCCGCAGAGCACGATGTGGGCCCCCTGGGCGAGGGCCTCGACCACGGGCCAGGCGCCCAAGTACGCGTTGGCGCTCATCACCTGGCCGACGATCTTCTCCATGGGCTCGCCGGTCTCCATGTTCTTCAGGGGATGCCCCGCCGCGATCAGATCCTTCAAGCGCGGCAGGAGGTCGTCCCCCTCGACGACGCCGATGCGCAGGCCCGTGACCCCGAGGTCCCGGGCCACCTCGAAGATCCGGTTCCGGCAGGCCCTGGGGTTCAGGCCCCCCGCGTTGGTGATGACGCGGACGTTTCTCGAAAGAAGCTCCGGGAGCACGCGGCGGACGAAGCCGATGAAGTCCGTGGCATAGCCCAGCTTCGGGTTCTTGAGCTTCTGCCGCATCATGATCGACAGCGTCACCTCGGCCAGATAGTCCATGCCGATGTAGTCGATCGGGCCGCCGCGGAGAAGCTCCACGGGCGCGTCCACGTTGTCCCCCCAGAATCCCTGGCCGTTGCCGATCCGGATCGATTTCATAGGCGGCAAAGATTAGCACGGGTGTAAGCTGTGCTTGTCTGAGGGAGGAGACGGCCCGGCCATTGCAGGCGCCGTCTCCGGAAGAGTGAAAGGAGATCTTAGTCCCATGGGAAAAAAAGAGGGTCTATTGAAGCGGAAGAAGGGCGGGGACGAACAGGTTGGAAACGGCAACGGCAACGGCAGCGGGTCCGTCAACGTCTCCCACGAGGAGTTCCTGAAGGGGTTGAACTTCGACCTGTCCCGGGAGTATTCGGCGGTGATCACCTATCGCACCTACGCGAGCCAGGTGCAGGGCCAGTGGCGGATGGAACTGCGCCAGTTCTTCGAGGCGGAGATCCCCGACGAGCTCGGCCACGCCCAGCTCCTGGCCGACAAGATCGTCGCTCTGGGGGGGACGCTCACGACCGTCCCGGGGCCCGTCAAGCCCGCCAAGGACTCCAAGGAGATGCTCCGAAACGCGCTGGAGGACGAGATCGAGACGATCGAGCGGTACGTCCTGCGCCGCCGCCAGGCCGAGGCGCTGGGCCACTACGGACTGGCCGTCGAGTTCGACGACCTGATCCGCGACGAGAGCACCCACCGCGACGAGATCCAGATGGTCCTCAAGCGGTGGGACACGGGGTAGGAAACCCTTCGGGTGAGGTCGTGGCGGTTCGACCTCACCCCTGCCCCGCCTACGTCTGCAGCACCCCCGTCCTGAACTCCGGGATCTCCGGGTTCATCGCCGCGCAGGCGAGCGAGCGCCCGATCACCGCCCGCGTCTCGGCCGGATCGATGATCGCGTCCACCCAGAGGCGGGCGGCGGCGTAGCGGGGATCCATGGCGGCGGTGTAGCGGGCCTGGATCTCCGAGAGGAGCTTCTTTTTCTCCTCCTCGCCCACGTCCGCGCCCCGGTTCTTGAGCTGGATCGACAGGAGCGTCTTGCTCGCCTGCTCACCGCCCATCACCGAAATCGAGGCCGAGGGCCAGGCGTAGACGAAGCGGGGGCCGTAGGCCTTGCCGCACATGGCGTAGTTGCCCGCCCCGTAGGAGTTGCCCACGAAGAGCGTGATCTTGGGGACGGTCGAGTTGGCCACGGCGTTCACCATCTTCGCGCCGTCCTTGATGATGCCGCCCCGCTCGGCGCGGCTCCCCACCATGAAGCCGGTCACGTCCTGAATGAAGAGGAGCGGGATCTTCTTCTGGTTGCAGAGCTCCACGAAGCGGGCCGCCTTGTCCGCCGAGTCGGAGTAGATGACGCCGCCGATCTGGAGCTCCCGGTCGCCCGGGCCGGTGCCGGTCTTCCGGGGGACGATCGAGCGCTGGTTGGAGACGATCCCCACGGCATGCCCCTCGATCCACCCCGTGCCGCAGACGAGCGTCTGGCCATAGTTGGCCTTGTACTCGTCGAATTCGCTGCCGTCCAGAAGCCGCGCCAGCACCTCGTGAGCGTCGTAGGGCCGGGAGCGGTCGATCGGCATGATCCCGTAGAGGTCCTCGACCGGATAGAGGGGCTCGACCGGCTCCTGCCGGGCGAAGGGAGCGCGCGGCGGGTCCGCAAGCTGGGCGAACTGGCTCCGGATCTTCGCGAGGCACGTGGCGTCGTCCGGATGGCGATGGTCCACTACTCCCGAGATGTCGCACTGGACGTAGGCGCCGCCCAGCTCCTCGTTGTCGATCTTCTCGCCGATGGCCGCCTGGACGAGGTGTGCGCCGGCGAGGAAGATCGAGCCGGTCCCCTCGACGATGTGGGACTCGTCGCTCATGATCGGCAGGTACGCCCCGCCGGCCACGCACGACCCCATGATGGCGGCCATCTGAAAGATCCCCTCGGCCGACAGCCGGGCGTTGTTGAAGAAGGCCCGGCCGAAGTGCTCCTTGTCCGGGAAGATCTCGTCCTGGAGAGGGAGGAAGACG
>DATHUD010000484.1:0-5765 GCA_035462575.1 Thermoanaerobaculia bacterium | reverse complement strand
GCCGCACTCCTTGGGCGCGTTCTTCTCCCACCACCAGCGGCCGGCGCGCGGATCCTCGCCCACGGCCGTGGCCCGCGTGCAGGGGGAGCAGCCGATGCTCGTGTAGCCCTTGGCGTAGAGCGGGTGCTCGGGCACGGCGTGCGCGATGTTGTACGCCTTGACCTCGTCGAGCGTCCAATCCGCGAGGGGGTTGATCTTGGCGAGGCCGCCGTGCTCGTGATCGACCTCGATCTTGCGGATGTTGGCCCGGCTCGCCCACTGGTCGCGGCGCAGGCCGGTGATCCACGCGTCCAGGCCTTCGAGCACGCCGCGGATGGGCTCGACCTTCCTCACGTTGCAGCACAGGAGCCGCGCCTCGACGGCCTTCTGGAACAGGTTGGGCCCGAAGCGCCGCACCATGCCCTCGATCTGCCGGGCGTCGGGGAAGTAGACCTCGACCTCCACGCCGTAGCGCTGCCGGACCTCCTCCATCACGTCGTAGGTCTCCTGGGGCAGGCGGCCGGTGTCCACGGTGAAGACCCGCACTCTGGGATCGATCCGCCACGCCATGTCGAGGATCGCCATGCCCTCGGACTGGAAGCTGGTACAAATCGCGACCTCCGAGCCCCAGCGCTCCATCGCATAGGCGATGAGCTCCTGGGGGGTGGCATCGTCGAGCTCCACGGCCAGTTGCCCGGCCTCGAACTCGTCCAACAGGTCCCGTTGCTCGATTTTCCGAATGACGGCCGCTCTTTCCAGCATCTCAAATCCTTTCCATCGTCGTCCCGGCCGAAGCCAGGCTCAATTCCGTCAACGTGCCCAGCGCCAGCAACTCCTCGTCGCCCGAGCGGCTGAAGAACTGCTGCAGGGTCTCCCCCTCCCGCCTCTCGTCGAGATAGGCGCGGACGAGCCGCTCGATCACCAGATGGACCTCCGTGCCCGGCACCCGCTTGAAGAGCGGACGGCCGATGGCCGCGTCGCGTGCCAGGCCCCCGCGCACGAAGAGGTCGTAGCCGTGCAGACGCTCGCCCTCGGCCCCGCGCTCGCGCAGCGTCGTCCCCTGGAGGCCGATGTCGCCGATCCAGTGGTGGGCGCACGCGTGCGGGCAGCCGTCGAGGTTGAGCCGCAGGCCCGCCACCTGCTCGCCGAAAACCCCTTCGAGGTGCTCCACGATCTCCTTGAGCTTCCCCTTGGTCTCGGCCACCGTGAAGTTGCAGAAGGGATCTCCCGTGCAGGCGATGCTCGCGCCTCGCAACCCCATGCCCTGAAGCGGGAAGCCGAGTCCCCCGACCGTGCGGACCACCTCGTCGACTCTCCCGGCCGGGATGCCGGAGAGGATGAAGTTCTGCCGCCGGGTGAGGCGGATCTCGCCGCCCCACGACTCGGCCAGGTCCGCCACCCGGAGCATGGTCTCGCCGTCCATCAACCCCAGGAAGACCGGGAAGCCCGCATAGAAGAGCCCCTCCTCCCGCTGGGGGTGAACGCCCGTGTGGTCGTATTCCTCCGGAGGCGCCAAGGGGACGGCCCCGTCCTCGAGCCGTCCCCCCAGCTTCTCCTCGACCCGGGCGCGGAAGGCCTCCGCCCCCAGGTCGTGGACCATGAACTTGAGCCGGGCCTTGGCGCGGGACATCCGGTATTTCAAGTCCTCCCGCCAGATGTCCACGATCGCCCGGAGCACCGGCACCGTGCGCTCCGCCGGCACCCACACTCCGAGGTCGTCCGCGAGCCGCGGCCAGGTCGAAAGCCCGCCGCCCACTTTCACGGCGAAGCCCGGCCTCCCCTCCCGCAGCACGCCCAGGAGCGCGATGCAGTGGATCTCCGGGGCGTTGCACTGGTGTGGGCAGGCCGAGACCGTGATCTTGTGCTTGCGCGGCAGGTCCGAATACTCGCGGTGGCTCACGAAGAAATCCGCCGCCTCTTCGAGGATGGGCCGCGCATCGAACAGCTCTTCGCGGTCGACACCCGACACCGGGCAGCCGGTGATGTTGCGCACGTTGTCCCCGCAGGCGCCGGTCGTCGACAGGCCACCGTCCGCAAGGATGCGCAGCACCTCGGGGAGGTGGTCGAGCTCCAGCCAGTGGAGCTGGATGTTCTGCCGTGTCGTCAGCTCGCCGTGTCCGCGGCCGAAGCGGACCGAGAGGTCGCCAATCGTGCGCAGCCCGGCCGGGGTGAGCACTCCGCCGGGGGTCTTCACCCGCATCATGAAATGACCGAGCTTCGGCTTGTCGTGGTACAGGCCGTACCACTGGAGGCGGACGAAATCCTCTTCCGGAACCGCTTCGTAACCGGTTTCGATCATCGCCGGCAGGTCGCGGATCACGTCCAGCCCGCCCTTGTCGTGCTTCAGGCGCTCGACGAAGTTGCGCTGGCGGACCAGGTCCCAGGTGATCTCGGGCTTGGAGACTGGACTGCTCATCTCGAAACGAAACCTCCGGCTCTCCACGGCGCGGAGCGCTCCGCGGCGGATCAGGTACACGGGTTCCGGTCTCGGCGACGCCAAAGGCCGCCGGGGCAAAACTCTTTCGATTCAGGGAGCGGGCCCTAAGGCCCTTTCAGCGGATGAGGCGGATGCGTACGGCTAGGCCGCGCACACCCGCCAGCTACAGGTACAAAACACCTGAGCGGAGACGGGACGGAGGGGGTTGAAGCGGGTGAAGCTCATCAGTAACGACTATAGTCGCCTTTCGATCTCTTGTCCAGCCCCCTCGACCGATTTGTTATCCGTTCGTCACCGCCGCCGTCACCTCCGCGCCGCGGCGGGGCGCCGACCAGTCGATCTTCCGGGTCACGTACATGACCAGGGCAAGCGTGGCGAAGAGGCCCACGGAACCCAGCAGCAGAGCGTAGTCTTCGAGCTGGAGCAGCACGTAGAGGTAGCCGTAGAGGAGGCCCAGGACACAGGTCATCACCAGCGCCCGCAGGCGTCCGCGCAGGATCGCCGCCGAGTAGCCGCCGATCAGCAGGACCGTCGCGGACGCGGCGATCAGATAGGCGAGGGCGAACGGCGCATGCTCCGAGATCGAGAGCAGGAGCAGGTAGAAGAGGCAGAGGGCCGCGCCCACGAGCAGGTACTGCAGCGGATGCAGGCTGAACGGATTCCACACCTCGTACAGGAAGAAGGTCAGAAAGGTGAGGATGAGGAAGAGCACCCCGTACTTCGTCGACCGCTCGGTCTTCTGGTAGATGTCGACCGGCAGGAACAGCTCGACGCCGAAGGCGGAAGCCTGGACGCTCTCCGCGGAGGCCACACGCGCGGCCTCCTCGTGCCGCCACTGCTGCGGGTAGCTGCGGCCGAAGTAGGACACGTTCCAGAGCGCCGAAAAGCCGGTGCCCGAGATCTTGCGCTCCTCCGGCAGGAAGGCCCCGGTGAACTTGGGGTCCGGCCAGTCGGACTTGATCGCAACACTCGTCTGCTTGCCCAGCGGGAGGATCCGGAGCGCCTCGCTCCCGTTGACCGCCAGGTTGAAGGCGAAGGCGTACCGCTCTCCGTCCTTGCCTTCGGCGAGCCCCGGAACCTGGGTCACCTTGAGACCGGAGGTCCACAGCCCATCCTCCGCGCCTCCGGGCTCGAGCGGCAGCTCCCGGCCACTCCAGTCGAGCTTCAAGGCCGTGCGGATGCCGCGCATGTCCGGCACTCCCACGGTCAGGTACGCGTCCTCCCAGATCACGTCCTCGGGAGCGATGCGCCACTCTTCGAAGCCCGGCCGTTTGAACGCACCGGTCCACCGCAGGTCCGCCCGGTAGACGACCGACTCGAAGATGCCCCGGCTCCGCCGCTCGGGGAGGATCCGCCCCTCGACCTTCAGGGTGTCCGGCAGGAAGCTCGCCCAAGAAACCCAGGTGGTGGGTTTGCCCTTCTCGTCCTTCCCGTGCTGGTAATAGGGAACCACCAGCACCGGCCCGCCCAGAACCTGGCGGCTCCCCCACGTGGATGCCACCTCGGACGCCGCTTCCGCCCGCCGCTGGGCCCGCTCGCGAACCAGAGAATCCACCATGCTCAAGGGGATCAGGAACAGCAGGATCAAAAAGCCGATCATGAGCAGCTTCACCGTCGTCGAAGACTTCAGCCGGCGTCTCACCGGTTCCATGGGTTCCATCGGTTCTCTCCTTTGGGGATCACATCGTTCCGGGAGGATCAGACCGCGCGGCCGGGGCGTGGATGCGGGGAACCTGGGGCAAGAGGGCGCAGGATTGTGGCGGAATCGTGGCAACCGGGAAGGAGAGGCCGGAGTGCGCTAGATTTCCCGGCATGACGACTCCGGCCTCCGGAAGCCTGATCGCCCTCGTGGACGACGAAGAGAGCCTGCGGGAGACGGTGGGATTTGCGCTACGCCGCGAAGGCTACCGCGTGGAGCTCTTCGCGGACGGCCTCGAAGCCTGGCGCAGCTTCGAGCAGGGCCTCCCCGACCTCGTGGTGCTCGACATCCTGATGCCCCGCATGGACGGCCTGGAGCTCTGCCGGCGCCTCCGCGCCCTTTCAGAGCGCCTCCCCATCCTCTTCCTGACCTCCAAGGACGAGGAGTTCGACCGCGTGCTGGGGCTGGAGCTCGGGGCGGACGACTACCTCTGCAAGCCCTTCTCCATGCGCGAGCTCGCGGCCCGGGTGAAGGTTCTGCTCCGCCGCGCCGCCCACCGGGAGGAGCCCCCTTCCGGAGCCGAGGAGCGCATCGTCGAGGCCGGGCGCCTCCGGCTCGACCTGCGCCGCTATCAGGCGTATTGGAACAACGCCCCGGTCTCCCTGACCGTCACCGAGTTCACCCTTCTCCACGCGCTCTCCCGCCACCCCGGCCACGTGAAGACCCGCGCCCAGCTCCTGGAAGAGGGCTATCCCAACGACGCCTACGTCTCCGAGCGCACCATCGACAGCCACGTCAAGCGGCTGCGGAAAAAGCTTGTTGATGTGGACCCCGCCTTCGACGGCATCGAGACCGTCTACGGCCTGGGCTACCGCTACCGGCAGGGTTGACGCGTGGGCTTCCTCTCCCGGATCTCCGTCCGCCTCCTTCTCTGGAACGTCCTGCTGGTCTTCCTGCCTGCGGCCGGGTTCTTCTACCTGGACGTCTACGAGACGCAGCTCCTGGAGGGGCAGGAGCGGGCCATGGTCCAGCAGGGGCGGCTCCTCGCCGCGGCGCTCGGAGACCAGGGCCCGCTCGACGCGGACGGCTCCCTCGCCCTCCTCGGGCGGCTAGAGGGCCGGACCGGAGCGCGCCTGCGGATCTACGGCCCGGAAGGAAAGATCCTCGCCGATTCGGCCCGTCTGGGTCCCCAGCGGCCCGAAGCCGCCCCCAGCCGGCCCTACACCCCGGATTCGCCGCGATCCAGAGACAGCTTCCTGTACAAGATCGGAGCTGCCCTCTACCGCCTGTATCAGAGCGTGGTGACAGACGCCCCGGACCTCGACCGCAAGCTCGCTCCGCCTCCGCCCACCCTCGCCCCCGAGCTCCAGGCCGCCCTCCAAGGCCGTTACGGCGCGGCCACCCGCCCCACTGGGGACGGCTACGCCTCCATGATGCTTTCGAGCGCCATCCCCGTGCGCAGCAACGGCCGGGTCGTGGGCGCGGTCCTCGTCTCCCAGTCCACCCTGCGCATCCTCCGGGCCCTGGGAATGGTGCGCCTCGCCATTTTCAAGATCTTCCGGGGATCGGTCGCCGTGGCCGCCGTCCTCTCGCTCCTCCTCTCCGCCACGATCGCCCGGCCGCTCCGGCGCCTGCGGGACGAGGCCAACGACCTCCTCGACCGCCGGGGGCGCCTGCGCGGCCGGTTCCGCGGCTCCGACAAGGCGGACG
>DATHUD010000483.1:0-23244 GCA_035462575.1 Thermoanaerobaculia bacterium | reverse complement strand
CGATCAATGAGGACGTCGATCCCCCAATGTAGAGACGCCCCGTGGGGCGTCTCCGGCGGCGGAATCACGGTTCGGATCGGCGAATGGAAAAACAGGCGCGCTGCAGAAGCCGGGAACAGGCCGCCGAATTCTCAAGCGGGCCGCCGAGCTTTGGGACGCCTCCCCGAGCTTTCCGGCGCCTCGCAGAGCTTCGTAGCGCGCCCCAGAATTCCCCAACGGCTTGGAGAGCCTTGAGACGCCCTGTCTCTTCCCGGAACGCCTTGCCGGGTTTTCCAACACCTCGCAGCCCCCTCCGGTGCCTCGTCGAGCTTCGCAAGACGCCGCGGAATTTTCCCGCCGCGCGCAGAGCTTAGAGGCGCCTCGCAGAATCTTCCCGCGCCTCGGGGAGCTTTGCAGCGCGCCGAGGAATCTTCCCAACCCGTGCGGAGCTTTCCGGCGGCTCGGGGAATTCTCCGGTGCTTCACGGAGCTTTCCGGCGGCCCGCAGAAGTCTCGACGTTCCGGGGGAAGATTGGACGGCACGCGGGAAATCTCGGCGAGCCCTGGGAAAGCTCCACGGCGCGCTGCAAAACTCCGGAGCTCCCCGGAAGATTCGGCGGACGGTGGGAGAAGTCCACGGGCCGCTGCAAGGCTCCGCGGCGGCCGGGAAAGCTCTGCCGGCTGCGGGAAGATTCCACGGTACGCGGGAAAATTCCGCACGACTCGGGAGACTTCGGAAAGCCGCCTCCAATCTCTGCGCGGCGCCGGAAGATTCCGCAGCGCACGGCAAAACTCCTTGCGCCACGGGACGGCTCTCCAGGCCGCTCCAAATCTCGGGGAACGGTTACAGAGCGGAGCGGCTCGTTGCGCCGCGGCAAGCCGGGGGCTAGAATTCTACCCGCTCTCATCGCCTTTCAAGGAGAAGCCTATGCGCCGGATGCTCGTCCTCTGTCTTCTGGCAACCCTCTCCACCGGGTGCACGCCGATGGTGCGGGATTCCTGCAAGCTCGGCCCTTCCGGGCCGCTTCCGGATCTGGGCCCCTGCGTGCTGGAACGGCCGTCCGGGGAGCCGTTGCCGTTCACGAACCTCGCGGTGGAGGGCGGAGGGGTCAAGGGGATTGCCTACGCGGGCGCGCTCGAAGCGCTGGAGCAGGCCGGGGTGAGGCCGCAGATCCGAGAGATCGCCGGAACGTCGGCAGGAGCGTTCTCGGCTCTCCTGATGACCTTGGGCTATGACGCGAAGGAGCTTCAGAAGATCCTCCTGGGGACGAGCCTCCGGGATTTCGAGGACGACGGCGATGACGGCCCGTTCCGGCTGGCCCGGGATTTCGGCTGGTTCAGCGGCGACTTCGTGTTCTCCTGGCTGCAGTGCCGCGTGAAGGAGAAGACCGGCAGCCCCGGCACCACCTTCCGCGACCTTCACGAGGCGAAGAATCCCGACGGCACGCCGCGTTATCCGAACCTCACCATCATCACCACCAACCTGAACCGGAACGCCTCGGTCGAGCTCTCGCACAAGACCGTGCCCTGCATGCCCGTGGCGCTCGCGGCCCGGATGTCCTCTTCGATCCCCCTGTTCTGGAACGCGGTCCAGCTCGACCTCGGCTCCTTCCGGGGACCGGACTGCGGGAAGGCCGGCCAGAGCCTGGGCAAGGACGTGTTCGTGGACGGCGGCGTGCTCTGGAACTACCCCCTCGACTTCTTCGACGACCCGGCCCCCAACGTGCAGACGTTCGGCCTCTTCCTCTCCAAGCCCGTGGACAAAGACAAGGAGAGGGCCCGGATCTCCGGCCTCCCCGACTACCTGAAAAACCTGTACTCCACGCTCCTGGACGTCCAGGTCCAGTCCTTCGGCCGCAATCAGTGCGACCAGGCCCGCACCGTCCGGATCGACAGCCTGAACATCGGCTCCACCGACTTCAATCTCACCCGCGAGCAGCAGATCGATCTCGTGAAATCGGGCTTCCAGGCGACCTGCGCCTATCTGAAGGGTTGGGACGCGAAGAAGGTCGAAAAGGCGTGCTTCGGCGTGATCCCCCAGGAGCACCCGATGGTCGATCTCACGACGGGGAAGGTCGAAAAACGATGACGGTAGAACCGGCTCGTCCGTATACGATGTCGACATGCAAAAACGAACGCCCCTCGTCCTGATCGTATTGCTCCTCGCCGGCTGCGCCTCGGGAGCCGCGAAGCCGCCCCAGCCCGAACCGCTGCCGGTCACGATCACGTTGAAGCACGGCGACGAACCGGAGCGGCAGACGCAGGCGCAACTGGAGCGTCTGCTGCGGACCTACGACGTCCGCCCGTGGATCTTCACGGACGAGGTCGTGATCGAAAGGGACGTCATCCCTCACAGCCATCCGGTCCTGACCCTCTCGACGCAGAAAGAGGAGAATGACGACCTCCAGCTCTCGACCTTCGTCCACGAGCAGCTCCACTGGTTCATGGAGAGCCGCCCGGAGGATGTCGAGAAGGCGGTCGCGGATCTCAAAACGCTCTTCCCCGAGGTGCCGGTCGGCTATCCGGACGGAGCGAGGAACGAGTCTTCGAGCTACCTGCACCTGCTGGTCTGCACACTCGAAGACGACGCCATGAGAAGGCTCCTGGGCGAATCCCGGGCGCGGCAGGTGCTGGAGACCTTGACCACGCACCACTACCGGTGGATCTACCGGCAGGTTCTGGAGCGCGGCGGGGATCTGCGCGGCATTCTTGCGAAGCACCGGCTCGATCCCCTGGCCCGGCCTACTCCGGCACCCTGAGTTGGAAACCCGGCGGCGTGGGCCGGGGTGGGGGTGGAGAGCAGGAAGAGAACGAGGGAGAGGGAACGCCTCCAAACCGGGATTCCGGAGGCCCGGAGTCTTCTGGTTGTCCCGTGGGAGAGACATCCTATCAGGGGACGGGTATGATGGTCCTGTCGGGGCGAGAGCTCCCCGCTTAGGAGAACGTATGAGCCGGATCACGTTGGAAATCCCTGATGACTCCCTGCTGGCGCTCAAGATCTCGCCAGAAAAGGCCGGCGAGGAGTTGCGCATGGCAGCCGCCGTCAAGCTCTTCGAGTTGGGCAAGCTTTCATCCGGCGCCGCCGCCGAGCTCGCCGGCATTCCGCGTCCCCTTTTCCTGACCAAGCTGGGTGATTATGGGGTCCCGACCTTCAGCCTGACCGAAGAGGAGCTCCGGCAGGATCTCCAGAATGCCTGAGGCGATCGCGGATACGTCTCCTCTGCAGTACCTGTTTCAACTCGATCTCCTCGATCTGCTGCCTTCTCTGTACGGGCAAGTTCTCGTCCCAGAAGCGGTCGTCCGTGAGCTCGCCACCGGGCGTTCCCGGGGAGTCGCACTGCCGGATCTGAGCTCTCTTTCCTGGATCACGATCCGCAAGATCACGAGCTCGCGCGTTCTCCTCATGGCACCCGATCTGGGCGCAGGAGAGCGAGAGGTGCTTGCTCTGGCGGTCGAGATCTCTGATCCTCTGGTTGTTCTCGATGATGCTCTGGCGCGTCGATTCGCACGGAGATTCGAGCTACCTCTGACAGGGACCTTAGGTCTTCTGCTAAAGGCCAAACAGATCGGAAGAATCGGACAGATCAATCCCTCACTCGACCGATTGGACAGCCTGGGCTTCCGTCTCGATGACAAAACTCGGGCTTCTGTTCTGGAGATCGCTGGCGAGATCTGAAAAGGGATCAGCGAGCGCTCCGATCCGATCCGGAGCGCTCACTCCCCTCCCCTACCGCAACGACTTGTCCGGATACCCCGGCGCCTTGATCGGCGGGATGGGCTCGGCCTTGATCTTCTCCTCGAGGTAGCGGATCGCGGCTTCGAGCTGGGCGTCCTTGCCGTCGAAGGTGGCGCGGGGGAGGTTGTCGACGACGATGTCGGGCTCGACGCCGTGGCCTTCGATGAGCCAGATCCCCTCGGGGCCGAAGACTCCGAACTCGGCGGCGGTGGCGATCCCCTTGTCGACGAGGAAGTTCGAGGCGGAGAGCCAGATCTCTCCTCCCCAGGTCCTCGTGCCCAGGACCTTGCCCAGCCCCAGGCGCTTGATGCCTTCAGCGAAGGCTTCGCCGTCCGAGGCGGTGGCCTCGTTGACCAGGACGACGATGTGGCCCCGGAAGGCGTACTGCATGTTGGGGATCGGGTCTCCCACGCGCGGCTGCCACCAGAACCAGGCTTTGCGGAGGAGCTTGGCGAGGAGCCAGCTTTCGATGCTCCCGCCCTCGTTGTTGCGGACGTCGAGGATCATCCCCTGGCGGTTGAAGGCCGGGTAGAAGTCCCGCGCCCAGGCGGTGTAGTCCTCTCCCCCCATGGCCCGCAGGTGGACGTAGCCGATCTCGCCTTGGCCCGCCTCTTCGACGGCGCGGCGGCGGGAGAGCTCCCAGTCGTCGTAGCGGAGGTCGGCCGCCCGGTTGGGGGAGACGGGCACGGCGACGGCGTCCCGCGATTTTCCGGTCTTGCCGTCCTTGATCTTGAGGAGGATCTGCTTGCCCGTCTGGTTGCGCAGCAGGAGGGCGGGGTCGGGGACGGAGAGGGTCGAGACGCCGTTGATCGACTCGATCACATCCCCTTCCCGGGCGGCGACCGTGGGCTCCGTGAGCGGCCCGGCCTCAGCGGGGAGGTCGGGGTCCGCGCGGTAGAGCCGCTCGATCCGGTAGCCGCCCTTGGCCTCGTCGCGCAGGAGGACCGCGCCCAGGGAGGCGACCTCGATCCGGTCGTCGCCCGTCCGCCGGTCTCCGCCGGCCACGAAGGTGTGGAGGGCCGACAGCTCGCTCACCATCTGGCCGAGGAGGTCGTCGAGCTCGCCGCGGCTCGTCACCCGGAGCGACAGCGGCCGGTATTTTTCGAGCATGGCCGGCCAGTCCACCCCGTGCATCTTCGTGTCGTAGAAGTAGTCGCGCTCCAGGCGCCACGCCTCGCGGAACATCTGCTGCCACTGCTCCCGGGGATTCAAGGAGAACGTCCATCCCGAGAGGTCGACTTTGGCCTCGGCCAGGGCCTCGCCTTCGGGCGCGCTCTCCCCGGCATCGAAAACGAAGAAGTCCTCCCCTTTCTGCACGAGCAGCTTCTTGCCGTCGACCGAAAGCTCGTAGGCCTCGATGCCTTCCATCACCGGCTTGGGCTCGGCCTTTTCGGGATCGAAGGGCACGGAGAGGAGCGCGGTCTCCGGCTCGAAGGAGGCCTCGGTCGAGAGCCAGAAGAGGCGCTCGGGCGTCGCCGAGAGACCGTTGTAGCTCCCCGGCGGCACCGGCGTCTCGATAAGCCGCTCCGCGAGGCCGTCCAGGTCGATCTCGATCTTCGGGATCTCGGCTTTTTCGTCTTTCTTTTCGCCTTCCTTCTTTTCCTCTTCTTTCTCTGCCTTCTCTTCCTTGCCGTCCTTCTTCTCCTCGCCCTCCTCCTCGTCTTCCTCGCTCTTTTCCTCGTCCTTCGGGTACAGCTCGTCCGGCGCCTGGAAGGGGGAGCGGAGGCCCTTTTTGAGGGCGACGCCGAAAATCTGATCGGTCGCGGTGAGGTACGGGTCGGGCTGGCGGGTGCCCCAGGGGGAGGGCACGAGCGTCCTTAAGATACGGTCGGAGAGGAACCAGATCCATTTTCCGTCCGCGCCCCAGGCCGGGCTCCAACTGTTGAAGCGGTCGCTGGTCAGGGCCGCGGTCCGGCCGGTCTCCACCTGGTAGAGGTGGATGCGGTTGAAGGTGTTGGCCGCCGGTGTCGAGTACGCGAGCCAGCGGCTGTCGGGCGACCAGACGATGTCGACGAAGCCTTCCTGCGTGGTGGTGGCGATGCGCTTCTGCTGGCCGGTCTTCGTATCGAAGAGCCAGAGCTGCAGGTCCTTGTCGTCGTGGGCGATCCACCGCCCGTCGGGCGAGGGGAGCGCGTCCCAGCGCAGCACCTTGCCGTCTTGGGTGAGCTGCTCGGGCTTGCCGACGCCGTTGGCCGGGAGCTTCCAGATCTCGACCTCTCCGGTTTCGTCCGAGAGGGCCACGACGGAGCGGCCGTCCGGGAGGAAGCGGGCCTCGCGGTAGCGCACGCCGGGCTTGCGGGTGGCCTCGACGATCCGGCCCGGTTTGACGGGCACGACGAACACCTGCCCGCGGGCGGTGAGCGCGATGCGGTCCCCCTTGGGGGAGAGTGAGAAGGAGGTCAGGAAGTCCAGGGGTTTCTTGACCCAGTGCTCCCGCATCTGGTCGAAGTCGGAGACGAGGCGGACGGCGAGCGGCGCGTCCTGCCCCGCGGCGATGTCGAAGATCCGCAGGTCGGCGCCCAACTGGTAGACGATGCGGCCGTCTCCGAGCGAGGGCGAGGTCACGTCCCAGCCGCGGTGGGACGTGTGCTGCCGGAGGCCGCCCCCCTTTTCGTCCATGGACCAGAGGTTCTGGGTGCCGTCGCGGTCCGAGACGAAGTAGACGCGGCCGTTCCACTCCATCGGGGTTTTGCTGGTGCCCGTGTAGTCGGCCGTCAGGGGCACGGCCTCGGCGTCCCCCTCGGTGAAGCGCCAGAGGCTCTGGGCCGTCCCCCCCTTGTAGCGCTTGGTGTGGCTCCCCTGGAAGGCGAAGCGGGTGAAGAAAAGGGTCTTGCCGTCGGGCGTGAAGCTCCCGTCGCTCGCCTGGGAGAGCGGCACGAGCTCCCGCCGGCCCGTGGCCGGATCGAGGCGCACGAGCTGGGCATTCGGCAGGGTCGAATAGTGATCGGTCGCGTAGAGCACCTCTCCGCGGGGCGTCCAGCCCACCACATAGGCCCTCCCGCCCTCGAACGTGCGGCGGACCGGGAGCCCGCCTCCCATCGTCATGGTGTACACCTCGACGGGACCCTCATAGGCGGCGGAGAAGGCCAGGGTGCGGCCGTCGGGGGAGATCGCGGGGCGCGTCTCCTCGGCGGGGTGGGTGGTGAGCCGGGTGGCGATGCCGCCCTGGCGGTTGACCCACCAGAGGTCGCCCTCGGCCGAAAAGACGACGGAGTCGCCGTGGATCGCGGGGAAACGGTAGTAGCCCAGAACCTCTTCCGCGGAGAGGACCGGGGAGACGAGCATCAGGACGGCGAGAAAGAGCAGTCGCTTCAAGGCACGACCTCCGGATGGTTTGGCGGGATGGTAGCAGACCCTTGCGCAAGCGGCCCCTCTCCCGGGGGAAGGGGGGGCGATGGGAGAGGGGTTGGGGTGAGGGGTGGCCGTGGCCCATGGCTTGCAGATTCGCCCCGGCCAGACTCCGGCTCCACCGGAACCCCTTTCGAGGAGAACGCCCCCATGTTCAACAACATCGATCTCCGCAAGCTGGCCGAGATGTCCGGCCCCGAGCGGGCCTTCGTGAGTCTTTACATTTCGACCAAGGATTCCCTGACCACCACGCTCAAGCCCCGGATCGACAACATCCGCGCGATGCTCGCGGACAACCCTGAAGAGCTCGAGCACTTCGAGGAGAACATGAAGCTCGTCGAGAAGTGGGTCTCGGAGCACGTCTGGGAGAGCGACGCCGTGGCCCTCTTCGCCTGCTGGGCGCTCGATTTCGTGGAGGCCTACGCGCTCACCACCCCGGGGCAGGACTACATCTGGGTCGACTCTTCGCCCTACATCCGGCCGCTCGCCGAGCTTCAGGACGAGTACGAGAACTTCGTCGTGGTGGCGGCGGACAACACGGCCTCGCGCGTCTTCTTCGTCACCTCGGCCCGGGCGGACCAGGACGCCCGCATCAAGGGGGACGTCAAGAACAACGTCAAGAAGGGCGGCTGGTCCCAGAAGCGCTACGAGCGGCGCCGGAGCAACGAGCTGATGCACTACGCCAAGGAGATCGTGGACGTTCTGACCGAAATGGATCAGAAGGAGACGTTCAACCGGCTCTTCCTCGTGGGCTCCCAGGAGACTCTGGTGGAGATCGAGAGCGCTCTCACCGCTCCCCTGGCGGCCAAGCTCGCCGGCAAACAGAACGTCGACTTCAGCTCGGGCGACGATCAGATCTTCGACGCCGCCTTCAACCTGCACTTTGCCGCCGAGCGCGAAGCCGAATCGGCGCTCTGGGAGAAGATCAAGGACGAGTACTGCCGCGGCGGCCTGGCCGTCACGGGCCCCGAGGACGTCTTGAAGGCCGCGGCCGTTGGCCGCGTCGAGAAGATGGCCGTGACCCGCGACGCCCGGCTCGCCGGCACCCGCTGCCGCACGTGCGAGAACCTCCTCTCGGGCGAACGGACCCAGTGCTCCGTCTGCGGCTCGGAGGACGTCTTCAAGGTCGACCTCGTCAACGAGCTCGTGGAGCTCCTCACTCTGTCGAGCGCCGAGGCGGACTTCGTCGATCCCATCCAGGGCCTCTCGGAGGCCGGCGAGGTGGCGGCGCTGCTGCGGTACTGAGCCTCGAAGGGTGGGATGGGGCCGCGGGCGGCCCCATCCCCGGAAGCGGCTACTGCAGCGGGAACTCGATGGTGACGGTGTTCAGGGTTTCCGAGGTCACCGGATCCTGAACGTCGAAGGTGAAGACGGCATACCCGTTGAGCCCGACAAACTCGGCCGGGACCTCGAGGGTGAGGATGCCCGGAGTCTGGCCCTGGGCGGCCGGGACGATCGGATTCGCCACGCCGACCGGCTGCCAGTCGAGGCCCGTCAAGGTGTCCGGAGCCAGCATGTCGATCTCGATCGCCGCGGGCGCGAAGGCGGCCTGGACGTTCGCCACGGCGACGTCCGCGAGGCCGATGTTGCGCACGTCGAGGAAGCGGCCGCCGCGGACCGTGTGGCCGGTCATCCCGGAGCAGGGCTCCAGGGTGCCGCCCGGACCGATGATGGTGCAGGGCCGGTTGCCGTTCAGGATGTCGATGAGGCCGTCCTCCGTCCAGAAGCCGAAATGGAGGCCGAGGAACTTGGTGCCCTGCCAGAAGATCGGGTTGTTGCGCTGGAAGCACGGATCGCCCGGCTTGCCGCCGAAGGTCAGCACCCAGATGCTGGAGCCGGGGGGGACCTCCTGGATGGTCGGGTTACCCCAGGGATTGCGGGCCCCCAGGTAGAAGTTCGAGGGCTTCTTGCCTTTCACGGTGATCTGGAACCCGCAGACCGGATCGCTGTTGAAGGGGACGTCGATGTTGACTCCCGAGCTCGGGAGGGCGGCGGCTGCCGGATCGGTGGCCGAGGCCAGCGAGGCGGACAGGGCGACTCCCGCCACGAGCAGGAGGACGATCAGGGCTTTTGAGACGATCCGGCTTTTCCACAGGCTTTGCATTACGGACGGCTCCTTTGCGCAGAAGTTGACGATCGCGCGGCGATCTCGCCGCGCCGGGTTCCCCTGAGAGGCTGGGTTTCCCTGCTTCTGCTCTTAACTGTGTTCGCCAACAAAGAATCGTGACAGAGGCTTGAACCCGAGAGCCGGTCAGCGGGCGGACCCCCCGCCTTCGATCTGCGCGGCGAGCTCCCGCAGCTTGCGGGCCGAAGCGGCCTGCCGGATGGCAGAGGGGGTCACGCCGAAGGCCTTGCGGAAGGCCGCGGTGAAGTGGCTGTGGGAGGAGAAGCCGAGGTCGAGCGCCACGCCGGTCAGGTCGACCTCGGGCACTGCCACCACCTCCAGGGCCGTGATCAGCCGCAGGTGGGCCTGGTAGGCGTGGAGGGTCATGCCGGTCTGGCGGCGGAAGACGCGGCTCAGGTGGAAGACCGAGGCGCCCGTCTCCCGGGCGACCTCCGGGAGCGAGAGCGCCTCGCGGAACTGCCGTTGAAGGACGATCTTGGCCGCTTCGGCCAGATCCCGGTGCCGGGAGCCCGCCTCGGGCGAGGGGAGGGCGGGAGTCATCCCGGCGGCCTTCGCGGCGCTCGTGGCGACCCGGGCGAAGACGCGGAGGGCCGTCTCCTCGACGAACAGGGGATCCGGCCTCTCTTCCCCGGTCAGGTGCCGCACGAGCAGGCGCTGGAGCAGATAGCTCCTGGGATCGCTCGGCCCGAAGTCGAAGCGGAAGGGCCGGTCCGGATGGTCGGAGACGCTCGGATCGAAGGACCCCACCACCTCGCGAAGGACGCCGGGCTCGATCGCGAACCACTCGCAGTAGTCCCCTTCTCCCGCGACCGCTTCGCGGGTGTAGACCTGCCCCTGGTTGTAGAAGTTGACGCAGCTCGGGCCGGCGAGGAAGGGGGCCTTGCCCGCGTGCTGGATGATGCAGGAGGTGCGGGGGAAGACGAAGATGTGGTTCTCCGTCGGGCCGGAGTCGTTGAACCTCGGCTGATCGGGCTCCGCCCGAAAGCTCGCCACCTGGAGGAGCGGGCTCCGGTACAACATCGTGTCGAAGGGCGGGCGATCCATAACCTATTTTCTACGAAATTCTACCTTCCGAGTCGATTCTTCCTACACAGCGATCGCGAGCAAGATTTTGATAGCGGCCGGTTCCCGCTCCCTGCTAGGGTTCCGTCTCTCTCGAGACAACTCCTCTCAAGGGGCGGGGATGGGCGGAGCCCCCTCGCCCTCCCTTTTTCTCACCTCGACCGTGAGCGCTCCGAAGCCGGTTCCAGGGTTCAAAGTGTAGCGCGCGTCGGTCATCCGCACGATCCAGCTCTCCGGGGTCTCTTCGACGAGGAAGAACGGGAACCGCGCCCAGTGGAGGAAAATGGCGCCCTCCCGGGTGGCGGCGGCCCGGGCGATCGCCGGGTGGGAGGCGTTCTTGGCCACGGCCGCGGGATCGCCCGGCGCATAGGCGGGACGCTCCAGCCAGTCCACGGTGCCCAGGGCGTAGCCCTCGCCCACGTCCGCCACGATCTGCCGCCGCAGGGGATTCAACGGAAGGGGGCCGGCCATCAGGCGGTCCGGGGTCTCTCCCGCGTCCGCCAGGCTCTCCCGGGCGGCCCGCCGGGCCGCGAGCTGGGAGCCGGCGAGGACAAGGATGTAGATCGAGACCGCGGCCAGTGCCACCCGCGCCGGCCGCTCCGCGTGCGCGGCCCCTCGCTTCGACCGGCGGCGCGAGAGCCAGAACCCGGCCCCCAGGGCGAGCCAGATCCAGACGTCCATGATGAAGAGGGTGTCCCCGTAGTACCAGACGTCGCGAAACGGCATGAGCCAGCGCATGCCGTAGTTGTTCAGCCAGTCGAGGAACGGGTGGGTGAGGATGGAGATCGTGGAGAGCAGGAGGAGCTCCCGCGGCCGGGCGGGCTCGGCGCCGGGGTGGCGCCGGCGGCGGACGAGGCGGTCCCAGGCCATCATGATCCCGGTCAGCACGAAGGGCCAGAGCGCCAGGGCGAGCACGCCGTGGGTCCAGCCGCGGCGGAAGCCGAGAGCCGTGTCCGCTCCCCAGGCGTAGGCGAAGACGTCCACGTCCGGAAGGTTGGCCCCGATCACCAGCGTGGCGGTGGCGAGGGCGGTCCTCTTGCCGAGGCCGGCCCGGGAGAGGGCGGCCCCGACCAGCGAGTGACAGAGGTTGTCCATGGGGCGGAGAGCTTACCGGAGATGAGACAATGGGCGGCAATGCGAAAAGGAGATCAGCCCATGCGATTCGAATGGAAAAGAGCCCTGGCCGCCGGATGCCTCGTGGCCGGCTTGACGATCCCGGCCTCTGCCGGGGAGGACACCCACGGCATCCTCAACGCCTCCTCCCCCGAAAAGGGGATCCTGGCCGCCGGCCAGCCCACGGGCGAGCAGCTCCAACTGCTCGCCGAGGAGGGATACAAGACGGTGATCGACCTGCGGCCGGACGAGGAGCCCCGGGGCTACGACGAAGCCGGGGCGGCGAAGGCGAACGGCCTCGCGTACGTCAACATCCCGGTCACCGGGGCGACCCTCGACAAAGCGGCGATCGACCGCTTCGTGGCCGAGCTCGACAAGGCCCAGCGGCCGGTCGTCATCCACTGCGCCACCTCGAACCGGGTGGGCGCGCTCTACTACGCCTGGCTCCGCGAGAAGGGAACGCCCCGGGAAGAGGCCCTCGCCAAGGGCAAGGCCGCCGGCTTGAAGAGCCCGGAGCTGATCGAGAAGGTGGACGCCGCGTTGGCGGGGGGAGGGGAAAAGCCGAAGGGGTGAGGGGGCCGCGTTCTGCTATCCTGATCCAAACGTTTCCTTGGATGCGTATGGATCGAAAGCAGAGCGGGTTCTCTCTCGTCGAGACGCTGGTCGCCCTGGCGATCCTCACGACCGCCTTGTTGCTCGGCATGGCGCTCGTGCTGCAGCATCCCTGGGTGGTGCGCCGTGTCGATGCCGAGCGGCAGGCGTACCGCGCGATGGAGTCGACGCTCGAATCGGTCCGCGCCGGGGTGATCCCCCTTGAATCCATGGAGCTCGGCGGGTTCATCACCGCCGCGGGCCGGCCGGCGCCCAAGGACTTGAAGCTGTCGATGACGGTCCGCCAGCGCCCGGATCTGCCGGGGCTCTACAACGTCACCCTCGTCGCCACCTACTCGATCGGCCGCCAGAAGCTCGAAAAGCGGGTCGAGACCCTGGTCTGGCGCCTCCCCCGGTCGTTGTCGTGACCCCTCCACACCTGCGGCCGCGCGGCCAGGAAGGCTTCTCCCTCGCCGAGCTCCTGGTCGCGCTGGCGCTCATGAGCCTGGTGCTCTCTCTCGCCTCGGCGCTCCTGATGGAGAGCTCCCGACAGCTCGTCGAGAGCGCCGGAGAGCAGCGGGACGCGCCGGTCTCCCTGATCCTCGCGCGCATCCGGGGAGACGTCGTGCAGGCGAGCTCGTTCGCCGTGGCCGTGGACAAAACCTCCACCCGTCTGCTCCTCTTCGGCCACCCCGAGGGGACGGTGCAGTACGAGAACGTGGGCGAGGAGCTGCGCCGCGCGGTCCTGGTCTCCGGCAAAAGGCTCGAAAAGGAGGTCATCCTCTGGCGCGGGCTCGAAGCCTGGAGCGGCTCCCGCATCCCGCCGCTCGACCCGGACGAGCCCGGAACGGACGTCCTCCGCCTGGACTTCGTCTACCGGCGGCGGTCCACGGCGAAGACCCCGCTGCCCGTCCTTCCGGCCTACCGGGGGGCGACGGAGGAGGCGCGGCTGGAGACGATGTTCCTCGTCCCACGCGGCAACGGCCTGGGGACGAACACGTGGTGAGGCGGCGGGGGCAGTCCGGCTACGCGCTGATGACGGCCCTCCTGGTGCTGTTGCTGGTCTCGATCTCGCTCGCCCTCCTCGCGGCCTCGCTCAACCTCCGCATGCGCCTCCTGAAGCAGGAGGCGGAGACCGTCCACCTGGCGGCCCTGACCGACGGCGTCCTCGCCGAGACGCTCGCCAACCTCTACGTCCAGCCGGATTTCGCCGGCGTGCCGGAGCACCCGCTCGGCCGGGGCAAGGTCAAGAGCCAGGTGACGAGCGTGGGGCTCGGCCGGTACACCGTGGTGGCGACCACGAAGTACGCGGGCAAGGAGCGCTCGGCCCGGGCGGAGGTCGCGCGCACCGAGAGCAAGAAGCTCGACGCCCTGGGGCGGCCGCGCCTCGTCGTCCGCGTGACGGTCACGAGCTGGCAGCGGGTCGCCGGGAGCGGGGGCGCGTCGAGCCGTCTCTGACTCGTCGCGAACCTTTTCCCTCCCGATTTCGTCTAGGGAGGAGAGCCATGATGAACGCCCTCTCCTCCCCCGACCTCCTCCTCGCCCGGCGCGCCGCCGCCGGACAGGCCGCGGCCTGGGAGGAGCTCCTCGGCCTCTACGCCCAGAGGATCTACAACCTGGCCCTCCACTTCACGGGCTCCCCGACCGACGCCGAAGACCTCACCCAGGAGATCTTCCTCCGCCTCTACCAGAGCCTCCGCCTCTATCGCGGGGACGTGCCGCTCGCCGCCTGGGCCCTGCGCCTGTCGCGGAACCTCTGCATCGACAACTGGCGCCGGGTGCGCCGCGAGCGCCGCTTCGCCGTCGTCTCCGAGGAGATCCTCCAGTGGATGCCGGCCGCGGACAACCCGCAGGCCGAGGCGCAGGCGAGAGAGCAGCTCCGGGCCGTCCACGAGTCGCTCGCCGAGATGACGGAGGATCTGGCCGAGGTGGTGGTGCTGCGCGATCTCCAGGGGTGGAGCCAGGAGGAGGCGTCGGCCTATCTGGAGGTGCCCGTGGGCACGGTCAAGTCCCGTCTCCACCGCGCCCGGCTGGAGCTCGCCCGCCGCGTGACCACGCGCCTGGGAGCCTTCCCCGTTCCCGGAGTCGCGCCCGTCCCGGCGCTGGAGGCGGGGTCATGCTGAGCTGGGCCTGCCGCCGCTTCCGGGCCTCCTTCGAGCCGGGCTCGCGCCACCCCCACCGGGAGCGCTGCGCGGAGTGCCGGGCCTACGCCGAGGCGCTGGAGCGGGCGGCCAGCCTCCGCCTGCCGCTCCCCGGATCTCTGGGCCGGAGCCTCTCCGCGATCGCCGCTCCCCGGGAAGTGGCCCCGGTCCTGCGCTTCCCTCTTCCCCAGGCGCCCCTCCCCGCCGGCCTCCACCAGCGCCTGCGCGGGATCGCCCGCCCGGAGCCCCGGCGCCAGGGGCTCCCGGCCTGGATCCGCAGCCCCCGCTACGCCGTGGCCGCGAGCTATGTGCTCGCGGTGCTGCTGACCGCGGCCTTCGGCGATCTCGGGGTCTCCCTCGTCCGCAAGGTCGAGCGGGTCGTCGAGCTCACGGAGACTCAAGGTCTCGAAAAGATCGAGGCGCTCCGCGGCACCGCCCGCGAAAGATACGAGAGAGCCCGCCGCTCCGTCGCGAGCGTTAGCTCCGAGATCACCGGGACGGCCCGCGAGCTGCTCCCGTTCCAGGAAGACGAGTCGTCCGACCCGGAGAGCGAGGCTCCCGGGCTTGAAAGGAGAACGCCATGAACCCCGCCGAGAGCTGGGCCCCGCAGCCGGAGCCCGTCGTCTCCAACCCCGCCCCCCTGCCGGCCGCGAGCCCGAGGCCGGTCCCGGCCGTGGGGCAGAAGAACCCCTGGATCGCCGCCTTCCTCTCCCTCTTCCCCGGGGTGGGAAACATCTACAACGGCCTCTACATGCGCGGGCTGACCTTCTTCCTGATCGTGATGAGCTGCCTCGCGCTCGCGAACCGGGAGGAGGCCTTTGGAGTGGCCGTGGCCTTCTTCTGGATCTTTAACGTCCTGGACGCCTATCGCCAGGCGACGCTCATCAATTACGGCTACGCCCAGGACCTCGGCCTGGTCGATCTGCCGAAGCACCCCCGGGCGGCTCAAGGGGGGATCGCCGCGGGCGTCATCCTCACCCTGATCGGCCTCGTGGCCCTGCTCGATCAATATTTCGTGATCGACCTCGAATGGCTCTTCGACAACTGGCCCGTGGCCCTGATGGCGATCGGCCTCTGGATGATCTGGAGCTCGATCAAGAGCCGGCGGCGGGCGGCCGGGCCGACGCTCGACGCCTGAGACTCCTTCTCCAACTCCCTCGCCTTCGCCCGAAGGCGAGGGAGCCCCTCCCTCCTCTGGAACGAAATCTGCAATACTTCCCCGCGTTTTTCGGCCGGATGGACGAAAGGAAATCCCCATGACGCTCGCTCAGCGCCTCGCGCCGGGCTCTTCGAAGGCCGGCCTCCTCGAACGGAGGCTGGTCCAACGGATCACCCTGGGCGCGACCCAGGCCGACGTGGCGCGGGCCGGAGCGCTCGGCTACCAGGGCTATCTCCAGGAGCAACTGGCCCCCGAGACCCTGGACGCCAGCCTCCTGGAGCAGGAGATCGCCCGGACCCTTCCCTCGGTCGCGATGCCGGCCGCCGCGATCCATGCGGGCTACAGCGACCGGTTCCAGGTCCCGATCTACGAGCTGATGATCGCGACCCTGCTGCGGGCGACGCTAAGCCCCCGCCAGCTCTTCGAGAGCCTGGCCGCCTTCTGGACCGACCATTTCAACATCGACATCCTCGGCGAATACGGCTGGTATCTGAAGCCGGTGGACGACCGCGAAGTGATCCGCCGCCACGCCATGGGCCGGTTCCCGGACCTCCTCCGGGCGAGCGCCAAGAGCCCGGCCATGGTCTTCTACCTGACCAACGACACCAATCACAAAGACCACCCCAACGAGAACTACGCCCGCGAGCTCATGGAGCTCCACACCCTGGGGGCGGACAACGGCTACACCCAGGAGGACGTGCGGGAGGTGGCCCGCTGCTTCACCGGCTGGACCTGGGTCCAGGAAGGAGATGCGCGGGGGACGTTCCGCTTCGACGCGGCATCCCACGACACCGGTCAAAAGGTAGTGCTCGGCCGCGTGATCCCCGCGGGCGGGGGGGTGGAAGACGGCGAGGCCGTGCTCGCCCTCCTCGCCGCCCATCCCAACACGGCCCGGACCCTTTCGAGGAAGCTCCTGCGCTGGTTCTGGGGCTACGAGCCGCCTCACGGCTCTGTGGACCAGGTCGCCGCCGTCTACCTGCGGACCGGGGGGAACATCCGCCGCATGCTGCGGACGATCTTCACGCCCGCGTGGATGGAGAGCGCCACCCCGAAGCTCAAGCGACCGTTTCACCTTGCCGTCTCCGCGCTGCGGGCGCTCGGGGCCGAGATTACGGACCCGTACGCTCTCTTGAAAGAGCTCCAGGCCATGGGGCACCTGCCGTTCACCTGGTCCCCCCCGAACGGGTATCCGGACACGCGGGCCTATTGGTCGGGGCTCCTCCTGCCGCGCTGGAGCTTCGCGGCCCGGGTGGTGGGCGAGGCGGCCTCGGGAGTCCGGATCGACCTTTCGGACCTCTCCCCCGGGCTCTCGCCCTCGGCCCTCGTCCGGCAGATCGACCGGAAGGTGGCGAACGGCACGCTCTCCGAGCCCACCCGGGAGGCGATCCGGACGTTCCTGCGCTCCGGCCCCCGCACCCCCGCGCGCATCCGCGAAGCCGTGGGGCTCGCCCTGGCCTCGCCCGAGTTTCAGGATTATTGATATGGAGATTCCTGAGGAGGAGACCGCGCCTTGAGCAAACCGAGCCGCAGCCAGGGATGCCCGGAGTACGACCTGATCTCCCGCCGCCGTTTCCTGGGCCTCGGAGCCTCCGCCCTGGCCGCCGCTTCCCTGCCGGCGTGGCTGCCGCGCGTGGCCCTGGCCGACGATTTCGGAAGCCCAGCGGGAAGCCCAGCGGGAAGCGCGGCGCGGGACGTCCTCGTATCGATTTCGCTCCGCGGCGGCGCCGACGGGCTCACCCTCTGCGCCCCGTTCGGCGACGACGGCTACTATGCCCTGCGCCCCACCCTCGCCGTGCCGCGGCCGGACAGCTCTTCCCCGAACCGGGCCCTGGACCTGGACGGCTTCTTCGGCTTCCCGCCGAGCCTGCGTCCGCTCGCAGAGCTCTACCGGGACGGAAAGCTCCTCGTCGTCCACGCCACGGGCCTGCCGCTGCGCACCCGCTCCCACTTCAGCGCCATGTTCCTGACCGAGGTGGGGCAGCCCGCGCCCCCCTCCTCCCGGGTGAACGGCTGGATCGCCGAGCACCTGCAGGCGGTCCCTCCGGCGCGGGTGGACGCCGTGCTGCGGGCGGTCGCGAACGGCGTCGGCCTCCCCCGGAGCCTCGTGGGGGCTCCGGCCACCGTTCCCGTGCGGGACCTGGCGGCCTCCGGATTCGCCGGGGACCCCGGCACTGTGGCGGCGCGGCGCCGGGCCCTCTCCGCCATGTACGCCGCCGCGCCCAACCCCCTGCGGACCACGGCCGGCAGCACCCTGCTCACCGTGGACCTCCTCGAAAAGATCCGCTACACCTCCTACCGGCCGGCCGGCGGCGCCGTCTACCCCGGCGACGAGCTCGGCCGCGCCCTCCAATCCACGGCAGCCCTCGTCAAGGCTGGTGTGGGAATCGAGGTTGCGACGATCGAATGCGGCGGGTGGGACTCGCACTCCGACCAGGGCCCTTTTGACGGCGCCATGGCGCTCCTCATGAAAAGCCTCGCCGACGGGCTCACCGCATTCCACGCCGACCTCTTCGCCAACGGCCCCACGAACGTCATCGTCGTCGTGCAGACGGAATTCGGGAGGAACGCCTGGGAGAACGGGAGCCGCGGCGCGGACCATGGCCACGCCGGGGTGATGCTCGTCCTGGGCGGCTCCGTGGCCGGCGGGCGAGTCCTCACCCGCTGGCCCGGCCTCTCGCCCGAACAGCTTTATGAAGGGCAGGATCTTGCGCTGACGATCGACGCCCGGGATATTCTTTCCGAGATTTTGAAAAAAAGGCTCGGCAACCCCGACCCCTGGAGCGTGTTTGCCGACCCGGCCTACACGCCCCAGGAGCACGGGGTGATCCGGTAGGCTCTACTCCTCCAGGAGATCCTCCTGGAGGTCCTGCTGGCCGCCGCCCCGCAGATCGAGCTGGCCGCGGATCTCGCCCCCCGGGAAGAGGGTCGAGTGGACGTTCACGTAGGCGATGCCCGCGCGAATGGCCCGCTCGAGGGTGAAGAACTCTCCCGCGGCCACGCCCTGGGCGGCAACGGCGATGACGTCGCTCGCCGTAATGGTTCCGGTGACGACCGCCTCCGTGGCGCTGTTGCCCGCCGGGCAAGCCTGGGTGCCGGCGGGGCCGTTGCCCAGGTTGGAGCACAGGAAGACCATGATGCCGCCGTTGACATCATCCTGGCCGAGGTGGATGTGGGCCTGGGTCACGGCGCCTTCGAGGAGCCGATACCGGAGCGTGTATTCGATCTCGTTCTCGTCCTCGTCGATGGTGGCGCTGAACCGGCCCCCGGCCCGGGTCGCGACCGCCGGGACCTCGTCGAAGCCGCGCAGACGGGTGGAGACCGTTCTCGGGCCCTGGGCCTCGGCCGGGATGGAGGCCACCGCGAGCAGTACAAAAGACAGGAGCAGCACCGGGACACTCGCCTTTCTCATCTCTCTTCCTCCTTGCCGCCTGAAGGGCGGCGCTGACACAGATCCTGTGTTGAAGAGGCTGCAAAAACTCGGCCAAACGGTGAGTCCCGGGAGGCTGGAGGAAGGTTCAGCGCCGGCAATCAAAGGACAAGGACGAAAAGGACCCAAAGGACGAAAAGGACGTTGGTTTGTCCTTTGGGTCCTTTATGTCCTTTCTAACTCGCGGCCCGGCGGCCGAGCTGCAGGATGAGCGAAACGTTCGTCGTCGCGTCCGTGGTGTCGAAGCCCACGACCGGCTCGTGGTCGTATTTCCAGTCGTAGCCCACGCGGACCCCGAGGTGCCGGTTGAGCGCCGCCTGCACGCCCAGCCGGCCGTTGACCCGGTAGTCCTCGAAGTCGGCGAAGTCGGGGAAGAAGGTCACCTGCCCCTCCCAGGTCGCCGTCTCCGACAGCCGGCCGTCCCCGGCCACCTGGAAGAGGCCGCCGAAGGAATCCCGCACCGGGCGGTCCCCCCGCGGGTCCTCGCGGGTGAAGGAGAGGCCGGAAAGGACGCGGAGCTTCCACGCGGGGTTCTCGACGACAGGCCAGAGGAGGCTCACGTCGACACCCGTCCGGACGTCGACGCCCGCGAACCGGTTGCGCTCCCCGCGCAGGCCCGCGGTGAGCTGAAGGGCCCTCTTCAGCATCCTCCCCAACCGGCGCTTGGCCCGCACCTGCCCGTTGTAGCTCTCGGCCGTCTTGCGGTTGCGCTTGCTGGCGGAGGCCGCGTTCGCGGTCCCCTCGAGCGACCACTTCTTCCAGGCGCGGTTGAACGCGGCGTCGAAGCCGGACGACCGGGTCTCCGAGTTGCCGCTCGTGGCGAGATACGAAAAGCCCGTCTTCAGATCCCACCCGGGCGCCGGCCCCGCGGGAGCCTCCTGGGCCACGGCGGCCCCCGCGAACAGGAACGGGACGAGGACGAAAGGACGGAGATCCATGGACCTCAGGGCATCGCTCCTTTCCGGTCAGTGCTGCGAGACTTCTCGATGTATACGGATCGGACGCCGCGCTCGTTGTGGGGGTGCCCGCGAAGGATGCGGGGGTTCCGCGCAATCCTCCCGAGCTCCCCGTGAACGATGCGGAGGACCCGCGCAACGAGCGCGGCATCCCCGAGATCGAGAGCGGGGAGCTCCGCATCGAGAGCGGGAAGCCCCGCATCGAGAGCGGGAAGCTCCGCATCGAGAACGGGGAGCTCCGCATCGAGAGCGGGGAGCTCCGCATCGAGAACGGGAAGCTCCGCATCGAGAACGAGGAGCTCCGCATCGAGAGCGGGGAGCCCCGCATCGAGAGCGGGGAGCTCCGCATCGAGAGCGAGGAGCACTGGATGGGGTCGTGTCCAACTACCTACACATCCGCATGCAGATGCGGCGGTTCACCCAGCTCACGAACGCCTTTAGCCGGAAGCGGGAGAATCTCCAGGCGACTCTGGCCCTGCATTTCGCGGCCTACAACTTCACCTGGATGCACCGGGAATCCAGATGACTCCGGCGATGGCGGCGGGGATCGCCCGGAAGCCGTGGACGGTGGGGGATCTGCTAGCGGCCTAGCGAAAACGGGGGGAGAACGGAGCCTCCCCCCGGGGAGCATCAGCCTAACTCAGCGACCATCTCTTCCACGGAAGCGTGCGATGGGACGGCAGGCTCGCCAAGAATCTGACGATGTCCCTCCGTCCGTAGTAAGTAGCACTTCCACCGTGGTCTTGCCCCATCAGAACGACAGGGACGTTGAAGGCCCTCCCAAGCCGGTGCATCACCTCTTGTGCCTTCCCATCGTTATAAACAACGTGCTTCCGTACTGATACGACAGCAAAGCTAACTCCCTGCTCCTTCACCAGTGCAGCGTCGACAAAGACCATCCCGTTCCTTTCCTTCTCCTTCCCGCAGGGCGCACGCCACCCACCAATCCTGCGGAAAGGCCTTGACTTGGGGGAGGCCGGAATGGCAGAATGAGCCCATTCTTGGTAGGGTCATCGTCACCCCCGACGGTGGGCAAGCTAGAAGCTTTACGGAGCCCCGCTGGCAGGCGGGGCTTCTCCATTTCTAATATGTTCTCCAATGTCCGTACAGGCCATAGTGCGGCAGAGTTTACCACGCCATTACATCTAGGGGCGAGATCGGGGCGTAACTGGGACCGATTCCTAATCGGCCCCGGTTCCTACACGTCTTCCCGCTGGAATCGGTGGAGAACCGGGACAGGATCTTCGGCGGGTTCACTCCCTCCCCCCAATGCCCAGGCGCGCCAGCTCGGAAGCGTGGGTCTTGCAGTGGCCCGCCGTGCGGAACGTCGCCAGAGGCTTGCAGGTTGGCAGATAGACGAGCGTGTATAGGCGCTGCCGCCTGGAGCCAGCACCCGGGGGGCTTGTCTACGTGCCCTGGTAGAGCCCAAAGGGGCGGGCAAGCCCTCCCTTCACCTCGGGCTCTTTGCCGTTCTCCAGGCGCACCCGGAGCCCTGGATCGAGAGCGAGGAGCGCTGGATCGGGAACGGGGAGCACCGCATCCCTTGGTTCCCCGGAACGTTCCCGCTATATATAAAGAGGACGCCATGACGCCCGCCTTCGAGCCCCGCGACCACGACTACGCCGCCCGCGTCTGCGCGAGCTTCGAGCGCCAGGGTTTCATGCGCTCCCTGGGCGCCGAGCTCACCCGCGTCGAGCCGGGCCACTGCGAGATCCGCCTTCCGTACCGCGAAGACCTTTCCCAACAGCACGGCTACTTCCACGCCGGAGCCCTGGGATCGATCGCCGACAGCGCGGGCGGCTACGCCGCCTATACCCTGATGGGCGCGAACGACTCGGTGCTGACTGTGGAGTACAAGCTGAACCTCGTAGCCCCCGGCCGGGGAGACCTCGCCATCGCCCGCGCCCGGGTCGTCCGCCCGGGGCGCACGCTTACCGTCTGTCAGGTGGATGTCTTTGCCGTCGCGGACGGCGCCGAGACGCTCTGCGCCGTGATGCAGCAGACGGTGATCCGGATGGAGGGGCGGGCGGACCGGGCGTTGGGGTGAAAAGCCGATGAATCACCGGTCGTAATGGCCACCGATCGCCAGGATATAGATGTGCTCGTCATCGAAGCTGTAGACGAGACGATCGCGGAGCGAAAGGCGGCGAGACCAGAGCCCACTCAAGCTGTGCTTCAAGGGCTCCGGTTTTCCGGTCCCTGTCGAGGGATCGTTACGCTGCATCTCCTTGAGCTGTCGGCACAGCACCTTGTGGAGCGCGGGATCACGCGATCGCAGGTTTTCGTACTGCTCCCAGGTATCGCCTTCAAACGTGATCGAGCGCATCCAGCTCTTCCGGGCTGGGCGTATAGCCTGTGCCCTTCTGGTGAGTGCGCAGGGATGCAGCAATCTGCCGCATCAGCGACTGGTTCTGGAGAACGTACAGAGTCTCCTGCTCGCTCTCCCAATCCTGAGCGCTGATCACGACGAAGTCCTCCCCCGCCCGCCGGGTCACCCGTAACGGAGCATGATCCTGGATGACTTCATCCACTGAGGCTTTCAAGTTGCTTCGGAACTCGTTGACCGTCATCTCTCGAACAGCGCTACGCTTCGTCATCAGACCTCCAGATCGCAAGGTGAACTGTACCGTATAACGGTACGACTCATCAACCCTTCGAGCGCTCGTCAGCGGAAAACCACCCCCACCGCCCGCTCCACCCCCTCATCCCGCCCCTCCGCGATCCCCCGGAGCGTCCGCGCCGCCGGGACCGTCGGCGCCACCCCGACGCCGTGGAAGGGGGAGCCGTCGTGCTTCAGGACGCGCTGGGCGGTCCAGGCGGCGCTCCAGCCTCCGGGGAGGGTGGCGCGGTTGACGGAGCCGTTGCTGGCGCCGGACCTCTCTCCCACGATCGCGGCCCAGCGGTGGTGCTCGATCATGGCGAGGAGGGTCTCGCAGTAGCCGGTGCAGCGGGCGTCCGCGAGGAAGGCCACGTTGCGCAGGCGGGGGACGCGGGGCGCGATGTTCCAGAAGGTGGTGAGCCACTGGACGTCCCGATGGTCCGGCCTCATCACGACCGGCACCTGCCAGCTCGAGCTCATGGCCGTCCGGTCGGTGAGATGCGAGAGGAGGACGTTCGAGACGTTGGCGCCGCGCCGGAGGTCGAAGACGACTCCTTTCGCGGCGGCAAGGCGCGGCAGGAGGGAGTTGAATTCCTCCTCGGTGATCCTTCCGAGATCCACATAGATGATGCCCGGCCGGGGCTCGGCCACAGGGGCGAGCGGGGTGCCGGGGACTTCGCCGTACGCGGCGCTCCTCGGGAGAGCAATCTCGAAGGGAGACGCGCCGGGCCGCTCGATCCGGAGCGTCACCGAGGAGCCCGGCGGTCCCGCGGACAGGAGATCCAACGCCAGCCAGGTTCGGGATTCGGGCGTGGCCCCGGAGGTCCGGGCCACGGCCTCTGCCAGGACCTCCGCCGAAGGCCGGCCGTCCAAGGCGGCGATGACGTCCCCCGGCCGGAGGTCCCCGGCTCCGGGGCCCACGCCCGTGGTCGCCAGGCGGCCTTCGACCCGCTCCCAGGCGATCGGGAGGAGGCGCGGCTCGGGGTCGTTCCGAGAGAACAGGAAATTC
>DATHUD010000482.1:0-9269 GCA_035462575.1 Thermoanaerobaculia bacterium | reverse complement strand
GGCTGGGAGCACGTGCGGGTCACCCCCGGCTACACGCGGCTGAACGCGCTCGACTTCTACGATTACCCGATCAGCCACAGCCTGTTCGCCGCTGTCTGCTGGGCGTTCGCCTTCGCGATCGTCTACGGGCTCGTGCGCCGGCGGAGCGTGCCACGGAGCTTCCGGACGGGGCTCCTCCTCGGCGCCGGGGTGCTGAGCCACTGGGTGCTGGACTTCCTCACCCACCGGCCCGACCTGCCGCTCGTCCCCGGCATGGGGCGCTACGTCGGCCTCGGGCTCTGGGATCATCCCGTGCCCGCGATCGCCCTGGAGCTCGCGATCTATGGGCTGGGGATCGCCCTCTACCTGCGGGCGACCCGGGCGCGCGACGGCGTGGGGCGGCTCGGCCTCTGGGGGCTCCTGGCCGTCCTCCTCGTCCTCTGGCTCTCGAGCTTCGCCGGACCGCCGCCCGACGACGAGAGGATCATCGCCTGGGCCTCGATGATCCAGTTGCTGCTGGTCGCCTGGGCCTATTGGGTCGACCGGCACCGCGAGCCCACGCGCTAGCCGGCCTCCGCCTCCCGGCCCACGGCGCGGATCAGGTCGCTGAAGATCCGCTTGTGGAGCGGGTAGAGCAGGTACCAGTAGAGGGTGCCGGCGAGCCCCACGGGCGCGAAGAGGGCCGTCTGCACGAGCCGGGTGCCCTCGCCCTCAGGCTGAGCCTCCCATTCGAGCCAGGCCCTGCCGGGGACCTTCATCTCGGCCCGGAGCCGGAGCAGGTGTGGGGGCTGGACCTCTTCGACCCGCCAGAAGTCGAGGGCCTCTCCGGGGAAGATCTCCCGGGGATCGCGCCGTCCCCGGCGCAGGCCCGGGCCTCCCACCAGCCGGTCGAGCAGGCCGCGCAGACGCCAGGCCCACCCCCAGACGAGCCAGCCGCGGTCCCCGCCCAGGCCGCTGAAGACGCGGAACACCCGCTCCGGCGGCAGGGAAACGTGGAGCGTCCGCACCTCCCGGATCAGCCCTTCCCGGTCGGTGAGCTGGTAGGTGAGCCCCCCGCCGAGAGCGCCGCTCCAGCGGGTCTCGACCCGCCCGTCGCGGATCTTCTCCAGGGCGAGCTCCACCGCTCGGCGATAGGAGACCGGCTCGATCTCGGGGAACAGCTCGCGGGCGCGGGAGGTGTCGGCCACCACGGGCCGGATCACCCCCTCGATCAGGGGGACGGCCAGATGATTGGGGATGGGGGTCACGAGCCCCACCCACAGGCCGGCCAGATGCGGGGTGAGCACGGGAATGGGCACGATGAGGCGCCGCAGGCCGCGGACCGAGGCGTAGACCTGCATCATCTCCCGGAAGGTCAGGCGGTCGCTCCCCACCTCCACCACACCCGCGGGGGCGCGCTCCAGGGCGAGCAGAAGGTAGGAGAGGATGTCGCGCACGGCGATCGGCTGCACCTCGTTCATCACCCAGCGGGGGGCGATCATGGCGGGCAGCCGCTCGGTCAGGTAGCGCACCATCTCGAACGAGGCGGAGCCCGAGCCGATGATCGGCCCGGCGCGCAGCTCGGTGGCCGGGAGCCCGCCGCGGAGGATCTCCCCCACTTCGGCGCGGCTCTGCAGATGGCCCGAGATCCGGTCGCCCGCGGGTTGCAGCCCTCCCAGGTAAACGATGTGGGCGAGCCCGGAGCCCGCCGCCACGAAGTTGCCGGCCGCCTGCCGGTCCCGCTCCTCGAAGTCGGAGCCTCCCACCATGGAGTGGACGAGGTAGTAGGCGGCGTCGACGCCGGCCAGGGCCGGCCCGAGGCTCGCGGGATCGAGCAGGTCCCCCACCGCGATCTCCACCCGGCCCGCCCAGGAGCGGCCGTCGATCCGCGCCGGGTCGCGCACGAGGACCCGCACCCGGTGGCCGCGCTCCAGCAGCCGCGGCACCAGCCGGCCGCCGATGTACCCCGTGGCTCCGGTCACGAGAACGTTCATGGCTCACCCTCCCTCTCAGGAAGGATTCTAGTGTCTGGAAGAAGGCGGGGGAGAAAAAAAGAGGGCGGAGGCGCCTCCTGGGAGGAGACGCCTCTGCCCGAGGGGAGAGTTATTCCTTGCGTGCGGGAGCCATCGCGCGGATCCTCAGAAGGGCACCTTCAGGTACCCGAGGTCTTCGCGGCGGCCGATCGGAGCGCTGACCGGCTCACGGGACGATTCCTCGAAGAAGCGTAGCACCTGGATCGGGTCCGTGTGGGCCAGCCGGTGGTAGAACCGGAGGGCCACCTCGACCTCGGTCTTCCAGAGGGCGCAACGCTCCTCCGAAGGCTCCTGCGGATCGCCGCCCTCGAATCCGGAGGCGACGAACGAGCTCTGGTTGCAGATGTGCCGGGCCCAGCATCCCCGGCAGGACGGCTCGGACTCTTCCTGGAAGGCCGCCGGCTCCGTCTCCTCCTGGAAGTCCATCCAGAAGTTGGGCATCAGATTGGAGCCGAGAGAGTCCAGCCCGGAGAGGTCGGCCAGCGGGCCGGCGTTCCAGACATCGCCGGGAAAGTGATCGAGCGGCTCGCTGCGCCGCAGCCGCCCGACGATGCGGGAGAGCGGCTTGTAGTCTACCGGAAAGCTCTGGGCCTCGAGCTGTCCGGCCATCTCGTCGCAGACCGCCAGGAGGTCGTTCCTGTACTCGCGCACCCGGGTGGGCTGCGGCTTGCCGGTGAAGACCGCGTCCTCCAGGCGGACGGCGTCCAGGTGCTTGACGCCCGTCCGCTTCGCCCATTCCCAGAGGTCGAGGAGGCGGGCGCCGTCGAGCACGCAGCCCACGGTCAGCCGGTCGGCCATGCGGTCCACCAGGAGACGGATGGCGGGCTCGGCGCGCCAGACCTCCACCCGGCCGCCCAGGCGGATGAGCTCGTCCGAGCCGGGGAAGCTGCCGCAGCGCAGCCGCACGTGGACCGGCAGGCCGGCCAGGAATGAGGCGATGGCGGGCGTGACCTCGGAAGCGTCCAGAGACAGCTCGGAGGAGACCTCCAGGAAGGCGAGACCGGCCAGCCGCCGGCTCTCGACCACGATCCTCTCGAGCAGGCCCCGGCCCGGGAAGGCGCCGCCCCAGTCGAGGTGGAGCTTGACCCGCCCTCCCACGCAATGCTTGAAGACGTGCTCCAGGGCCGGCAGCACGGTCGCCTCGTCGGGCTGGCCGATGCGCGCGTGGATCGTATCGTCCACCCGGTAGATCGCGCCCACGGTCCACCAGGCCGCGGCCTCCAGGGTTCCCACCGCTTCGGGCTCTTCCCGCCAGCCGTTCCAGCCCTCGGAGGTGAGGAGGTCTTCTCCGGCGAGCCAGCCGACCAGGTCCTCGTCCAGGTCGCCCGTCTCCAGAGCGGGCGCGACGTGGAACTGCAGCTCCTCCGGAACCTCCACCACCGCGGCCCTCTCCAGGTCGTAGATGAGGCTGCACGAGCCATCGCCATCGATCAGCGAATGAAGCGCTCGCAGACGAAGGGCTCCGGGCATCGGCAGGGTGGTGAGCTGCATGATACGTCCTCCTCGTGGGTCCATTTCAGAGAAGGGTCGGCCGTGCATCAACTGCTGAACAACCCGGCCATCCCGTCGCTTCTAATATCTTCGTTGCCGGAGACGCGGATTTCGAGACAACTTTGCCCAAGAAATTTTCAGGAACTTTTCGAGGGTCGGGGCCGGTCCGCTCCTCTGAAGAGCGCAACCCCTTTTCTTCTCTGTAGTTATACCTCTTCCCGGTCATCCCGCCCGCTTTCCGCAGGATTTGACCCAACAGGGCTCAAACGCGAAGAATAGATCACGGAGCCTTCAAAAGCTAAAGTTTTGATCCTTCAATTTTGTTCTTTCGGAAGACATCGGAAAGGGCCGCCAGGGAAGGCTTCCTGGCGGCCTCGTAGTGCTACTCCGCGGCAGAGGCGCCGGGCTTCAACCAGCGGTCGAGCCAGGCGAGCACGGTGTCGTGCCAGAGGATGCTGTTGGCGGGCTTCAGCACCCAGTGGTTCTCGTCGGGGAAGTAGAGGAATTCGCTCGGGATATTGCGCCGCTTCAGGGCGTTGAAGGTGGCGATCCCCTGGTTGTCGGGCACCCGGTAGTCGAGGCCGCCGTGGACGACCAGCATGGGCGTCTTCCAGCGGTCGACGAAGAGCGCCGGGTTGTGCTTCTCGTAGGTCTCCGCCTTCTGCCAGTAGGGCCCGCCCTGCTCCCACTCGGGGAACCAGAGCTCCTCGGTGCCGTAGTACATCATCCGCTGGTCGAAGATGCCGTCGTGATTGACGAGGCACTTGAAGCCGTCGGGCCAGTTCCCGGCGATCCAGTTGATCATGTAGCCGCCGTAGGAGGCGCCCAGCGCGCAGGTGCGGTCGCCGTCGATCCAGGGGTACTTCGCGAGCGTGGCGGCGAGCCCCTTCTGCAGGTCGGCCAGGGGCTTGCCGCCCCAGTCCTGGCGGATGGCGTCGGTGAAGGCCTGCCCGTAGCCGGTCGAGCCGTGGAAGTCGATCCGGACCACCGCGTAGCCGGCCCCGGCGTAGGTCTGGGGGTTCCAGCGGTAGTGGAACTCGTTGCTGAAGGAACCCTGGGGGCCGCCGTGGATGAGAAAGGCCAGCGGGTACTTCTTCCCCGCCTGGAAGCCGGCGGGCTTCGTCAGCCAGGCGTAGACCGTGGCCCCGTCCGCCCCCTCGAACGAGAACTGCTCGGACTCGCCCTGGAGCGCCGCCGCGAGCTTCTCCCGGTTGATGCGGGTGATCTGCCGGAGGCCCGAGCCATCTGGCTGCGCCGTGTAGATCTCGACAGGGGATTTCAGGTCGTCGCGGCCGAAGACGAGGACCTTGCCGGCCAGCTTGTGCTCACGGACATGGCCGCCCGAGACCAGCTTCGCCACCTTGCCGGTCGCGGCGTCGATCGCGAAGAGCGGCGTCTCGCCGGTGTCGGTCGCCGTGGTGTAGAGGGTCCGGCCGTCGGCCGAGAAGACGACGCCGTTCGACGAGCGGTCCCAATCCTGGGCGAGCTCCCGCTCACGGCCGGTCGCCATGTCGCGGAGGAGGATCCGGAAGCGGTCCGCCTCGAAGCCCGGGCGGGCCATGGCGAGGTAGGCCAGGGTCTTGCCGTCCGGCGAGAAGACGGGCTGGGTGTCCCAGGCCGGGTTGGCGTCGGTCAGATTCTGCGGCGGCTTCGAGCCGTCCACCGGAACGAGGTAGAGGTCGAAGTCGGTGGACCAGGGCTCCTCGCGGCCCACGTCGCGGGCGGCGAAGACCACGGAGCGGCTGTCGGGCGAGAAGGTGAATTCCTCGGGGCCGCCGAACGGGCGCGAGGGCGCGTCGGCGTCCAGGCCGCGGGTCAAGCTCACGGGCTCGCCGCCCGCGACCGGCATCACGAACAGGTGGTTCCTCCGCCCCTCGGACCAGGTGTCCCAGTGGCGGTAGAAGCCGACGTCTCCCGAGAAGAGCTGGCCGCTCGCCTTCTGCCTGGCCTTGGCATCCAGCCGCTCCTTGGTGCAGGCGATCGCGGGGCAGTCGGGGAACACCTCCAGGCTGAAGGCGAGGAGCTTGCCGTCGGGCGACACGGTGAGGTTCGCCACGTCGAGCGGCAGGTTCGTCACCTGGACCGCATCCCCTCCCGCGGCGGGCAGGCGCCAGACCTGGGAGGAGCCGGAGCGGGTGGAGAGGAAATAGAGGCTCTGGCCGTCCGGCGCCCAGCGCGGGTTGTTATCCCCGGCCGGGTCGGCCGTCAGGCGGGAGAGGCCGCTGCCGTCGATCTTCACCATCCAGAGGTCGGTGCGCCCCCGGTTGGCCTCGAAGTCCGTCGTGCGGACCACGAAGGCGACCCGGTCCCCCTGAGGGGAAGGCTGGGGCTCGGTGATCCGATCCATGGCCAGGAGGTCTCGAACCGTGAACGGATGGGGCTCCGCCGCCACGGCCGGGACCGCGAGCGGAAGGAGGGCGAGGGTGAGGAAGAGCTTGCGCATGAAGGTTCTCCAAGATTTTGAGAGCGGGGAGACTCTACCAAAACCGGACCCGTCGACCGCAGGGGAGGACGTACAGTATCGTACGGCTCTTCCATGACGATCCTCCCCGGCCTCTGGGTGGTCCTCCTCGCCGCGCTGCTCGCTCTCGCGCTCCGGCGGTGGTTCGATCCGGTCCCCCTGCGGTGCTGGCTCGTCTGGGGGCTGGTGATGGCCCCTCTTTTTGGCGCCGCGCTCTTCGGCGGGCGGGTGATGCTGCCGCTCGGGTATCTCACGCGGGTGCCGCCGTTTTCCGGGCTCATCGAAGGTCCACCGCCGGGAAACCTCCTCCAGGGGGACCTGGTGCTCCAGATCACGCCCTGGATGATCCGGGTGCGGGAGGCGTACCTCGCCGGGGAGTGGCCGCTGTGGAACCAACTCGCGGGCGCGGGGGAGCCGCTCCTCGCGAACCCGCAGTCCCAGGCCTTCCAGCCGCTGGTGTGGCTCGCGCTCCCCTTCCCCGCGGCGTTGGCCGTGGGGGTGGTGGCGGCCTTGCGGATGCTCCTCCCCCTCGTCTTCTCCTACCTGTTCTTCCGCCGCCAGGGGCTCTCCGAGGCGGTCTCCCTCGGGTCGAGCCTGGCGTTCGGGCTCTCGGGCTTCCTCCAGCTCTTCCTGGGATGGCCGCTCGCCGGCTCGGCCACGTTCCTCCCCGTGCTGCTCTACGCCCTGGTGATGACCGACCAGCGCGGGGCGCGGCAGGACCGGCTCCTCTTGACCCTCGCCGTGGCGTCGCTCCTTCTCGTGGGGCACCCCGAGACCGGGCTCCACGTGCTGGCGCTCGCCGGGGTCTGGGGGCTCTCCCTCCTCCGGTCCCGCCCGGCCGGACGGCGGCTCGCCCTCGCGGGCTCCTGGGCCGTGGCCGGAGCGGTGGGATGCGCCCTGGCCGCGCCGGTGGTGCTCCCCGCGGCCTTGTACCTGCCGCAGAGCGTGCGCGCCTCCCTCCTCGAAGCGCGGCGGGACCGGCCCGCCGCGGAGATCCCGGCCGACGAGGCGCCGGCCCCGGGGGCGCGCGAGCGGGGGATCGTCCCCCGCCTCCTCCCCGTGGCCGCGCCCAACGTCTTCGGCAACAACCGCTTCGGGGCCTACTGGGGAGAGAGGAACGTCAACGAGGACGCCGCGGGCTTCACCGGCACCGCCGCCCTCCTCGCCTTCCTCCTCGCCCTCCTGCCCCTGAGCGGCGGCCGGCGCTTCCCCCAGGAGCGCCTGGCCCTGGGGACGGCCCTCGTCTGCCTCGCCATCCTGGCCCGGCCGCCGGGGCTCCCCGAGCTCCTGGACGCCCTTCCGGTGCTCCGGCAGTCGCTCAGCTTCCACAGCCGGATCGCCCTGCTGTTCAATTTCTGCGTGGCGTACGCGGCCGGCTGCACCTGGGAGCGCTGGCAACGCGGCGAGGTCAATGCCCGGAGGGTCGTCCCCCTGGCGCTCGTCCTCGCGGCGGGGATTGCCTGGGCCTATCTCGCGCATCCGGGTCCGGCCCTCTCCAACCTGCGATACGGCACGCTCGCCCTGCAGCTCGGGACGCTCGCCGGCGTCGCGCTCCTCCTCTCCCGTGCGGGACGCTCCCGGGCGGCTCTCTTCCTGGTGGTGGCCGTCGAGCTGCTGGTGATCCACGGTCCGGCCAACCCCACGGCGCCGGCCGCGCTCTTCTATCCCCGGACGCCTTCGATCGCCTTCCTCAAAGAGCGGCTCGGCCCCTGGCACCGCATGGCCGGGCTGGGGCCGGCGCTGCGGCCGAACTTCCCGTCGGTTTACGGCCTCGCCGACCCGCGCAGCTCGAACCCGATCAAGCCCGCGCCGTACGTCGAGGCCATCCGCCGGATCAACCGCTTCCCCGGCCGCCCCACGGACGGCTTCACCAGCCCCGGCGATCCGCTCTACGGGCTCCTGGGCGTGCGCTTCGTGATGACCGCGCCCCGCGTTCGCCTGCCACGGCCCCTGCGGCTGGTGGACCGCCAGCCGGGCGCCTGGATCTACCGCCGGCCGGGAGCGCTCCCCCGCCTCTTCCTCCCCGCCTCCGCCGCGCCCTGCGGCGCCGGCTGGGCGAGCTGCACGGAAAAGATCGAGGACTTCGCGGAGACCGCCGCGGTCCGTCCTCCGGGGATGGCCTGGTCCGCCGCGGACCCGCGGGGCTCGTCCCTGGCGCTCGGCGAGCTGCGGCCGGCCTGGATGCGAGCCCGGGCGTTCCTCGCCGAGCCCCGGCTCCTCGCCGGGAGCGTCTATCAGGACGGCGGCTGGAGGCTGCTGGTGAACGGGAAAACCCAGCCCACGATCCTCGCCAACGGCCCGTTCGTGGCCTCCTGGCTGCCGGCCGGGGAGGTCTCCGTGGACCTCCTCTACCGTCCTCCGGGCTTCTTCCTGGGGATGGTTTTAGCCGCCTTGGGCCTCGCCGCCGGAGTTGCCTCCTGGGTGCCGCCTCCCGGACGGCAGACCGCGCCCAGGTCCCAGACCCGGATCGAGCCGTCGGAGTAGACGGGCCTCCCCCAGAGCCGCCGCGCCTTCCCCACCAGGACCTCGGCGTCCCGCCGCAGGCTGCGCCGGAGGCGGTACGCGTCCTCCGTGTGAACGGCGCCCTCCGCGGGGAGCACCCGGTCCTCCTCGCGCCCGATCCGGAGGTGGACGACCACGTATCGCGCTCCGCTCGCGCAGAGGGCTTCCGGGTCCGGCGCCACGACGTTCTCCATCCGAAGCCCGGGGCGAAAAAAAAGCCTTTGCGAGGTGGACACGATCACCCGGCGGCCGTGGACCTGCTGGTAGGCGTAGAACGCCCGGTTGTACTGCCAGATCGTGTGCCAGGGAAATTCGACGACATCCCCCTCCTTCAAATTCTCGTAGAACGCCGGCACTGCCGGTGCGGAGGCCCGCGGCCCGATGAAGGCGACGAAGTCGTTGTGGTGCGCAAACGAGCTCGACCGGTAGACAGGCTCGGCGAACGGTCCTCCGACCGCCAGCGCCGCCACGACGAGCCCCCCCACGATCCGGACCCGGCCGAGGGCCACCGCCACCCAGAGCAGGACGAGAGGGAGCGCCATGAGCACATAGCGGCCGAAGATGACCGGATTCGCGAGCCCCATGGGCGAGAGCACGAGGAGCCCCGCCACATGCCCGGCCGCCACGGTCGCCGTGTAGAGGCCGAGGCGGGGGCTCCGGCGGATCAGGAGGACGAGCCCGGCGACCGCCGCGCCCCAGAAGATCGCGGCGAGCCACGGCCGGGCCGTCCCGGCCTGGAGCCGCAGCAGGTCGGGCAGCAGCTCCCCCCAGGCGATCGACTGCTCCTGCCGCTTGCCCTGGACGAGCCGCGCGAGCGAGTCCCG
>DATHUD010000481.1:0-16021 GCA_035462575.1 Thermoanaerobaculia bacterium | reverse complement strand
CGCAGCCCGACTCGCGCCTGCTGGGAGCGGTCGTCGAGGGGCCGGGCGGCCCCTGGTTCTTCAAGGCCACAGGGCCCGAGACGACCCTGGGGCCCCCGCGCGACGCCTTCCGCGCGATGCTCCGGAGCGTGCGCGCCGGCTAGGAGCCGGGGTGTGTCCCCGCTGGGCGGGGGCTCCGAATGCCGCGACTCCTGAAGGCTCTCCCTCAGTGGGCAGCCGCCGCCCATCGTGGGGGAGGGGGTCCCCCAACTCGGGGGAGAGGTCCCCCAACTCGGGGGAGAGGTCCCCCAACTCGGGGGAGGGGTCCCCCAGCTCGGGGGAGAGGTCCCCCAACTCGGGGGACGGGTCCCCCAACTCGGGGGACGGGTCCCCCAACTCGGGGGACGGGTCCCCCTCGATTCATCTCGGCTTTGGAACGAAAAGATGTGGGATAGGTGGAAACGCGGAGGGCCCCCCGGAAGGAAGGCCCTCTAGACGGTGATTTCCAGCGAACGCCGGGCTAATTTCCGGACGGGTCTTCGGAATCGCGGCGCTCCCGGCGCTCCCGGCGCTCTTTCTCCCGGCGGGCATCGCGCCGGGAGGTCTCTTCCATCTTCCGCTCCATCTGCTCGCGCAGGGGGCGGACCTGCTCGTCGATCTGCTGGCGCAGGGCATCCATCTCGCCCTTGTGCTCCTCGAGGATCCGGCGGGTCACCTCGTGGCTCTGCCGCTGGGCGTCCTGGATCGCCTTTTGGACCTCCGCCGATTCCAGCGCCTGCCGGGAGGCGTCGCCGGAGAGCCGCCGGGCCTGTTCCTGGATGCGCTCGATCTCTTCGTCGGAGAGGCCGTGCTCGTTCTCGAGCTGCTTGAGCTCCCGCTCCAGGCGCTCCATCTCCGGCCCCATCGACTCCTCGATCTCGCGGCCGAGCCGCTCCATCTGGGGCTTCAAGGAGCGCTCGATCTCCGCGTTCAAGCGGTCCAGCTCCGGCTGCAGGGAGCGCTCGATGTCCTGCTGCATCTTCTCCATCTGCGGCCGTAGAGACCTCTCGACCTCCTCGGTGATCTTCTCCACCTCCGCGGTCATCTTTTCGAGGTCGCGCTCCAGCCGCTGCCGCTCCTCGGGCGACAGCGTCCTGCTCTCCGCCAGATCCGCGAGCTGGTCGTGGAGCCCTTCGAGCTGGGCGAGCTCTCCGAGCTCGGACTCCAGATCGAAGTCGAAATCGAAGTCCAGGTCGAGAGCGTCGTCGAGATCCAGATCCAGGTCGAGATCCTGGACGGATGCGGACCGCTCTGCCTCCTCCCGGGCGTCCTCCCGCGCCTCGCGCTCGGCCTCCTCGGCGTCCTCCTCTTCGTCGATCTCCCATTCCTCGGCCTCTTCGGCTTCTTCCGCCTCGTCGGCCTCCACCGCCGCAGCCGCTTCCGGCCGCTGCTGCTTCACGGCGGCGGAGACGCCCGGCGCGGCGGCGGCCACGGCCACCAGCAGGATCACCAGGGCGGCGCCGAGCCAGACCGGACGGATCGAGCGCTCGGGCGAGCGGGCGTCGTCCAGCAGGCGGCGGATGCGGTGCCCGAGGTTGGACGGCCGGTCGGCCATGCCGGGCACCGGCAGCCGCACGGGGCTAATCGACCAGCCGGCGACCTCGGCCAGGCACCGGGCGAGCGACACGGGCCGGCCCGTCTGGCGGACCGCCCACTCGTCCGACAGGATCTCCGAGATCTCCCGCAGCCGCCGCCGGGCCACGAAGTTGAGCGGCTGGAAGAAGAGGACGCTCGCGAGGATCTGTCCGAAGACCAGCCAGAGCGAGTCGCGCCGCACCACGTGCGCCAGCTCGTGGGCGAGCAGCCCTTCCTGCTCCTCGGGCGAGAGGCCGACCAGGGCCCGCGGAGGCACAGAGATCTCGGCCTCGGACCGGCGCAGCCCCAGGGCGACCGGAACCGGCAGCCGGGACGAGGAGGTGAGGCGCACCGGCTGTTTGAAGCCGGCCTCCGCGGTGAGCCGCGAAAGCTGGGCGAAGAGGTTCCCACCCACCACGCGCGGGCGATTCTCGATCCGGCGGCGCAGGCGCAGCACCGAGGCGGCGCACCGGGCCGTCAACAGCAGCGCGCCCAGGGCCCACGCGCCGAGCGCCAGGACCGGCAGGGAGAGGGGAGCCTTCCCGGGCGCTGCCGCCTCGAAGGCGACCGGGGACGGCGCGGCCGGGACCGGTACGAAGGACGGCCGCTCCGAGCTCGCGCGCTCGCTCGGGAGAGCCGGGACCGAGGCGCTCACGGCGGCGGTCTCCGGGAGGCTGAGGCGGCCGGCGAGCGGCTCGAAGCCGGCGGCGAGCTGGAGGGAGGCCGTCAGGAGGCCGCCCACCAGGGCGACCCGCCAGACCACCTCCTCGGCGCGGACCGACCGCCGGGCGACCCGCCGCGAGGCGAGCCAGGCCAGGCTCAGGAGCAGGGTGCTGTGCAGCAGATAGGTGATCGCCCAGGCGATCGCGTGGTTCGCGAGCATTACCGTTCCTCCTTCGTTCCGCGGGCCTCGATCAGGCTCCGGAGCTGGGCCAACTCGCTCGAATCGATTTCGTGCTCTTTCAACAGGTGGTTCACGAGGGCGGTGACGTCGCCGCGGAAGAGCTGGGAGGTCAGGTCCGCCACCATCGAGCGGGTCACCTGGCCTTCGCTCACCAGCGGCCGGTAGATGAACCGGCGGCCCTCGGCGCGGTGGCTCACCACTCCCTTCTTTTCCATCTTCATGAGCATTGTGGCGATCGTGGTCAAGGCGAGCCCGCGCTCGGGCTCCAGCGTTTCGTGGACGTCGGCCACCGTGGCCTCGCCCCGGCTCCACAGGACCCGCATGATCGCGAGCTGCAGGTCTCCGAGGTGGGTTTGGGATGTCTCCATGGGAGAGGTCTCCTTCTTGTCGACGACCTGGATAGTACTACCGGGGTCGTCGACTGTCCACCGAGGTACGGCGGCGCCGGAAGAAGGTTTCAGAGCGGCTCGCCTCTGGAGGTGGACGGTTCGCCTCCGGAGGCGAGAGACTCACCTCCGAAGGCGAGAGGCTGGCTTCCCTTCGCAGATCGTCGAGTGACAGACTTGCCTCCATACAGGCGGGAGGCGAAGCACGCATGAAGATCAGGCGGAAGCGCGTAAACAACTCGGTGGCGCTCGTGGAGTTTCTGAGGCGGTGAAGCTCCTCTCGGGAGACGACATCCGGAGGGCGTTGGAAGCCCTGGCGAGGGAGTTGGGATCGCGGGAGCCTCCGGTGGAGATCATCGTGGGCGGGGGAGCCGCCCTCGTTCTTCTCTATGACGCTCGGAAGGCGACGCGGGATGTGGACACGTTTGCGGTGATCTCCGCAGGCCAGGACGTAGTTCGTGCCGCCGCTCTCAAGGTCGCTGAGTCCTTGGGTCTTCCGGAAGACTGGTTGAACGATGGCGCTAAAGGCTACCTGCACGGATTGCTCCCGGGCGAGATTCTCTTGGAAAGTCCTTCTCTGATCGTCCGGGCGGTCGCGCCCCAGCAACTGCTCGCCATGAAGCTCAGCGCGTGGCGAGACGACGTCGACATCGCGGATGCCCGGCTGCTACTCTCTAAATTGTCCGGGGATCGTGAGCAGATCTGGAATCAGATCGAGTCTTACATCGTTCCCGGACGGGAGCTGAAGGCCCGGTACGCTTTTGAGGATCTCTGGGAGTTGGACCGTGAACCTGCTTGATCTGATCAAAGCCCTCCTGTCCTACGACACGCTGACCGCGCGGCAGTGGATCGCGGACGCAGAGCGCTCGGGCTTCGTGTGGGCGAGCGTGCCGGCTCCCAAGGGCCTCGACGCCACCGCGTCCGCTCTGGCGGCGGGCTTGGCCGAGTTGCTGGCTTCGCGGGCCGGGCAGGCGCCCCCGGCCTGGACGGCCACGGTACCCGCTGCGCCGGAGCGTGTCTTTCTCGTCCGTTCGGCGGCGAGGATGCCCCGGCTGCGCGAATCCTGCGAGAGGGAGGGGCCTGAGCCCCTCCGCCGCCGGGGCCTGATGGCGCCCCCGGACTTCCTGACGATCGCCTGAGAAGACGCTTCGGGTCCGAGGGCATCCCTACGCCCTCAGCAGCGGCAACCGCCTCCCCGTCCAGCCCGGGAAGAGCTTCGCGTCGTCCGCGATCCCCAGGTGCTTGCCGGCGAGCTCGCAGAAGACGGAGCGGAAGTCGGTCGTCACGGGCAGATCCCTTCCTTCGTGGAGGGCTTCGGGGGCGAGGCCGGAGAGGGTTCCGTGGACCTTGCCGCCGTCGACCTGGTTGCCGAGGACGAAGAGGCAGGAGCCGTGGCCGTGGTCCGTGCCTCCCGAGCCGTTTTCGCGGACGGTGCGGCCGAACTCGGTCATGGTGGTGAGGAGGATCTGGTCCTGGAAGGGGCCCAGGTCGGTCCAGAAGGCGTGGATCGCCTGGGCGAGGTCGGCCGCGCGGCGGGCGAAGGTGCCGTTGGCGGCGCCCTGCCGGACGTGGGTGTCCCACCCTCCCGATTCGGCGAAGGCGACCTCCAGGCCCACGTCCGCCTTGACGAGGAGGGCGATCTGCCGCAGGGCGTTGCCAAGCGGGCTCGACGGGTAGCCGGCCCCGGCGGCCGGGCGGGAGCGGGCGATCCGTTCGTGCGACAGCATCTCGATGGCGCGGAAGGTCTCGCCGCCGGTGTCGTGGAGGAGCTCCTGCGAGGTCTGCTCGTAGAGGGCTTCGAAGCCCTGGCCGGCGGCGGCGGCCGTGCGCTCGGCGCCGGGGAGGCTGACTTTGAAGTCCGCGAGGTTGGTGACCGCGAGCGCCGGCTCGTCGCCGTAGAGGGCGCGGGGGAGGGCGGGGGTCAGGGACACGGCCCGAAAGGGCGAGCCTTCGTGGCCGAGCAGGCCCACGGCCCGGTTGAGCCAGCCGGAAGAGGTGCCCTTCCGGCCGGGCGTGCCGCTCTCCATGTAGTCCTGCGCGTCGAAGTGGGAGCGCGTAGGGTCCGGCGAGCCCACGGCGTGGACGACGGCGAGCCGCTTCTCTTTCCAGAGCGGCAGGAGCGGGGCGAGCGCCGGGTGGAGGCCGAAGCCGGTGCCGAGGTCCAGGAGGGCGCCTTCCCCCGCGGCGCGGGCCGCGCTCATCGCGAGGCGGGGGCGGAGGCTCTTCAAGGCGGCCTCGTCCAGGAACGGCACGGCGGCCAAGCCGTCCATGGCGCCGCGCTGGAAGACGGTCACGAGGATCTTCCGGCGGCGGGCCGAGCCGGAGCCCGGGGCCGCGAGGGCCGCCCGGGCGAGGAACCCCGGCCCCCCTCCCACGCCGACGGTCACGAGGGCGACGCCCCCGGCTTTCAGGAACAGTCTGCGGGTCCACATGGTCCTACATTCCTTATTTATTATAGAGAGCGGTTACCGTCTCTGGAACTCGGGGGAGCCCAAGAGGACGCCCACCACCTGTTCGAGCGGGGTGGGGGAGAGGCGGTCCTCGGGCTCTTCCTCGCGCAGGCGACCGCTCACGATCACCGAGCGCGTCCGCCCCTGCATCTCGGGGTCTCCGTAGATCAGGGCCTCGTCCCGGTCTTCGGCTTCGCCTTTCTCCCGGGGCACGGCCTTGCCCACCTTCTTCGCGAGGTCCGGCGCGCTCGCCACGGGGCCCAGGAGCTTCAGGGTGGAGGAGAGGTCGCGGCCGGGGAGGAGGAGGCCGGCGTAGGTGCGCAGGGCCTCGTCCCGGGACTCGGGCTCCTGCCCGCCGGAGAGGGCCGGCAGGTCGAAGGCCACGCCCCGGATCCGGCCGGCGGCGAGCTCCAGGCCGAAGTTCATCCGGTTCAAGAGCGATCCGGTGTTGACCCAGGCCGTGGCGCGGTCCGGGTAGCCGGTGGGCGCCTGGTAGGCGTAGAGCGGCTGGCCCATGCGGGCGATCCACTTCAAGGTCTCCCGGGGGTCGGTCAGGCGGGCGTCGAGCGTCCGCAGGGCCGAAGCGGTCAACTCGAGGGGGGATTTGATCTTCGCCCCCAAGGCGTCGCGGCTCCAGAATTCGGGCGACCCGGCGAGCGCCGCGATCATCCGGCGGACGTCGCCGCCGGTCTCCAGGTAGACCCGGGCGAGGCGGTCGATGAGCGGCTTCGGGGGATGGTCGGAGACGAAGCGGGCCGCGAGCTTGGCGGCGACGTGCTCCGCCGTTTTCGGATGCCGGGCGAGGAGGTCGAGCACCGCTTCCCCCTCTTCCAGGCCGCCGCCCGCGGGGAAGCGGGTACCGAGGACGGTCTTGGCCCCGGCGTCGTGCAGGTCGGCCCGGAAGACGAAGTCCCCGTTGACGCGGAAGCCCAGGCCGCCCGCCCGCTGCACCCGGGCGAGGCGCTGCTCCGCGTCCTTGCGGCGCTGGGGCGGGATCGCGGTCCAGCCGGTGAAGGCGCGGGCCACCTCGATCACGTCCTGCTGCGTGTAGCCGCCGTCCACTCCCAGGGTGTGAAGCTCCAGGAGCTCGCGGGCGTAGTTTTCGTTGAGCCCCCGGGGACGCAGCGGGCGCCGCCCTTCCGGTTCCGGACGGCGCCGCATCCGCGGCCTGTCCCCCATCTCCTCCCCCATCGTGGTCGGGGAGGCCGCCGCGGCCGAGGACTGGGCGTTGTCCAGATAGAAGAGCATGGCCGGGTGCTTGGCCGTGGCACCCAGGAGGTCCCGGAAGGTTCCCAGGGCGTTCGGGCGGATGGCGTCGCGCTCGTAGGAGAGGATCCAGAACCGGCTCTGGTTGTCGGTCGCCGACACGTTGAAGTGGTTGAACCAGAAGTCGGTCATCACCTCGGCGAGCTGGCTCTCGGAGCCCACGGCCCGCGCGAGCTTGGCGGCCATGAGCTGGCCCACGAGCTCCTTCTGGGGGCGGTACCCCCGCTCGCGGGCGAAGCGCCTCACCTCGTCGCGCTTGCCCTTGCGGTCCTCCCCTCGAAGGTCGGCCGGGTCGAGGGCCTCGGTGAGGATGCCGGCCTGCCGCGCCTCTTGAAGGACGGCGCCCACGGGCGGGTACGCCTTGGCCAGCTCCGCGGTCGACAGGGCGAGCGCCGGGAGCCTCCCGGTGAGGCGGTCTTCGAGCGCCGCGTCGGGCAAGCCCGCGAGCTGGCGCTCGAGCCACGCGTCGAGGCCCATCTTCACGACCGCGTCCACCTCGCCCGGCCGGGGGCCGTAGGCGAAGCGGTTGAGCAGATGGGCCGCCGCCTCGCGCTCGGAGAGCCCCGCCTGCTTCCAGGGGAGGGCCGCGGCGTCGCCGGCCCGGGGGAGGAAGAGGACGGCGGCGGTCAGGAGGAGGGATTTGAATCTCATGAGATCTCCATTCTCCCCCTGAAACCCGGGAGGCGGAGGTTTCCTACGGTCCCGGCGTTCTCCCGCCACCCGGGCCCTCACCCCAACCCTCTCCCAGCCTCCCGTCCCCCAACCGGGAGAGGGAGCCTTTGCAACAGCAGAAACCAGACAAGGGCTCCCTCTCCCGGAAGGGTGGGAGGGGGCTGGGAGAGGGTTGGGGTGAGGGTCTTCGGGCGGGGGCCTTCAGGAGGCCGCCCAAGCCTCATCGATCCGCCGCCGCACCGTGAGCGTGACCGCGAGCGCCGTGGCCGTCCTCCGGAAATCCTCGATCTCGTCGTAGCGAAGCACGCACCCGGCCCGGTCCGCCAGCCAGTGGTCGAGAACGGGGTAGCCGCCGATGCGGAAGGCCCAGACCTCGGGGGAGATCTCGTGGAAGGACTGCCCCTCCTCGTTGACGACCACGCGCCGCTCGGCGGCGAGGTACTCCCGGGCCTTGCGGCGGGAGCGGGCGAGGCGGCCGGTGCCTCTCCCCTCGAAGCGGACCGCCGGCCGGGCGAGCTCGTCCGAGCGCAGGAGGTGGAGATCGACCAGCCGGGCGCCGAGCCCGGCCATCTCCAGGAAGGAGTTGCGGTCGCGGGGGAACGGGATGCGGGGGAAGCCCTCCCGGAGGAAGGCGGCGTAGCGGCTCCGCCAGGCGGGGCTCCAGAGGACGGCGTAGACGTAGCAAAGGATCTCGAAAGGGGGGATCTCCTCGCCGTAGTCCCGGGCGAAGCGCGCGAGGAGGTCCGGGGAGACGTTGGGCACCCGCCGGCCCAGCTCCAGGAGATCGAGGGGGAAGAGGAAGTTGATGTCGTACGCGGAGACCGCCTTGTGGGCGACGATCGTCTCCGTCACCAGGGCGGCCGGCTCCTCGCCGGACTGGCGCGGCAGGACGAGCCCCAGGTTGCGGCCGGCGAGCATCGGGTCCATCACCCGGCGCCGGGGCCGCTCGATCAGGTCGTCCGAATCGAAGAGGAAGCGGGAGTCGAAGGGGCGGTAGAGGACCTCCGCGAACCGCTCGTCCCAGCGCTCGTCGGCCCGCACGCGCCGCCGGGCGTCGGCGAGCCGCCAGGTTCCCGTGTCCTTCAGGGCCTCGCGGCCGTGACGGAAGAGCTCGTCGTCTCCTCCGTCCCGGAGCCGCAGGATGCGCAGACGCAGCGCCGCCAGATCGCGGTCGATCACGAAGGCGTCCCGCCCGGTCACGATCCCTGCCGAGTGGACGGGGAAGAGGTCGGTGAGCGGGACCCCCCGGCCGTACTCCTCCGCGAGCCGGGCGTCCCGCGGGGCAAAGAGATAGCCCGGCCCCTCGGGCGCCGCCTCGATCCACGGGGTGGCCGTCACGTCGTGGTCGAGAAGCCAGCGGAGCTTCTCCCGCCGGCTCCCCCGGAGGTCCGCCCGGAGGACCCGCTTGGCAAGGCCGGGCCTCTTCACCAGGAAGACGACCGCGACCCCCTGCATGACGTCCTCGAAGACGTTGCCGTCCGCTCCACCGTCCTCGGCGCGCTCGCGCTTTTTGGCGTTGCCGTGGAGGTCCAAGGCGTAGATCTCGTCGAAGGTTTCGAGGAGCGACCGCCGCAGGCCCCGGAAGGTCGGGTTGTCGAGCCAGCCGTGGTTGGTCACGAAAGCGACGATCCCTTCGCCCGTCCGGTCGATCTTTTCCTGGGCGAAGCGGAGGAACTTCACGTAATCGTCCTGGAGCCACTTGGAGCTCTTCTCGCCCAGGGGGCGGCCGTCGACCGTCAGGTACCCCTCCCGCCGGGCGCCGTCCGCGGCCGTGTACGGCTCCCGGATGAGCTGGTCGATCTTCTTGCCCCGGTTCGCCGAGTGGCCGGACCAGGGCGGGTTGCCGAGCACGACGAGGATCGGCTGCTCGTTTTTCACCCGGGCCGCGTCGTGCGACTCGCGGGAGAGCGCCGCCGCGCCCGGCAGTGTCGTCTGGAGGAGCTCCTCCCGTTCGAGCGCGTTCGTGAGGTAGAGGGGGAAGCGCTCGTCCTCGCCCAGGGGTTGGCCGATCTCCTCGAGGATCAGGCTCACCTGGAGGTGACCCATGGCGTACGGGGCCATCATCAGCTCGAAGGCGTGGAAGTCGCGGAGCAGGTGGTCGCGCAGGAGAGCGGAAACGCTCCCCCCGCCCGTCTCGGCCCGGGCGGTTGCGACCGCGCACCGGACCGCCTCGACGAGGAACGTGAGCGTCCCGGCCGCGGGGTCGAGCAGGGTGACCTCCGGGTTGGCGAGCCCTCCCGGCCGGCCGAGGCGGGTCTCGAGCAGGTGGTGGACGGAGCGGACGACGTAGGAGACGACCGCCGGCGGGGTGTAGTAGACGCCGCGCCTTCTCCGGAGCTTGCCGTCGTAGCAGGCGAGGAAGGTCTCGTAGAAGTGGAGGATCGGGTCCCCGCCCCGGGCTTGGCCGGTGCGCTCGAGGATCGTCCGCACGGACACGGAGGCCAGGAGGCCGATCAGGTCGTCCACGATCCAGCCGATCTCGCCGGGCGGCCTCCCCAGGGAGATGAACTGGAACGCGTCGTGGAGGATGCCGTTGGCCCGGGGGATGTTCTCAGCCGCGGCGCGGCGGTCGAACACCCCTCCTTCGGGCGCCCGCCAGCGGGCGGTCAGGAGGCCGTAGGTGATGGTCTGCGCGTAGAGGTCCGCGAACTCCCGGAAGTTAAGGCCCGCGAGGAGGTACTCGCAGAACGCCTTGTGGAAGCCCGCGAGGTCCGAGGCCCCCTCCCGGTCCGCCGCCAGCAGGTCGTGGATGCGGCCGGCGAGAACCCGGGTCCTCCCCGCGAGCTGCCGGGCGAGGGCGGCGGCGCTGGCGCTCGCGGGGGGCGAAAAGCTCAGGAAGAGGTCGATCAGGTCGACGACCGGCTCCTCCCCGGGCTGGAGCCGTCCGGTGTCCGCCCGGCCGGCCAGCTCGTCGCCGCGGTAGAGGCGGAGCTCGCGGAAGTTGGTGAGGAGGAGGTTGGGGAAGGTCGCGCGGTAGCGGCGGAGCTGCTTCGACTCGGCCGCGAGGTCCAGATCGGTCCCCGGCCTCTTGGCCTCGACGTACCCCACGATCCGGCCCCCGTGCCAGACCTGGAAGTCCAGGAGGCAGTCCCCGGCCTTCTTCGGGATCATGGTGACGTGCACGCCGCGCCGGCCCCGGAGCTTCGCGCACCGGGTGAGGAGGTCCAGGAGGCACGGATAGAAGCTCTCCTCCCGCGCGTCTCCCCGCTGTTCCGTCTCCAGGAGGCGATCCAGGTAGTCGAGGAGCGCCGCCCGGGGCTCCGGGAGGACGGATGCGTCGTGCCTTTGCGTAAAGAATGGGACCGCCACGGCGGCGGATAGTATCCGAAAAAAGTATCATCTTCCAGTCAGGGGAGACGAATCGGGAGCTTAGTTGTCGGTCCAGGACAAGATGCATCGCCTGGAGACGAGGCCCCGGGCTCCGGTTCGCGGCTTGCATCAATTTCTGGAGAGACATATCCTGAGATCTCGTCTTCAAGCCATGAGTCAGCCAGTGCGGATTCCGGCCCGTCCCCTGCGCGAAACCGAGCCGTGGTTCCGCATCCTGGCCGAGACTACGTCCACGGCGATTTTCGTCTACCGGGCGGACCGCATCCTCTACGCGAACCCGGCGTGCGAGCAGCTCACCGGCTATCCCAGGGACGAGCTGCTGAGCCTCCTCCCCTGGCAGCTCTCCCCTCCGGAGGAGCAGCAGGCTCTGAGCGAGCGCGCCGCGGCCCGGTTGCGCGGGGAGCCGGAGCCCGGCCGCTACGAGACGCGCATCAGGACCCGGAGCGGGGAGGAGCGGTGGATCGACCTGACCTCGGCCCTGATCGTGCTGGACGACGGCGGGCCCGCCGCCATGGCGACCGCCGTGGACATCACCGAGCGGAAGATGGCCGAGGTGGCTCTGCGCGAAAGCAGCGCCCGCCTGAAGCTCGGCGAAGAGCGGCTGCGCGCCATCGTCGAAGGCACGGCCGCGACGACGGGCTCCGACTTCCTGCGCTCCCTGGTCCGCCACTTGACGAGCGCTCTCGGCATGGAGCACGCCCTGATCACCGAATTCTCCAAAGCGGCCGGGCACCGGGTGCACGTCCTCGCCCTCTGGGAAAAGGGCGGCCCCGGCGAGCCCTTCGACTACGACCTCCGGGGGACCCCGTGCGAGAAGGTGGTCACCGAGCGGCAGCTCTGCTTCTACCCCGCGGGCGCCTGGAGGCTCTTCCCCGAAGACCTCTGGATGCGGGACCGGGGGATCGAGAGCTACGTCGCGGTGCCGCTCTTCCGCCAGGACGACCGGCCGCTCGGCCACATGGCGGTGATGAGCACCGAGCCCGTGGACGCCGACCTGCCGGCCGTGTCGATCCTGAAGATCTTCGCCGCCCGGGCCGCCGCCGAGATCGAGCGCAAGCTCGTCGAGGAGGCCCTGGCCCAGGAGAAGGAACGGGCCCAGGTGACGCTCGCCTCGATCGGCGACGGGGTGATCCGCACCGACGCCGAAGGCCTCATCGACTACCTGAATCCGGTGGCCGAGCGGCTGACCGGCTGGACCGGGGCCGAGGCCTGCGGACAGCCCGTGGTCCGGGTCTTCCAGGTGGTGGACGAGGCGACCGGCAAGCCGCTCGCCGACCCGGTGGCCCGCTGCCTCGTCGAAGGCCGGGTGATCGAGCATCCGGGATACTCGCTCCTCGTCAGGAAGGACGGCGGCGAGTTCGTCATCCGCGACTCGGTCGCCCCCATCCAGGACCGCCAGGGCCGGACCACGGGGAGCGTCCTCGTGTTCAAGGACGTCACCCAGGTCCGCGGCATGGAGCGCGAAATGATCTACCTCGCGCGCCACGACCCCCTGACCGGCCTGATCAACCGCCGCGAGTTCGAAAAGCGCCTCCTCCACGGCCTGGACACCGCCCGGGCGGACGGCCGGCTCCACGCCCTCTTCTACATGGATCTGGACGAGTTCAAGGTCGTCAACGACACCTGCGGGCACCTGGCCGGCGACGAGATGCTGAAGCAGGTGACGACGCTCCTGAAATCCCACCTCCGCAAGAGCGACACCCTGGCCCGTCTGGGCGGCGACGAGTTCGGCGTGCTCCTGGAGGACGTCTCCGTGAGGGAGGCCCGGGAGCTCGGCGACCGGCTGCGACTCGCCGTCAAGGACTACCGCTTCGGCTGGGGGGAGACGATCTTCGAGATCGGCGTCTCGATCGGCCTCGTGCCCATCACCCCCGACAGCGACGACATGGCCCAGCTCCTTTCAGCCGCCGACGCGGCCTGCTACGTGGCCAAGGAGGGCGGGCGCAACCGCATGCACGAGTACCAGCCGGACGACACCCGGGTGGCCGAGCGCTACGGCGAGATGCAGTGGATCCACCGGATCTACAAGGCCTTCGCCGAGCACCGCTTCTGCCTCTACCGGCAGAGCATCCAGCCGCTCCAGGGGGCCGCCGACGAGCCGCCGCTCTGCGAGGTCTTCATCCGCATGATCACCGAGGACGGCCGGATCGCCACCCCCGCCGCCTTCATCCCCGCGGCCGAGCGCTACCACCTGATCGCCTCGATCGACCGCTGGGTCATCCACGCGACCTTCGTCACGCTCGCCTGCGGCACCCTTTCGCACGGCGACACCACCCGCTTCGCCATCAACCTCTCGGGCCAGTCCGTGGGGGACGACGCGTTTCTGGAGTACGTCCTTTCCGAGGTCGAAGCCACCGGCATCTCCCCCGAGCGGATCTTCTTCGAGATCACCGAGACCGCCGCCGTGGGCAACCTCGCCCAGGCCATGCACTTCATCCGGGTCCTGAAAGAGCTCGGCTTCCGCTTCGTGCTCGACGACTTCGGGAGCGGCCTCTCCTCCTTCGCGTACCTGAAAAACCTCCCGGTGGACTTCCTGAAGATCGACGGCGGCTTCGTGCGCGACATGATCGGCAGCTCGGTCCAGCGCGCGCTCGTCGAGTCCATCCACCAGATCGGGCGGGTCATGGGTCTGCGCACCATCGCCGAATCCGTGGAAGACCCCGCCACCCTCGAGGCCCTCCGCGAGATCGGCGTCGATTACGCCCAGGGGTATGGGATCTCCATGCCTGAGCCTCTGATCTAGAGCGGTTTTACAATACGCGAAGAAAATTTTTCCCTGGGACCTCACCCCTGTCCCCTCTCCCATCGCCCCCCCGCCGGCCGGGAGGAGGGAGCAGGGGTGAGGTCCCCCGGGCGCGTTTCTTGCTTTGTTCTGGAGGGTTCCAAGGATGGAATCCATGGGAAAGTATTTCTCGCTGAGCGTCCTCCCCAAGTCGAGCGATCCGTCGCCGGAGTCGGACGTGTCGTTCGACGGCGATCTGCGCCTCTCCTTCACCCGGGAGGTCCTGCCGCTCGCCGACCCGGTCTCGCCCTCGGGCGAGCGCCTGCGCCTGCTGGTCGAGCGGATGCCCGCGGTGCTCTGGACCACGGACCGGGAGCTCCGCTTCAGCGGCGCCGGCCTCCCCGCCTTCGGCTTCGAGGAGCTCGCCGGCACCAGCCTCTACGACTACTACGGCACCCGCGACCCCGAGGCCCTGCCCATCAGGGCCCACCGCCTGGCTCTGGAAGGCGAGTCCGTGAGCTTCGAGCAGCACTGGGAAGGCCGGATCTTCCAGACCCGGGTCGAGCCGCTGCGCGACGGCTCCGGGGAGATCACCGGCTGCCTCGGCATCGCGGTCGACATGACCGAGCGCAAGCGGGCCGAGGAGGCCCTCCGCCGCGAGAAGGAGCGCGCCCAGGTGACCCTCGCCTCGATCGGCGACGGCGTCATCCGCACCGAGCCCGACGGCACCATCGACTACCTGAACCCGGTGGCCGAGAAGCTCACCGGCTGGACGAACGAGAAGGCGGTCGGCCGCCCCGTCTCCGAGATCTTCCGGGTCATCGACGAGATGACGAGGAAGCCCCTGCCCGACCCGATCAGGCGCTGCCTGGACGAGAAGCGCGTCGTCGAGTCCCCCGGGCACGTCCTCCTGATCTCCGCCGAGGGCAAGGAGTACTCCGTGCGCGACTCGGCCGCCCCCATCTACGACCGGGACGGCGGCCTCGCCCTGGGCGCCGTCGTCGTGTTCAAGGACGTCACCCAGCTTCGCGGCATGGAGCGCGAGATGATCTATCTCGCGAGCCACGACCCGCTGACCGGCCTGATCAACCGCCGCGAGTTCGAGGTGCGCCTCAAACGCGCCATCCGCGGCGCCCGGGGCGAGCGGCGCAACCACGTGCTGCTCTACCTGGACTTGGACGAGTTCAAGGTCGTCAACGACACCTGCGGCCACCTCGTGGGCGACGAGATGCTGAAGCAGATCACCGCCCTCCTGCGCTCCCGCGTGCGGAGGAGCGACATCCTCGCCCGGCTGGGCGGCGACGAGTTCGGCGTGCTGTTGGAGGACTGCCCGCTCGACCACGCCCGGCAGATCGCCGAGGAGATGCGGCGCACCGTCCGCGAGTTCCGCTTCTGCTGGCGCGACCAGATCTTCGAGGTGGGCGTCTCGATCGGCCTCGTCCCCATCAACTCCGACAGCGGCGACTTGAACCACGTCATGAGCGCGGCCGACGCCGCCTGCTACGTGGCCAAGGACAGCGGCCGGAACCGCGTCCACGAGTACGAGCTGGACGACACCCTGGTCGCCGAGCGCTACGGCGAGATGCAGTGGATCCACCGCATCCACCGCGCCTTCGAAGACCGCCGCTTCCGCCTCTTCTACCAGTTGATCCAGCCGATCTCGCCGGACGTCAGCCGCGACCTCCTCTGCGAGGTCTTCATCCGCATGCTGGACAGGAACGGCAAGGTGATCGAGCCCTCGGCCTTCATCGCCGCGGCCGAGCGCTACCACCTGATCGGCTCGCTCGACCGCTGGGTCGTCAAGACCGCTTTCGGCGCGCTCGCCGAGGCCCAGAAGCGCGAGTGGTCGCGGCCGGTGCTCTTCGCGATCAACCTCTCGGGGATGTCGCTCTCCGAGGAGGATTTCCTCACCTTCGTCGTCGAAGAGCTCGAAAAGAGCAGCGTCGACTCGCGGCGCATCTGCTTCGAGATCACCGAGACGGCCGCCATCAGCAAGCTCGACAGCGCCATGCGCTTCATCTCCGTCTTGAAGACCAAGGGCTGCCGCTTCATCCTCGACGACTTCGGCAGCGGCCTCTCCTCCTTCGCCTACCTGCGCGATCTCCAGGTCGACTTCCTGAAGATTGACGGCGAGTTCGTGAAGGACATGATGGAGGACCGGGTCAAGCGCGCCATGGTCGAGTCGATCAACCAGATCGGCCACGTCATGGGCATCCAGACCATCGCCGAATGGGTGGAGAACCGCCAGACCCTGGAGGCGCTCAAGGAGATGGGCGTCGACTACGCCCAGGGCTACTGGCTCTGCCGCCCGCAGCCGCTCGTGCACGAGCCGTAGCGCCCCGTCACCGTCTCCAGGATCTGGTACAGCCCGAACTTCGGCATCCGCAAAAAGCCGTACCAGGCCGCGGCGGCCAGGGTGCCCTCGTTCAGCCACTCGCGCATCCAGTACTCGGCGTGCTTGGGGTCACGCTGCTTCAGGCCCGGGCCGTTCTCGATCGCCCAGCGGCGGTTGTAGCTCTCGTGGACTCCGACCGGGTTCGAGAGGACCAGGGGGAGGCCCAGGGCGGCGAAGAAGGTCAGTTCGGAGGGCTTGGTCCAGAGGATGTCGGTTTCTGCCAGCTGCTCGTTGAAGCGGGGGTAGTACTCGGCGAGGCTGCCCATGTGGAGCACGCGGACGGCGTCTCCCAGGTGGTCCCCC
>DATHUD010000480.1:0-16491 GCA_035462575.1 Thermoanaerobaculia bacterium | reverse complement strand
TTCGACGCCATCCACCATCGCGGCCAGCTCACGGCCTACCTCCGTCCGATGGGCGGAAAAGTTCCGTCTGTCTACGGACCTACGGCGGATTCGAAAGCCGGCTCATAGAAAAGGACCCAAGGGACTGTAAGGACAGCAGCGAGACACAGAAAGCTCGGGCGCGCGCTGGAAGGTTCCAACGAGATACAGAAAGCTCGGGGACGCTCTCAAAGGTTCCAACAAGACATAGAAAGCTCGGGCGCGCGCCGGAAGGCTCCAGCGAGGCACAGAAGGCTCGGGCGCGCGCCGGAAGCTTCGGCGAGACGCAGAAGCTTCGGCCGCGCGCTGGAAGGTTCGGTGTTGACGCCCGAAGATTCGGCAGCACGCCGGAAAGCTCGGTGAGGCGATTAAAGATTCGGCGGCACGCTGGAAGGTTCGGTAAGACGCTCAAAGCTTCGGTGAGACGTCGGAAGATTCTACGGCACACCGAGCGTTCTGGAAGGCGCTTGAAGATTCTCCGGCGCATCGGAGGGTTCGGCGAGACGTTCGAAGGTTCCAGGGCAGGCTGCAAACTTCCGTGAGCCGCCGGAGGATTCTGCAACGCATCGAAAAGCTCTGCGAGCTGTCCGAAGATTCTGGGACGCGCCGGAGTAGTCGGTGAGGCATTGGAAGGCTCTGAGGCGCGCCGAGCGTTCTGTGAGGCGCCCGAAGATTCTGCGGCGTTCTGGAAGGTTCGGCGAGGCGCCCGAAGACTCTGTGGCATGCCGGAAAGCTCTGCGAGGCGTCCGAAGATTCTGTAGCACGTTGGAAAGGAATTCCCAGGCTCAGCTCCTTTGTAGATCGCTTACTGGCTGCCACTGAATGGCAGTATGGTATGGTTGGTGTTTTCAGGGGGCTCGCACCGATGATTCTCGCGCAGGCGGTTCCACCCGTTTGGATGCTCCTGCTGAGCATGTACGTCCTGTTTGGCGTGCCTCTCAGCTTCTGGCTCTCGGTCGGAGCCTTTGCTCTCAGCTTGTCTGGCAAACGAAAAAAGCCGTTCGTCCGTTGGCTATGCAGGGCGGCGTTGGGGATGAGCTTTGTCAGTGGCGTGATCGTGTACCTGTTTCTTCGCAACAATCACAACCCGACCCCGCTGGGCACTGAAGAGCGATGGTGGGCCGTGATGTTCGCCGGCGCTTTCATCCTCTCCGCGGCCGCCGTCTGGCGATCCTTGCCGGAGCCGGGAAGCCGTCAGGTGAAGGGGTCGTAAAGCATCACTGCCGCGAAGGTGGGACACGATCGGCATTTCTTACAGGTAAATTGTACCGAGGGCTGGTCGCCGTCACTTCGATCCTAAAACAAAGAGGGCGGCCGTACGGCCGCCCTCGATCCTGGCTAGACCCTGGAAAGGTCTTACTGCCAGTAGGGCTTGTGCCCGTAGAACTTGTAGACCTCGGCGCCCCAGGTGCGGTCCGACGCCTTCGGCGGGTTGTTCTTGTCGAAGCCGGGGGCGTTCTTCATCCGGTCCTTGTCGACGTCGAGCGTGAAGTGTTCACGGCTGGCGTCGAGCTTCAGGGCTTCGAACGGAATCGCGAACAGCTTCTCTCCCATCCCCAGCAGGCCGCCGAAGGAGAGGACGGCGTAGGCGACGCGTCCCTTCTCCAGGTCGAGCATGAGCTCCTCGATCTTGCCGAGGTTCTCCCCCGCACGGTTGACGACGCGGTCGCCGATGATGGCGGTGGTCGACAGGACGTTGGGATGGGTCTCCACTGTGGTATTAGACATTACGGACTCCTAGTCGTGGCCACTCGAGCAAGCCCCGGTCGATCAACCCATTGTAGGCAACACGTTTTCGAGGCTGGCGATAACCACGCCTAAAAAAGGTTGCAATTAGCGTGCCTGAAAATCCTGTGTTGCGCCGGAATTCCACGAGCGGCTGGAAAGCTCGCTGCGATCCTCTACAATCCCCCTCCATGCGGAAAGCGCTCCCCCTCCTCCTGCTTCTCGCCGGCTGCGGGCCGGACGTGGCCAACCTGGACAACCCCGGCACGACGATCGTCTGCCTGGGGGACTCGATCACGGCGGGAGTCGGTGTCGGGGAGGGCGAGGCGTATCCGGATCTCCTCGCCGGGCGGCTGGGGGCCGACGTCGTCAATGCCGGGGTCTCCGGCAATACGGCGGAGGATGGGCTCGCGCGGGTGGAGGAGGCTCTGGAGAACGATCCGTGGCTGGTCATCGTGGAGCTCGGGGGGAACGACATCCTGCGGCGGGTTCCTCCGGAGCGGACGGAGAGGGCTCTGCGCGGCATTCTCGACCGGCTGCTCGCGGCCCGGGTGGTGCCGGTGCTCGTGGAGGTGGAGGCCCCGCTCGCAGCGTCGTATGGCAAGGTTTTCGAGCGGATCGGGGAGGATTACGAGATCCCGGTCGTGGAGGACGTGCTGGGGGAAATTTTGACGGACCCGGATTTGAAGAGCGATTCGATCCATCCGAACGCCCTGGGGCAGCGGGTGCTCGCGGAGGCGCTGGCGGACGAGCTCGAGCCGCTCCTCGCGGCGCGGAGGAAGTTGCGGTGATGGAAGGGCCTTTCGAAGAGGGCGGAACCTGGTTGTGGCGGGACCGCCGTGGCGATATCGAGGTGATGTTCGCGGGGCGCGGGCCCGGCGGGGAGCGGGAGGAGGTGCTCGCGCGGATCGATCCCACGGCGCCGCCGGTCGCGTGGGCGAAGCAGATCCATTCGGCCACGGCGCTGCCCGCCCGGCGCGGGGGTTGCGGCGAGGGGGATGCGCTGTTCACCCGGGAGGCGGGGTTGGCACTTTCGGTGGTGACGGCGGACTGCGTGCCGGTGCTGCTCGCGGGTCCGGACGGGCTCGCGGCCGTGCACGCGGGGTGGCGGGGAATCGTGGGCGGAGTGGTGCCGGCCACGATCGAGGCCGCCGGGATCGAGCGGCCGGAGGCGTGGACGGCGTGGATCGGTCCCGCGATCGGACCGTGCTGTTATGAGGTGGGGGAGGACGTGGCCTCGCAGGTGATCGCGGTGAGCGGGCCGGAGGTGGCGATTCCCGGCCCGGTTGGCAAACCGCACCTGGACCTCCACGCGGCCGTGCGCCACCAACTCGCGGCGGCGGGAATTGGAGAGGTGATTTCGATTTCCGATTGCACGCGCTGCGACGCGGAGAGGCTCTGGAGCTATCGGCGGGAAGGGAAGCGGGCGGGGCGGAATCTCGGGTTCATCTGGCGGAGAGCGGCCGGCTAGTCTGTTCTCTTGCCGCGGAACCCGCGGGGGTCGCGCCCGAAGGCGCGGAGCTGGCCGCAGGCGGCGGCCACGTCGTCGCCGCGGCGGCGGCGGACGGTGGCGATCAAGCCGCGCTGGCGAAGACGCTCCTTGAAGGCTTCGATGCGGTCGTCACCAGGCGGCACCATTTGGCTGCCCAAGACCGGGTCGGGGTTGATCGGAATGAGGTTGACCTTGGCGCGGAGCCCGGAGAGGAGCTTCGCCAACTGGTCGGCGTCGCGCGCGGAGTCGTTCACGTCACGGATCAGAATGTATTCGAAAGTGATCTTCCGGCCCTTTTCGAGCGGGAACCGGCGGAGGGCTGCGAGCAGGTCCGCGAGCGGGTACGTGCGGTTGACGGGCATGATCCGGGTGCGGCGCTCGTCGTCCGGCGCGTGAAGAGAGATCGCGAGGTTGGGCCGGCGCTCCCAGCGGGCCATCTCTTCGAGGCCGGGGAGGATGCCCACGGTCGAGAGGGTGATCCGGTGCGGCGAGATCCACTCGGTCAGGATGTCGAGCGCGGCCTTGACGTTGGGGACGTTCAGGAGCGGCTCGCCCATCCCCATGAAAACGATGTTGAGCCCCGCGAGGAAGCTTGCCCCCTGGGGAGGAGGAGCATCGCGGAGAATGGCGATCACCTGGCCCAGGATCTCGCCGGCCGTCAAGTTGCGGCCGGCGCCCCAGTAGCCGGTGACGCAGAAGGTGCAGGCGAGCGCGCAGCCGGCCTGGCTCGAGATGCAGAAGGTGCGGCGGCCGCGGTCCGGGATGTCGACGGCTTCGACGGTGGCGCCGTCGGCCAGGCGGAAGAGGTATTTGCAGGTGCCGTCGGACGCGAGCTGCCGTTCGGAGATGGCGGGCAGGCCGATGCGGAAACGCTCGGCGAGGCGGGCGCGCAGGTCCTTCGAAAGGTCGGTCATCTCGGAGAAGTCGGCGATGCCGCGCTCGTAGAGGGCGCTGTAGATCTGGCCCGCGCGGAAGGGGCGGTCCACCACCGGCGCGAGCGCCTGGGCGAGCTCTTCGCGCGGGAGGCCGAGGAGGTCGGTCCGGGTCTCCGGAAAGGTGGTGGTGGGAGTTGTTTCGGAAATCATGGCCACAGAGGGCCGCACCTGCTAGGTGCCGATGCGGCGGCGGCGCTGCCGGCGCGTGGGGTCGATGCCGATCGACCGCAGGAACGAGAGGTCGCGGCCGTCGATCTGGAAGACCGGCTCGGTCGCGCCGGGAAGCCTGGAAGGCGAGTGGAGGGTGATCGGATCGGCGTCGTTCGCTTCGCGCTTGCAGTCCACGAGGAGATAGAGGGAGTATCCCTCTTCGCGGATCCTCTTGAGCGTGCGGTTCACTTCCGACGACTCCGAGATCGCCTCGGAGAGGGCGCGTCGCAATTCACGCAGCATCTGATGCAGCTTGTCGTCCAGCTTGAAACCCTCCAGACCCCTTGAGGCCGCTGCCGGATTATCCCCTCGCTCTCCCCGGGGTGTCAAACGTACGGAGCCTCCAACAAAGACCCTCCGCACCCCATTCCCCAGGCCATTTTCCGGCAGTCTAGCATGGTGTACTCTAGGCGCTTCCGTTCGGGAGCTGTCGCTGTCTGACGAAGGAGCTTTGCCGATGTCCGAGCCGATCCGGGCCCTGTCCGAGCACGAGGAGTTGGAGGAGTGGCTCGCCGGAATCGGTCTGCGCCTCCGCGAGCACGAGCCGCTCTCGGGGGACGTCTCTCCCCGCCGTTACGCGCGCCTCGCGTTCACGGACGGGACGACCGCGATCCTCGCGACCTATCCGCCGGAGGTTCGCGACACGTGCCCGCGGTTTCTCACGACGACCGCGATCCTTTCGCAGGCCGGCGTGCGGGTGCCGCGCGTGCTCGCCGAGGCGTGCGACGGCCCGGGCTGGATGCTCCTGGAGGATCTGGGACCGCGGACGTTAGGCGACTGGAAGGGCCGGCCGTGGAGCGAGGTCGCCGGCTATTTCGAGGATGCCCTGGAGATCGCAGGGCGGATCTCCCGGCTGCCGGCCGCGGGCCTCGCGGACCTGAACCCGGGGCTCGGCCGCGAGCTGCTGGCCAAGGAGCTCGCGCAGACGTGGGACCTTTTCCTGGCACCCCGGGAGCTGACGGGCGGCCCGGCTCTCGAGGCCGCGCTCCGCGAGACGCTGGACGCGGTCTGCACGAAGCTGGGGGAGGAGGAGCCGGTGCCCTGCCACCGGGACTTCATGGCGCGCAACCTGATGCCGATCCCCGGCACGTCGCGGGTGGTGGTCCTCGATCACCAGGATCTGCGCCTGGGGCCGCCTCTCTACGACCTGGCGTCGCTCTTGAACGACACGCTCTTTCCGCCGCCCCCGGTGGAGGAGGCGCTGCTCGCGAAGGCCCTGGCCACACCCGCGGACCGCGTCCGCTATCACCGGGCCGCGGCCCAGCGGACGTTGAAGGCGGTGGGCACCTACGCGTCCTTCGCCCGGCGGGGGGCGGAGCGCCACCTGCCGCTGATCCCCGAAACGCTCTCGCGCTGCCTGGGTCATCTCGCCCGGGTGCCCGAGAGCGCTGCGCTGGCGGAGGATCTGGCCCGCGCCTGGGCTCCGGCGCTCACGACCGGGGCGGCCTGATCTGCTAGACTGGGCTCTCTGGGGCCCATCCCGGGTCCCCGGGGGACGAACAAATGCCTCATCCGGAAATGGTGCTTCTTCTCATGCCCAGCCTTGGTATCCCCGAGCTGCTGATCATTTTCCTCATCATCATGGTTCTCTTCGGCGCGAGCCGGCTCCCGCAGATCGGCAAGGGTCTGGGCGAGGGCATCAAGAACTTCAAGAGGGGACTCAAAGCGGCGGACGAAGAGGGGGAGCAGATCCCCGAGAAGAGCGAAACCCGCAACGTCTGACCTTTCCGCGCCGGCCTGACGCTTCAGGGTGCCGGGTTGGCGCTCCGCGCAGGGGCAGGCTTGCCTCCGCCCAGGCCCTCACCTCCCCAACCCTCCTCTCCCACCACGCCAAACCCCCTCCCTGGGAGAGGAGGGAGCTAAAAGGTCTAGTTTTTGTGTGGTTCTTGTCTTCCCCCTCTCCCAGGGGGGGCGGGCGGCGTGGTGGGAGAGGGGGCCAGGGGGTGAGGGCCGGGCGGGGGGCTTCCTACCCCGTCGTCCCCAGCGGCCCCTTCGCCGCCTTCCACATCTCCCTCTGGTACCGCTCGTAGCGCGAGAGGACTTTCTCGATGTAGGCCCGGGTCTCCCGGAAGGGGGGAACTCCGTCATAGCGCTGGACGGCGGCGGGGCCGGCATTGTAGGCGGCGAGGGCGAGCTTCATGTCGCCGTCGTAGGTTTCGAGGAGGCTCCGGAGATAGCGGCAGCCCGCGTCGACATTGACCTTCGGGTCGGTCAGATCGGTGGCGCCGTAGATGCGGCCGGTCGAGGGGCGGACCTGCATGAGCCCGACGGCCCCCTTGGGCGAGACCGCCCTGGGGGAGAAGCCGGACTCGGCATTCACCACCGCGGCCAGGAGGAGGCCGTCCACGTCGTGGCGCTCGGCCGCGGCGGCGAGGATCGAGCCGTAGGGAAGGTCTTCCAGGTAGTTGCGGCGGGCCTCATCTCCCAGATCCTGGGGAAACAGGCCGAAACGGCGCGGCTCGGGGTCCAAAGCGGCATCGAGGTCGGTCGAGCTCATCACCTGGAGGTCGTTGCCGTGGCGGCCGCCGACCATCCAACTCGCCAGGTCTTCCAGGACCACTTTGTCGTCGGAGGGGAGGGGGACCTGGTGAGGATCGCGGGCCGCGGGGTTGATCGGAGAGGAGTTGAACGAGATCACCAGGAACAGGAGCGTGGCGGATACCGTGAACGGGATCCGGAGCATTCGTCGCTTCATAGGCCAAGGCCCTCTTGCTTGAGCTTCCCCACTGCTGACCTCCGCGCCCGGACGGACGGAAGGCCGAGGATGCATCTTGGTCTTTGAAAAAAGCACACACCCCGGGCCTGAGCCCCGGGGTGGCCTGCGGTTACCTGAGGATTCTTATGATGCGAGATTGATGCCAGGAAGGGCTGGCGGGGCTCAGGAGGTCAGGTGACCGGGTTTCTCCGGCGGGCGGGACGGCGGCCGGTGAGGTCGTATTCCTCGGCGCCGATCCCCAAGTCGCAGACCTTGTTGCGGAGGGTGTTCCTGTGTACCCCCAGCGATTTGGCAGAGCGGCAGAAGTTGCCCTGGTTGGACTTGAGCGAGGCGACGATGAACTGCTTCTCGAATTCCCGCCGTGCCTGCTCCAGCGTCACGCCCCGGCGTACGAGCTCATCGACGATCTGGTACAGACGCCCGTTCAGTGTTTGGTCTGCCAAGTGTGGGGCCCTCAACAAAAGATGGAACGCCCAGAATACCATACCGGGGGCCTCCGGGACGTGGCCCGGGAGCCCCGGCGGACGAGCTCGGCTCACTTCGGGACGATGCGGTCGCCCGGGTAGATGGCGTAGCGCGACTCGATGATCTTCGCGACGGAGAAGCCCTTGTGGACCGAGAGGACGGCGAGCTCGCCGATCACGAGGGGAGGCAGGCCCCGCCGCGTGTTTTCGCGGTAGATCGTGTAGACGTCACCGGGCGTGGCTTCCTGGTCGGATCCCACGTTGACGTGGACGACGTGGTCCTTGCCGAGGGCGATCAGGCCGTCTTTGGCGTAGACGATGAACGGGGCGGCGTCGACCGCCTCGACCGAGGCGGGGAAGTTGACCGGCCGCATGGCGCTCGGGCGGCCGAGGGGCACCGGCACGGGCTCGAAGGGCACGAGATGGGCTCCGACCAGGATCGAGTCGCAGGCCTGGATGATCTCGCCGATCGCGGTCTTCTCCTGGGTCGAGAGGACCCGGACCCGGCCCAGGTAGCGGTAGTAGCGGCCGACGGGCTCGCGGGTGACCGGGTGGAGGACGGACTTTTCAGGCAGAACGGCGGTGAACACGGAGCCCGCGGACAGGCCGGCCTCCCGGCCGCCGTCCAGGTAGACGATGTCGCCCATGGACAGGCCGTACTTGACCGTGTACGCGGACCCGTAGTTGCCCTGGATGGTCCGCCCCGCCAGCGTGAACGCGTCGTGGCTCCGGTCCGGAGACAGCGACTCGTACTCGGAGCCGATGATGTTGTACGAGAAGCTCTCCTCGAAGTCGCCGACATAGCCGTCGCAGTAGATGTCGCTCTCGTAGCCGAGAGGGACCGGCGACAGGACGGCCTGCGCGGCCGGAATGACGCCGGGGATGACGTCGCTCTTCTCCCCGCCGGGCTCCGCTTCGCCGGTGCCCGGGCCCGTCGCGTCGGGCGCCGTTCCCGAGACCTCGGCCACCGGGCCGGCCGTGGCCACGTCAGGGCCCAGGAGCAGCGGGTCGCCCGGGTAGATCCAGTGGGCGTCCAGGATGTACTTGTTCTTCTCCCAGAGCTGCGGCCAGAGGTCGGGGTCTTTGTAGTACTGCGCCGCGAGGGCCCAGAGCGTATCGCCGCTCCGGATGACGTGGACCTGGGCGCCTTCGGGGGGCACCGGCGGTTCCCAGGCGGTCCAGTGGCCGTTGACCAGATGGAGGTTGCGCGGGGGCTGCTCCGCGGCAAAAGACACGGTGGAAACGACCGTCAGGGTCGCCAGTACGAAACTGGAAAGCCGCACTCTCATGAAGGGCCTCCTGAGACGCCGTGGAGGGTAAACTATAGTAAGGCTGCTATGCTTTAAAATATAGCCTTCGCTTGCGGCTGTCAAGCTTTACCCCGCCACGGCTCAGGTGGCGCTTGAGATTCCCACTCCCCCGCCTACGGCAGCTTGGCCCGGCGCTCTTCCGCCACGGCGGCGGCGGCGGTGCCGGGGAAGCGGCGGCCCACCTCTCGGTAGGTCACCCGCGCGCCCTAGATGTCCCCCAGCCCTTCGAGCGACTGTCCGGCCTTGAGCATCGCGTCCGGCACCTTGTTCCCTTTGGGATGGCGCTCCACGGTCTCGCGGAAGGCGGCGAGCGCGCCGCGCAGGTCGCTCCTGGCATAGCGGCACTCGCCGATCCAGTACTGGGCGTTGTCGGCGAGCTCGCTGCCGGGGTTCGCCTGGAGGAAGCGCTGGAAGCTCGCCTCGGCGTCCACGAAGTGGCCCTGGTGATAGAGGGTGTAGCCCCGGTCGTAGAGCACCTGGGCGGCCGGCGACAGCGACTCGGGCTCCTCCTCGCCGGCCGGTGCGGGCGGGGTGGCGGGGGGTGTGGACGGCGCGGTCGCGGGCGGAGCCGGAGACGGCTGGGCCGGGGCCGCCGGCCGGGTCGTCGGGGCCGGTGTGGGCGTGCGCGCCGGCTGCCGGGGCTGGGGATCGGGCAGCTCGATGTCCACCTCCTCGATCTCGTCGTCCGCGGGGGCCGGGGCGGGCTCGCGCCGGACCGGAGCCGAGGGTTGGGCCGGCGCCGGGGCGGGTGCCGGTGCCGTTCGGGCGGGCTCGCGGCGCGTCTCCGGAGCCGGCGCGGGCCGGGCCGGGGTCGTCGCGGTTGGCGGCGCCGGGCTCGGCCGGGCGGTGGTGGTTCCGGTCGTCGTGCCGGTCGTCGTGCGCGGCGGCGGTGCGCTCGGGCGTCCGCCCGCGCGCGCTTCGAGCTCGGCCACCTGCTGGCGCAGGCGCGCGAGCTCCACCTCGTTCATCGCGGCCTGGCGCTGCAGCTCGACGATCCGGGCGCGCAGCTCCTGGGCTTCCTGAGAGGCGGTGTCGTTCGGGCGCAGCACGGTGCCGGCGCAGCCGGCGAGGGTGAGGCTGGAGACGAGGATCAACGGGGTGAAGCAGCGCGTCATCTCATCTCGCTTCCGTTCTTGCGGTCTGGTTGGCCGTGACCTGGGGGATTTCCTGGATGAAGGGGCTCTGGGGGAACTGCGTCCGGAGGCGGTCGAAGGTCTTCGTCGCCTCCTCCGGCTTCTGGCTCTCCGCATAGGCGAGCCCCAGGTGGTAGAGCACCTTGTCCATCTCGGGATACTCGGGGTAGTTGTTGACCAGGAACTCGAACCGCAATGCGGCCGAGCCCGGGGTGCCGTAGCGCTGGTAGAACCGGCCGATCACGAACTCGTGCTCGGCCAGGTTGTGGAGAACCGCCTTCAACTGCTCGCGCGCCTGGCCCGCGTACTCGCTCGTCGGATAGAGGCGGATCAGCTCCTGGTAGGCCTCCAGGGCCTTGCGGGTCCCCGCCTGGTCGCGGTCGGGCTTCTCCATTCTCTTCGCGAGGCTGTTGGCGATCTGGAACTGTACGTAGGGCGCCTGCTCGCTGGTGGGGAAGCGGTTCAGGAAGTCGCGGTACTTGGCCTCGGCCTGCACGAAGTTGGAGGAGCCGCCTTCCAGGTAGTAGGTGTCGGCGGCCAGGAGCAGCCCCTCGCGGCCGATGACGGAGTTGGGCTCCACCTCGAAGGCGTGGGTGAAGTAGGGGCGGGCGCGGCCGTGCTTCTCCTTCGCCATCAGCTCCTTGCCCTGGGCGAGGGATTCCTCGGCCGACAGGCGCAGGATGGGGTCTTCGGTGACGCCGCCCTTGCAGGCGGAGAGGGTAAGCACGAGGGCTGCCGAGAGCGGCAGAAGGATTCGTCTCATACGGTCTCCAGCCGAGCGATCTTTTTGAGCTCGGCCATGGTTCCAACAGGATCTTCCGCCGCAAAAATTGCCGATCCCACGATACAGGTCTCCACCCCGGCGGCCAGGGCCTTCCCCATGGTATCGCGATCGATGCCGCCGTCGATGGCGATTTCGACCGGGAGGCCGGCTTTCCGGATCATTTCGCGCAGGCGGCGCGCCTTGTCGAGCACGTGGGGGAGGAAGGCCTGCCCGGCGAAGCCGGGGTTGACGGACATCAGGAGGACGTAGTCGAGCCGCGGGAGCGCGTCCACCAGCAGCTCGACCGGGGTGGTCGGGTTGATCGCCACCCCCGCCTGAGCCCCGCCGCGGCGGATGCGCTCGAGCTGGCGGTCGAGGTGGGGCGCCGCCTCCCAGTGGATCGCGACGCGCGCGGCTCCGGCGGCCAGGTAGTCGTCCAGGAGCTGCTCCGGATTGGTCACCATGAGGTGGACGTCCATGGGGATCCGCGTGCGGCGGGAGAGGGCCTTCAACACCGGGATGCCGAACGTCAGGTTGGGGACGAAGTGGCCGTCCATGACGTCGACGTGGATCAGGTCGGCCCCGCCCTCTTCGCAGGTGCGCAGAGCCGAGGCCAGGTCGGCCAGGTCGGCCGCGAGGATCGAGGGGGCGAGCCGCATCAGTCGTCTCCTTCGCCGGGAGCCGGCGGGGGCGCGGGCGGCGCGGCGGGGGGCGCTTCCGGCAGCGGGGAGCCCGGCGGCAGCAGCACGTCCGCGGTGGCCACCGAGAGCGAGATCGCGTCCTCTTTGGTGACCGGGTATCCGGGGAGCGGGTACTGGCGCAGGATCACGCCCGCCGTCACCCCCTCGTAGCGCTCGAACTTGACGTTGCCGAAGCGGAACCCGTTGCGTTCGAAGCGCGCGCGCACGAGGTCGTAGTCGCTGTAGACCAGGTCCGGCATGATGTAGCGTGCCCGGGGGACCGCCATGACGAGCAGCAGGTCGACGGGCGTGGACGGCGCGATGAACGCCTGGGGGTCCGGGTCGTGCAGCAGGACCGTGCCCGGGGTGCTGTCCTCCTTGCCGAAGGCGCCCAGGATCTGCCCGAGAGCGAGGCCGTTGCCCGAGAGCTCGGCCTGCGCGACGGTCAGCGACTTGCCCGCGAGCGGCGGCACTTCGGCCCGCTGGGGCCCCTTCGAGAGCACGACGTTGACCGCGCTGCCGCGCTTGACGAAGGTCCGCGGGTCGGGCGTCTGCCGGGCGATGTGCCCGGCCGGGACCTTTTCGTCATAGCGCCCGTCGCCCTGGGCCTTGATCGCGAGCCCCTGATCGGTCAGACGGGTGGCCGCGTCGGCGCGGGAGAGGCCCACGACCGACGGCACGGAGGTGACGCCGCTGCGCACGAACAGGCTGAAGGAGGTGTAGGCCGCGAGGCCGAAGACGAGCAGGATGAGCAGGCCGTAGGCAAGAAAGCCCAGACCGCGGAAAAGCCTCGCCAGCATGGCGCGCAGTGTACCAGAGGCTAGAATGCCGCGCATGGCCGCCCTCCCCCCTTTAGGAGCCCACGTCTCGGTCGCCGGCGGCATGCCCCGGGCGATCGAGCGCGCGACCGAGCTCGGCTGCACCGCCATCCAGATCTTCGTGAAGAACGCCAGCCAGTGGCGGGGCAAGGAGACCTCGGACTCCGAGGTCTCGGAGTTCCGCGCCGCGCACGAAGGCAGCGCCGTCGGGCCGCTCGTGGCGCACGCGAGCTATCTCATCAACCTGTGCGCGACCGATCCGGGGATCCTCGAAAAATCCCACGAGGCGCTGGCGGACGAGCTCCGCCGCGCGGCCCGGCTCGGCGTCCGGGGCCTCGTCCTCCACCCGGGGGCCCACCTGGGCGCCGGGGAGGAGGCGGGGGCGGACTGTGTGGCGGCGTCTCTGGACGCGATTCTCGCCGCCGTGCCGGACGCCGGGACCCGCGTGCTCCTCGAAAACACCGCCGGCCAGGGTTCCTGCCTGGGCTACCGCCTGGAGCACCTCGCCCGCATCCGCGAGCGGGTCTCAGAGCCCGGCCGGGTGGGCGTCTGCATCGACACCTGCCACTCCTTCGCCGCGGGCTACGCCATCCACGAGCCGGCGGGTTACGAAGATTTCCTGGCGCAGATCGAAGAGCTCCTGGGCTTTGCGGCGCTGGGCTGCATCCACCTGAACGACTCGGTCCGCCCCTTCAACTCCCGGCGCGACCGCCACGCCCACATCGGAGAGGGAGAGATCGGCCTCGACGCCTTTGCGCGGTTCCTGACGGACCCCCGCCTGGCGGCCGTCCCCATGGTCCTGGAGACGGAGCCCGGGGACGGCATGGAGGGGCACCGGAGGGATCTGGAGACCTTGCGGGGGCTGGTGAAACCCCTCACCCCCGGCCCCTCTCCCATCGCCCCCCCTTCCACCGGGAGAGGGGAGAAAGGCAGAAGCAAAAAGAAACGCACCCGGTGATGGGCTCAGGCCGTCGATGACGGCAATACAGGCCGCAGGCGTCCCCCTCTCCCGGCCGGCGGGGGGGCGATGGGAGAGGGGACAGGGGTGAGGTCAGTTCACCCAGCGGTCGATCCAGCGGTTGATGACGCTCTTCGGATAGCTCCCGGTGGGAGAGGGGAGGTCCTTCAAGACGCCCTGGATCTGCGGCAGGGCCTCCGCGACCGAGGCCACGGGGTTCGCCAGCCACTTGATCTCTTGCCGTCGGTTGACCACGACGAGGGCGGGGGCCGGGGCCTTGCCCTCCTCCGGGGGGGTGATGCCGTAGGCGGCGGAGAAGTTGCGGTCGTCGTGGAGGAGGGGGAAGAAGAGCTTCCTCTCCTTCTGGAGCTTTTTCAGATCGTCGAGCTTCGCCGGGGAGACGGCGAGCACCCGGGTCTGCAGCTTGACGAGGGCGTCCCGGGAGTGGGAGAGGGCGTCCAGGTCGCGCTGGACGCGGTCGCTTTCGGGATCGGCGAAGAAGTAGATCACCAGCGCCGTGCGGGTGATCTCGTCCTTGAGCATCAGGAGCGCCTCTTCCGTGGAGCTCAGGTCGAAATTCGGGGCTACGTCTCCGATCGAGATCGGGCCAGGCATATCGCTCCTCTCCTCCTTGATTCCAGAGTCACCAGAAGCGCGGCTCCGCTCCTCGCGTCAGGAACCGGGGAGCAGACCCGCTGGCAGGCTTTTTACCAGGTCGAACCATATCACCACGAACATCAGAAGGAGAATCATCACGAAGCCGACCTGGCTGATGACCTCTTTCAAGCGCAGGGACAGGTCCCGCCTGATGACCCCCTCGACGGCGAGGATCAGGATCTGGCCGCCGTCCAGGATGGGGATCGGCATCAGGTTCATGACCGCGATGCTGATGCTGATGAACCCCATGAGGTGGAGGAGGTACTTGAAGCCCTGGCGGACGGCCCGGCCGCTTTCGGCCGCGATGCCGATGGGGCCGGTCAGCGCGCCCTTGGCCGAGAGCTCGCGGCGGAAGATCTTGCCCAGGATCTCGAAGATGCTCCGGACGGTCTGGACGTTGTAGCGGATGCTCTGGACGAACGCCTGGGCCGGGCCGTAACGCTGGAAGAAGCCGATCTTGACCCCGATCTTGCCGGCGCCCCCCTGGTCCTTGGGGACGACCGAGATCACCTGCTCCTGACCGTCGCGCACGACCAGCACCCGGACCTGCTGGCCGGCCCGCGGGGCGATCGCCTCGATGAAGCCGTCCTGGTCGATGACCGGCTGGCCGTCCACGGCCCGGATCTCGTCGCCGGGGCGAAAGCCGGCGGCCTCGGCGGGCTCGCCGGGGACCAGCTCCACGATCTGCGGGCGCAGGCTCGGGATGATGCCGGCAAGATCGCCCAGGTCGTGCTTGGGAATCCGGGCGGGGGTGACCGCCGTGCGGACGGTTTCTTCGCCGCGGCGGACGACGAGCGGGACGTTCTGCTCGGGCGAGCCGGCCATCACCAGGAAGAGGTCCTCCCAGTTCTCGACCTGCTCCCCCTTGGCCTCGAGGACCAGGTCGCCGCGCTTCAACCCCGCCTTGGCGGCCGAGGAGCCGTCTTCGACGCCGGCGACGACCGCCGGCGTGTCGGGCAGGCTGAACACCTGGATGCCCACCATGAAGAGCACGGCGAAGAGGAGGATCGAGAGGACGATGTTCATCGCCGGTCCGGCGACGTAGACGAGGATGCGCTGCCAGCGCGGCTTGTTGAGGAATTCCCGGGGGTCGTCGGTCACCTCCTCGGGGTTTTCGCCGCCCAGCCGCACGTAGCCGCCCAGGGGGACGGCCGAGAGGCGGTAGTCGGTCTCGCCCCGGCGGAAGCCCCAGAGGCGCTTGCCGAAGCCGACCGAGAAGGTCATCACCCGGACGCCGAACGCCTTGGCGACCATCAGATGCCCGGCCTCGTGGACGACGATGATCACGCCCAGGGCGAAGATGAACGCGAGAAGATTGGTCAGAATGTCGATTACGTGTGTCATGCCGTTTCCAGCTGGGAGAGAGCGTTCACGAGGCCGCGCCCAGGGTTTCTCCCAGGGCCGGAGGTCCGGTCGAGCCGTCGATTATACCGGAACGGCAGAGGAGGCCCCGGCCATTCCCTACCGGGGTACCGCTTCCAGTTGAAGGAGCCAGAGGCCGAAGAGGAGGACGGGAGCCGCGAAGAGCATGGCGTCGATGCGGTCCAGGACGCCGCCGTGCCCGGGCAGCACGTTCCCCGAGTCCTTGACCCCCGCGCCCCGCTTGATCATCGACTCGACCAGATCCCCGATCTGCCCCGCGATCGCGGTGACCGCGGAGATGCCCAGGATTCCGGGATCGAGGTGCCCCAGCCGCCAGACGCTCCAGACCGCGGCCGCGATGAGAGAGGTGGCGAAGCCCGCGGCCGCCCCCTCCCAGCTCTTCTTCGGGCTGATCGTGGGCGCCAATTTGTGCCGCCCCCAGCGGGAGCCGATGTAGTAGGCCGCCGTGTCGCCCAGCCAGACGATCAACATCAGCAGGAAGACCACCCACGGGTCGATCTCCTTCAAGCGGTGGACGGAGGCGATGGTCAGGGCGAAGTAGGGGATGCCGAACGCCAGGATGCCGAGCGCGGGGATCGTCTCCTCGAGCGGCGTGCGGCTCAAGAGGAGCAGGGTGCCGAGCCCGACCGACACCACGAGGGCGCCCGCGAGGAGGTGGAGGCGCATGTCCAGCGCGTCCGTCGAATCCATGAGGGCGTAGCTCAAAGCGTAGGCGGCGGCCGGCGCGAGCACGAGCAGAAGCCGCAGGGGCGCGCGGGGAGCCCGCGGCCGCACGATCACCAGGTACTCGTAGGCCGCCAGGTCGACCAGGACCGCGATGAAGGCGAAGAACCACCAGCCCGGCAGGTAGAACAGCGCCAGCAGGACGAGCGGGGCGGCGACGGCGGCTGTCAGGAGTCGCTGCATCGGGAGTCCCGCCGCGCTGGAGTCAGACCGGGCGCCCGCCCGAAACGAAGAGGTCGGCCGCGGGCTCGTCCGCCTGCTTGACGCCGCCGTAGCGGCGGTCGCGGGCCTGGAAGGCGAGGATCGCCTCGAAGAGGTCCTTGCTGCGGAAGTCGGGCCAGAGGGTCTGGGTGACCCAGATCTCGGCGTAGGCGATCTGCCAGAGCAGGAAATTGCTGACGCGCATCTCTCCACTCGTCCGGACGAGCAGGTCCGGGTCGGGCTGTCCAGCCGTGTAGAGAAACGAGCTGAAGGTCGCCTCATCGAGCTGATCGGCGTCGAGGCCC
>DATHUD010000479.1:0-8585 GCA_035462575.1 Thermoanaerobaculia bacterium | reverse complement strand
AACTGAATCTTTTCCTCCCCCCCGCCGAAGGCGCCGGCCGGGGGGAGCCTTCGCCCCTCCGGGACGGTTGCAGTCCAGATTGCATCAATGTAAATTGATGCACAATGGACGCAGCCAAAGAGCCCGGCACCGCTCAGGACATCCCGCTGACCCGGGCGGGGAAGAGAGTCCGGGTGATCTTCCTTTGTACCCACAACAGCGCGCGGTCGCAGATGGCCGAGGGCATCCTGCGCCAGATGGCGGGGGATCGGGTCGAGGTCGCGAGCGCCGGTACCGAGGTCACCCGGGTGCATCCGCTGGCGATCCGGGTGATGGCCGCGCGGGGGATCGACATCAGCGGCCAGCGGTCGAAACACCTGGAGGAATACCTGGACCAGCCGTGGGACTACGTGATCACGGTCTGCGACCGGGCCGGCGAGGCCTGTCCGATCTTCCCCGGGACCTCCGAGCGCATCCACTGGAGCATCCCCGACCCTTCGAGCGTCGAGGGGGAGGACGCGGTCCGGGAGGCGGCTTTTCAGGGGGCTGCCGACGACCTGCTCACCCGGATCCGCGATCTGCTCGCGTTGCTGCAACGCAGCCCGGGGTGACCCCCGCACCCAAAAAAAGAGGGAGGCCGCGGAAGCGGCCTCCCTCGCCAGAGGACGTCTCGCGAGACGCCTAGAAGATGATCTGGTACTGGAGGCGGACCTCGTCGTCCTCGCGGTCCGTGGCCTTGTTCTCGAGCTGGCGGTAGTCGAGCTGGAGCTTGTGGGCGTGCTTGTTGAGGAAGTAGTTGAAGGCGACGCCCCGCTCCTCCTGCTCGTTGTTGTCGATGTCGGAGTTGGGATCGAGCTCGGCGAGACGGACGGCGATCTCGAATTTCTGGGGGACGATGAAATAGCCGGCCTGCGCGTGGAAGCCTTGGAGGTCCCGGTCGACACCGGTCTCGGGGTCGTCCGTGGCATCGAAGAGCTCGGCGAAGAGGGAGAAGCCCTTGAGCTTGAAGGCCACGTCGTAGCCGAGGATCTCGCGGTCCACGTCGACGTTGGTGGTGGCGCCGCTGCGGTCGTTGGACTCGTAGTTGGCGGCGATGGCCAACAGGGGCCGGTCGCTGCTCTCGAAGTCGCTCTCGGAGTACTTGACGTCGCCGAAGGGCTGGAACGTCAGGCGGGCGTTGTACTGGTACTTGTCGTTGTCGTTGGAGGAGACGGTGCGGCCGTTGCCGTTGAACAGGCCGACGCGCCAGTCGATCTTGCCGCCGAGCGGGGTGCCCCAGGCCTGGAGGCCGATGTCACGGCCGCGGGCGAACGTGTTGGACACCGCCGAGCGGTCGACGAACTGCTGGGAGCCCGAGGAGGTCAGCTCCTGGCGGCCGAACGGGACCTTGAACTGGCCGGCCTTGAGCATGAAGCTCTTCTTGCCGTGGGTGAAGTCGTAGTTGACGTTGGCGTCCTCCAGGGGGTTCGAGCTGTCGGGCCAGTTGAGCTGGAGCTCATAGGTCAAGTCCTTGGTGTAGGCCCAGCCCTCGAACTTGGTCTTGGCGCGGCGGACCCGGAAGGAGCCCTTGTCGTCCCCCACCTCGGGCATCTGCTCGGTGAAGCGGAGCTGGACGCGGTTGGACAGGACGAGTTGGCCGTTCTTGAACCCGATCGTGGTCTTGCCGTCCTTCCATCCCACCGTGTAGCCCGGCGTGGCCGGCTTCGGGGTCGGGCGCTCGTAGCCCGGCAGGTTGTGCCGGAACAGGTAGAGGTCGATGGCCGTCTCGTTTTCGGCCACGACGGTCTTGCCGTCGACGCCGATGCCGGGGAGGGTGATCGCGGTGCCGATCTCGCCGCTCTCCTCGAAGGCCTTGTAGCGCTCGGGGGTGTTGAACACGTAGATGCGGCCGTCCTTCTCGACCTCCTGGTAGTACAGGCCCATGATCTGGGCGGCGGCGGGGGCGGCCATGAGCGCGAGAACGAGCGCGCACAGGCCGGCCGTCCATTTCGAAGCTTTTCGCATGCAGCTCTCCTTTGAGTCGATAAGAGTTCAACAGTTCGACGGATCTCGTACCGGGGCGCGAGCCGCCCGTGGGGACGGGCCGCGGTGTTTTTCCAGGTCTCGCTTCCGAGTCGGCGAGAGGATATGGGCTCCGGCGTGCGGCCTTGCGACGGCGGCGTGACAGCCCTGCGACAGCCCGGAAGAGAGCCGCGGTTTTTACGCTTTCCGGAAACGCCGGAGGAGAGCTGTCACTCCGCTGTCACACGGCGGTAGGCGGGCTGCCAAACCCGTCTGCGAAAGTCTGCACTCCAGGGCGGACCTCCGTCCTGCTCAACGGCAGACAAGTTTCCCTCAACCCATAAGGAGAGAGCAGAGATGAATTACGGACTCAAGGTGGCTCCTTTGGCCCTCGCCGCCATTCTGGGAGCGAGCACCCTCGTGGAGGCCCAGGCCGCGAAGGTCGACTCCGCGATCCCGGGCTACCAGAAGACCAGCGGCGTCTCCGGCAACCTGAATTCGGTGGGCTCGGACACCCTGAACAATCTGATGACGCTGTGGGCCGAGGGGTTCCAGAAGCAGTACCCGAACGTGCGCATCCAGATCGAGGGCAAGGGCTCCTCGACGGCGCCTCCGGCGTTGATCTCCGGCACGGCGCAGATCGGCCCGATGAGCCGCGAGATGAAGTCCTCCGAGATCGACGAGTTCGAGAAGAAGTACGGCTACAAGCCGACTCCGGTCCGCGTGGCGGTGGACGCCCTGGCGGTGTACGTCAACAAGGACAACCCGCTCGAGAAGCTGACGATGCAGGAGGTCGACGCCATCTTCTCGAAGACCCGCGCCTGCGGCAGCAAGCAGAACGTCACGACCTGGGCGCAGGCGGGCCTCAAGGACGGCGCGTGGGGCAGCCGGCCGATGAGCCTCTACGGCCGCAACTCGGCCTCGGGCACCTACGGCTATTTCAAGGAGCACGCGCTCTGCAAGGGCGACTACAAGGACCAGGTGAAGGAGCAGCCGGGCTCGGCCTCGGTGGTCCAGGGCGTCACGGCCGACATCAACGGCATCGGCTACAGCGGCATCGGCTACAAGACCTCGGGCGTGAAGGCCCTGGCGCTCGCCGCCAAGCCCGGCGCCCCGTACTTCCCGGCGACCCCGGAGGACGCGCTGTCGGGCAAGTACCCACTGTCGCGCTTCCTCTACGTCTACGTGAACAAGGCCCCGAACAAGCCGCTCGACCCCCTCGTCCGCGAGTTCATCAAGTACGTCCTCTCGCAGCAGGGCCAGGAGGTGGTGGTGAAGGACGGCTATATTCCGATGCCGAACCGGATCGTCTCGGAGGAGACCGCGAAGATCTCCAAGTAGCGGCTTGGCCTTCGAGACAGCCCGGCCGGTGCCGTGCGCATCGCCGGGCTGTCTATGCGGAGGCGCGATCCTTTACTCTAGCGTGGTGAACATGACCGATCCCGCAGCGGCGTCGAAACTTCCCGCTCCTGTGAGCCCCCGGCTTGCCGGGCACCGGGAGACCCCCAGGCGGCGTCTCCTCGTGGACCGCCTTGCCCGTTGGATCGTTTCCGCGGGCGGGCTCGCCATCATCTTCAGCATCCTGGGCATCCTCGTCTTCATCGTGATCGAGGTGTGGCCGATGACCGCCTCTCCCCGGGTGATCCCGGGGCGGCAGACCGCGCTGCCCGGCGGCCCGGTGGGGGCGCTCCTCGTGGACGAGCACAGGACCCACCTGGCGGCCCTGGGCGCCGACGGGAGCGTGCGCGTCGTCCGCCTCGCGGACGGCCGGGTGCTCGACAGCGTGAGCGTGTTTCCGCAGGCGGACGCTCCCTCTCCGGAGCCCGCGGAGGGCCGGGAGGCAGAGAGGTTCGTGGTGATGAAGGTCCCCTCCGGGAGCAGGCTCCTCGCCGGCTCCACCTCGGACGGCCGGGTCGTCCTCGCGCCCGTGGAGTTCGAAGTCACTTTCGAGGCGCAGGACCGGACCGTAATCCCCAAGGTCGGCACGCCCATCGTCCAGCAGCTCGATCCTGCCGGCAAGCCTCTCGAAGACTTCACGGGTCAGGTCGACGAGCAGGGGAACGCGACGATCGCGGCCGAGCTCGAGAGCGGCGTCCTCGCGGTGGTGCGCCGTACGGCCGAGGAGAACCTGATGACCGGCGAGGTGACCGAGTCGGTCGAGCGGTACGAGTTGCCGGTCTCCGCCGAGCTGACGGGCCTGGTGATGGACGCCGACCAGCGCAACCTCTACGGCGGCACGGCCGGGGGAGGGCTCATCCACTGGAGCCTCGCGGAGGGGGGGGGGCAACAGGTGAGCCAGGTCTCGGCCGGTCCTTCACCGGTGACCGCGCTCACCCTTCTCATCGGCGGGCGGTCGCTCATCGTGGGGCAGGAGGACGGCGCGATCAGCGTCTGGATGCCCGTGCGGCCCGGAGACCTGGCCGGGGCTGCGGAGGCTGCGGCCCCCGAGGAGGGCGAGGCTCCGGCCGGCGAGACCGCGCTGACCCGGATTCGGGATTTCCCCCGCCAGCCCGGCGCCATCCGGCTCCTCGCCCCGTCCCAGCGGGACAAGGGCTTCCTCGCCCTGAGCGACCGTGCGATGGGCCTTTACTACTCCACCTCGCACCGGACCCTCTGGACCGGGCGGGCGCCCCTCGCGGACGGCACGGCCCTCATCTATGCGCCCAAGGCGGACGGGGCCTACCTGGCCGGCGGCAACCGGATCGCCGAGGTCCGGATCGTGAACCCTCACCCGGAGGTGACCTGGAAGGCCCTCTTCGGCAAGACCTGGTACGAGGGGTACGGCAAGCCGGAGTACGTGTGGCAGTCGACCGGCGGCACCGACGACTTCGAGCCGAAGCTCTCGCTGACGCCGCTCCTCGTGGGGACCCTCAAGGGGACGGTCTACTCGCTCCTCCTGGCCATTCCGCTGGGGGTGTTCGGGGCGATGTACACGTCTCAGTTCATGCACCCGGTGTACAAGCGGTACCTGAAGCCTCTGATCGAGATCATGGCCTCCCTGCCGAGCGTCGTGCTGGGCTTCCTCGCCGGCCTCTGGCTCGCCCCCCGGATCGAGCAGGCCATGCCGGGCCTGATCCTGATGTTCGCGGTCCTCCCTCTGCTGGTGTTGCTCACCGGCTTTCTGTGGACCCGGCTGCCCCGGGCTTTCCGCAACCGCTTCCCTCTGGGGACCGAGGTGCTGCTCTTCGTGGTGGTGCTGGCCCTGGGCATCTGGCTCTGCTTCGAGCTCTCTCCCTCTTTCGAGCGGCTCGCCTTCGGCGGGAGCTTTCAAAACTGGCTCCGCGAGGTGACCGGCCTGACGTATGATCAGAGGAACGCGGTCGTGGTGGGGCTCGCGATGGGCTTCGCGGTGATTCCGATCATCTTCGCTATCGCCGAGGATGCCTTCTCGAACGTGCCGCCCAACCTGGTGGCCGGCTCCCTCGCCCTGGGGGCCGACCTCTGGCAGACGGTGACCCGGGTGGTGCTCCCGACGGCCTCGCCCGGCATCTTCTCCGCCATCATGATCGGCTTCGGGCGGGCGGTCGGCGAGACCATGATCGTGCTCATGGCGACCGGCAATACGCCCATCATGGACTGGAACCCGTTCAACGGCTTCCGCACTCTGTCGGCCAACATCGCGGTGGAGATCCCCGAGGCCGCCCACGGCGCCACGCTCTACCGGACCTTGTTCCTGGCGGCGTTGCTGCTCTTCATCATGACCTTCCTCGTCAATACGGTGGCCGAGGTCGTGCGGCAGCGGCTGCGCGAGCGGTACTCACAGCTCTAGCCCGGGGAGATCGACCCGTATGAACCACTCCGTCATCGGGACCACGGCCGATCCCGCGGTGGACGCCACCTTGCCCTCCGAGCGCGTCGCGCGGCCCCGGGATGCGGCCACCTCAAAGACGGCCTCGCTCTTTGGGGGGCACAGGCGCCGGTCCGCTCTCCTCGGCCGGTCGCTGACCTGGCTCTGCGGCGGCGCCCTGGCGCTCAACGTGCTCCTGGTCCTCGCCATCCTGCTGTTGCTCGCCTACAACGGGTTGGGCTACTTCTGGCAGAGAGGCCTCGTGGAGCTGACCCTGGCCGACGGCCGGAAGCTCTTGGGCGAGGTCTGGGAGGAGCAGGCCCTGCCGGCCCGGACCGGCGAGCCGTCGTCCGCCATCGACCGGTTGCGGATCAAGACCGGCAACCGGGACATCGACGGGCTCGACTTCGCCTGGATCGACAGAAAAGACATCACCGCGCAGTCGGAGCCCCCGCAGGCCGTCCTGCTCGAGCGCCTGGAGTGGGGCAACTTCCACGGCGTCCTGCAGGAGCTCCGCGCGGGAGGCCGGGTGATCGCCACCGGCCCCGAGGCCGTGTGGAAGGCCTTCGGCCCCCTCCACGAGAAAAAGGTCCGGGAGCGCGAGGAGATCCGCGGGCTCGAGAAGGGCGACATCGGCGACATCAACTACAAGATGGAGAGCCTGAGGCTCGCCCAGCGCAAGCTCGACCTCGACACGGGGATGGCCGCCGCCGAGCGCCGGCGCCGCTCCGAGGAGATCGAGCAGAGGATCGCCATCTTGCAGGTCGAGTACGAGAAGCTGGCCGACCGGCTCACCCGGATGCGCGAGGAGCTCCTGGCGGAGACCCTCGTCCTGCGGACGGCGGCGGGCGACACCAAGGAGGTCCCCGTCGGCTCGGTGGTCCGCGCGATCCGCCCGAACGGCATGGGGGCGCTCGACAAGCTGGGGCTCTACCTTTCCCGCGCCTGGGAGTTCGTGTCGGACGATCCCCGCGAGTCCAACACCGAGGGCGGCATCTTCCCGGCGATCTTCGGCACGGTGATGATGGTCTTCATCATGTCCTTCGCGGTGGTCCCCCTCGGGGTGCTCGCAGCGCTGTACCTGCGCGAGTACGCCAGGCAGGGGCCGCTCGTCCGCATGGTGCGGATCGCCGTCAACAACCTGGCGGGCGTCCCGTCGATCGTGTTCGGCGTCTTCGGCCTCGGCTTTTTCGTGTACCTGATCGGCGGCTCGCTCGACCAGCTCTTCTACCCCGAGGCCCTGCCCGCGCCGACCTTCGGCACCGGCGGCATCTTCTGGGCGAGCCTGACGCTCGCGCTCCTGACCGTGCCGGTGGTCATCGTGGCGGCGGAGGAGGGGCTCGCGGCGGTGCCCCGCATCGTGCGCGAAGGGTCTTTGGCCCTGGGGGCCACGAAGTTCGAGACGATCCGCCGGGTGGTCCTTCCGGCCGCCGCTCCCGGCATCCTCACCGGCATGATCCTGGCCATGGCCCGCGCGGCCGGCGAGGTGGCCCCGCTGATGATCGTGGGCATGGTGAAGCTCGCTCCCGCCCTGCCGGTGGACGGAAACCCCCCGTTCGTCCACCTGGAGCGCAAGTTCATGCACCTGGGCTTCCACATCTACGACGTGGGATTCCAGAGCCCCAATGTCGAGGCGACGACGCCTCTCGTATTCGCGACCGCCCTGCTGCTCATCGGGGTCGTCACGATGATGAACCTGGTGGCCATCGCGCTGCGCAACCACCTGCGGCGCAAGTACGCGGGCAGCGCAGTCTGAAGAGAAGAGGACGATGATCGATTCCGAGACGACAGCTCGCACGAACGCCGTACCCGAGGCGCCGGCCCGCGCCCAGGCTTCATCCCCCGGGGACCCGGCGCTCAACCCGCGGGTCGACGACCCGATCCTGCAGATCCGGAGCCTCTCCCTCTGGTATGGCCAGAAGCAGGCCTTGAAGGACATCTCCCTGCAGATCCCGGACAAGCAGATCACGGCTTTCATCGGCCCCTCGGGCTGCGGAAAGTCGACCCTGCTGCGCTGCATCAACCGCCTGAACGACCTGATCGACGGCGTGCGGACCGAGGGCGACATCCTCCTCGAGGGAGGCAGCATCTTCGATCCGAAGATCGACATCAACGCGTTGCGCAAGCGGATCGGGATGGTGTTTCAGAAGTCGAACCCGTTCCCGAAGTCGATCTACGAAAACGTGGCCTACGGCTGCCGCATTCAGGGGATCAACAAGAAACGCGAGCTGGACGAGATCGTGGAGAAGAGCCTGCGGGGCGCGGCGCTCTGGGACGAGGTCAAGGACCGCCTGGAGGAGAGCGCCCTCGGGATGTCCGGCGGCCAGCAGCAGCGCCTCTGCATCGCCCGGGCGATCGCCGTCGAGCCGGAGGTGATCCTCCTGGACGAGCCCTGCTCGGCCCTGGACCCGATCGCGACCGCCCGCATCGAGGAGCTGATGCAGGATCTGAAGAAGCACTACACCCTGGTGATCGTCACCCACAACATGCAGCAGGCTTCCCGGGTGTCGGACCTGACGGCTTTCCTCTACCTGGGCGAGCTGGTCGAGTACGGCCCGACCGAGAAGATCTTCATCAACCCCATGAAGAAGCAGACCGAGGACTACATCACGGGCCGGTTCGGGTAAGGAGCCTCCGGAGCTGCCCGGCCTCCGGCACCCGGCCGGCCAGCACGACCTTGCCATCCACCACCAGGGCGGGCGTGCTGCTCACGCCGTAGGCCAGGATCGAGGGGAAGTCCTTGACCTCCTCGACCGTGGCTTCGGCCCCCATCTCGGAGAGAGCCCGCTCGACTTTCTCTTTGAGGAGGCGGCAGGTG
>DATHUD010000478.1:0-12351 GCA_035462575.1 Thermoanaerobaculia bacterium | reverse complement strand
AAGTGCGAGCTCGCGTGGACCGAATCATGCCGCCTCCGGCACCTACCGCTAAGAAGCGCCGCGGACCTCAACCGTCGAGAAGCCCTGGTGCTTGGTCACGATCACCTGTTGGGCGAATTCGTCTCGCAGCTCCGGGATATGGGTGATGATGCCGACCATCCGGCCACCCACGCGCAGCCCGTGGAGGGTCTCGGCGACGAGCGCGAGTGTGTCGGGATCGAGGGTGCCGAAACCCTCGTCGATGAACAGGCTGTCGAGATTCACCGCGCCGACGGCCCGCTGAACCTGATCGCTGAGCTCCAGGGCGAGAGCCAGCGAGGTCAGGAAGGTCTCTCCTCCGCTCAACGTGTCGCTGATCCGCGTTTCGTCCGCGTTGTCGTGATCGACGACCCGGATCTCGTCGTCCTTGAACTGCAGAGAGTAACGCTCTCCGGTCAACATCAGCAGCCGGGCCGAGGCGCCCTCTACGAGCTCGGTGAACACCTCCTCCAGGACGTACGCCTGGAACTTGTCGCTTCGCAGGTCGCCGGCCAGGAGGTCGTGTACGCGCAGAGCCTCCTCTTCATGTCCTAACTGCTCGCGGAGCTCTTTGGAACGTTCGAGCCGCTGCTTCATGCGTCCGATCTGCTCTTCGAGCTTCTTTTCCTGACCGAACGCGGTCTCCACTTCGGTGGTGATGTTCGCCGCGAGCTTCTCGACGGTGGCCAACTGTTCGTCGGAGACTCGCTCATCCCCCAGCTCGGTTCTGAGGGTGGCGGCACGCTCCTCGGCGGCGTGGCTGTCTTGCACGTACCTGTGGACCTGCTCCTTGAGCCGGGCGGCTGTGGCATCGTCGAGGAGGGAATCCTGGACGGCGGCCTCGTCCTCAAAGCCGGCGCGGGCAATTTCCGCGTCCCGGCTCTCCGCTCTCCGGACGGCGTCCTCCAGAGCGGCTTCGGCGGCTTCGGCCTTGAGCCGTTGCGCCTCCTGGGCGGTCATCAGTAGGTTTTGGGAGGTTGCCGCCTCCTCGGCGGCCGCCTTGAGGTTGGCTTCAAGCTGCCGGATCTGCTTCTCCAGGGCCGCGGCCTCGGCAGCCGGGTCGGGAGACTCGGTGACGGCCTGGATCTCGTCCTGCAACGTCGTGAGCCGTTGCAGGCTCGCACTGCGATCCTCCTCCAACCGCTTCCGCGACGCCTCCCTCTCGCCGAGTCTTTCCCGCGCGGTGGCCTCCTCGGCCTTGGCCCTTTCGAGGGTTCGTTCAGACGTCGCCAGTCGCGTCTTTGCTTCTTCGTTCGCTTTGCGGCTTCTGGCGAGCGATAGGATCTGTGTTTCGATCCATACCTCGATCCCTTCGGCCAGGGCATCACTTTTGGGAGCGCGGTCGCCGAGCGTTCGCCAGATCTCTTCCTCGCGGGCGGCCACGCTGACTTGCAGCCCGGAGCAGCGCGACGTGAGCTCGGTGAGACTTTGCCGGGCGGCCTGGAGCCTCGCCTGTTCGCCCGTGAGCGCAGCCTCGTTCTGCCGGGCGAGTGCGTCGGTCTCTTTTCGCCTCTCCCGTGCGCCTTGGAGCGCGGCCCTGGCCACCTCGACCTCGGGTGCCATCCGGACCGGAGGCGGTGTGTCCACGAGTTGCTCGCACACCGGGCAGGGTTGGCCGGGAACCAACCCCTCGCGGAGGTGATTGGCCTCGTTCAGACGGATCGCGCGATGCAACGCCTCCTCGGCCTCCTCGAAGCCGCGTTGCGCCTCCTCCGCGGAGCTCCTGGCCACGGAAGCCTTTTCCTTCAGCAGCACAATCTCTCCGGCCTGCTCTTCCACCGCCGTGCGCTTCCGGGCGAGCTCCTCCCCGCTCTCCGCCGCGCCCCTTCGAGCCGCGCCAAGCTCGACGGCCCGGTCGCGGACACTCTGCAGGAGCTCGTCCAGCTCCGGGTCATAGCCGGAGGCCTCCGCGGCTTGCCGGGCCGCGTCGACGGCTGTCTGCTGTTGCGCTTGCGCGGCCAACGACCTTTCCACCGTCTCGGCGAGCGAGGAGAGCTCACCTTCCAGAGCCCTCAAGCCCTGCGTCTGCCGCTCGATGGCCGTTGTGAGCTGCTCTCGTTCAGGCAGGCGCCCGAGCACCTGGTGGAGGCGAGCCACCTGCTCACGAATCGTCCGGATCGCCTCAGCGGCTTTCTCCGCGGACTTCAACGCGCCGGCCTTCTTCTTCCAATCCTTCTGTGCGGAGTCCTGGCGGGCCCTCGCTTCGCCCGCCGCCTCCGTCGCTTTCTTTGCGGAATTGGAGGCTCGGGCCGCTTCATGGAGCAAAGGCAACAGGGGCATCGCGCGAGCCGCCGCCTCGATCCTCGCTTGATCACGGCTCACCTGCTCGGCCTGCTTCTGCAGAGCGGCTCGCTTTTCTTCGACCTGGGCAAGCTCCCGGGTTTTCGCGTGCTGGCCGCGCACCCGGGCGAGCGCGGTCTGGATTTCGTCCCGATTCTTCCTCCAGGCTTCGAGCGACTCGACGACCCGGGCGTGCTCCGTCTCCAGCCCGGCGACAGCGGCCTCGTCGACGCCCGCGTACTCGCCCGACAGGAGATTCTGAAGCGAATCGACCGTGGCCTTCTTTGCAGCCGCCAGACGCTGAGCCCGTTCCCGCATCCGCTCGTAGACGTCGAGCCGAAGAAGCGTGCGGAGCATGCTGCGCCGTTCTCTCGGCTGCGCTTTGAGGAACCTGGCGAACTCGCCTTGCGGCAGCACCACGGCTTGCATGAACGCGGGGGCCCCAAGACCCAGGATCTCCACCACCCGATCGGTCGCGGCGCGAACCTGGTCCGCCAGGTTTTTGAAGGAGCCGCCTCCGTCGCGCTCCTCCAATCGAACCGCTTGCACACCGTTGCGCCGGAGGGTTCGCGCGATGCGGTAATGGCTCTCTCCGACGTCGAAATCCAGCACCACACGGACCCGGTCCAGGGCCGCCGAAATCATCTCGGTCCGATGGGGATTGTTGACCCGGGGGATCTCTCCGTAGAGCGCAAAGATGATCGCATCGAGCAGAGTCGACTTGCCGGCTCCCGTCGGCCCCGAGATGGCAAAGAGCTCGAGCGCGCGAAAGTCGATCTCCTGCTTCTCCTTGAAGCACGCGAGGCCCTCGACGGTGAGATGGACGGGACGCAACGCTCAATCCTCCCCGGAGGCCTCGTCATAGAGATCCTGAAACGTGTCCAGGACGGCCAGCTCGGCTGGGTGCTGGTGCACGCGGAGATGGTAGGCGGCGTAGTGTCCAACCGGCGGAATTCCGGTCTCCAGCCGGATCTCTGACGGCTCCTCGGCCTCGGGGAGCTCGGCGCGCACGACGAGCGCATTGGGGAGCAGATCGCGAACTTTTCGATTGAGATCGGGATCCCTTTCCGTCAAAGGGACCGTCACGCGCAACCAACCCGTGCGATGCTGGTCCGCGGTCTCCTCGAGCTCCGCGAGCGAGGCCCGAAGGTCGACGAGCGGCAGCCCCCCCTCGTAGGGAACGTGCTCGACGGTCGCGGGTTTGCCGGGCGACGCCGTGACGACGACAAAGTTTTTTTCCTCCCCGGCCTCCCCGAAGTCCATCTGGAGAAGCGATCCGGCATAGTAGGCGGGCACCGGCCCCTCGATCTTCTGCGGCTTGTGGATGTGTCCGAGAGCGATGTAGCTCGCCGTGGACGGCAGGGCCTCCGGCGAGGCGGCCCAGTCCTCTCCGATGTGAACGCGGCGCTCCGATTCGCCGAAGAGGGCGCCCTCGATGTGCGTATGCGCCATGAGGAGGTTGACGGCGTCCTTCCGAAAGGCGCCGCAGAGATTCCGGACGGCGCGCTCGAACATTCGAGCATATTGCCTCCGGGCGCTCGCCTCCTCGCCGGCGAGGTCCAGCGCAGACACCCAGGCTCCCGGGGATGCGAACGGAAGCGCGGCGACAATGGCCTTCTCTCCGCAACGGGTCACGAGGGTCCGGGTCCCTCCCCGGGAGGCGGGGCGGGGGCGGCCGAGGATCTGCACGTTGACAAACTCCGTGAGCAACGAACGGGCGTCCAGCCGGAGCGGATCGTCGTGGTTGCCGGCGATGACGAGCATGTGCGCTCCGCTTCGGCCCACGCGGACCAGGAACCGGTTCACGAGCTGCTCGGCCTCGGCCGGCGGGTTCCGGCTCTCGAAGACATCCCCGGTGTGGAGGACGAGGTCGATGGATTGCTCTTCGATGAAGGCCGCGAGATGGTCGAGCACCGCCTCCAGCTCGTCGAGGCGCTGGATCCCCTTCCATCGGCGGCCGACATGCCAGTCGCTGGTGTGGACGATCTTCATGGTCGGCGTTTAGGGGTGCGAGCGCCGCGCTGGGGCCGGATGAGGCGGTGCTCCTGGCGGGGCAGTCTACAGGATCTGCCCCGCGTCCTGCCAAGGACGTAAGGATCTCCTCCCTCGGTCGTTATTCGCTCCAGAGGCCGCCTAGAGGTCTGCTGGGAGCGCCGGCATCCTGCCGGCTTCTTACTCCGTTTGTGATTGGATGGCCGGCAAGATGCCGGCGCTCCCAGCAGATCTACCTTGACGGACCCCTAGAGGCGCTGCGCCGACCCTTGGAACAGCCCTGCGGATCATCATCTCGGGAGCTGCTGATGCGTACCTTTTCAGGGATTCTTCGCCACGAGATCAGCATGTCCCTTCGCCGGAAAGGCCTCTGGATCGCCTATGGCCTGCTGTTCGTCTTCCATACCGTGTTGCTGTTTTCCCCTCCTCCCCTCGGAGAGATGGTCAAGGGCGAGGTCATCGCGAGGGGTGAGGTCTGGCAGGTGGCGGGGCGCTTCCTCCTGGCGTGCAACGTGTTCTTTCCGGTCGTGGCGGGGATCCTGTCGGCGGACCGGGTGCGGCGCGACTTCCGGCTGGGGCTGCGGGAGCTCCAGGACAGCACCCCCCTCCGCCGCCCCGTCTACGTTCTGGCGAAATACCTGGGGTCTCTCGCTTCGTCCCTGTTTCCCTTGTTCCTCTGGGTGATGGGCATCGCGGCCTTCATGGCCGTTATCGGGCGCGCGCACGCCAGCATGCTCTACGCGGTGCCGGTGGCGTTCCTCGCCATCACCGTGCCGGCGTTTGCGTTCGTCGTGGCGTTCTCCCTGGCCTGCCCCATGGTCATGCCGTTGAGCATCTATCAGATTCTTTTCACCGGATATTGGTTCTGGGCGAACTTCATCCCCCCGAAGCTCTTCCCGACCCTCAACGGAACGCTGTTGACGCCCAGCGGGATGTTCGCCCAGCAGGGATTTTTCGGCGGCCAGGTCTCTCAGGCTCTCACCGGAGCCGTAGAACACACTCCGGCCGACGCCGCGGCGAACCTGGCGGTGTTGGGGCTGTGCAGCGCGGCGGCCTTGTTCCTGCTCGATCTCTATCTCGGCCGCCTGGCCCGGCGCGCTTGAGGATCCGATCATGAACGGAGCTGCTCTCAAGTACTCCTGGCTCACCTATCGCCGCGACCAGTTGTGGTTTCCTCTGGCGTTTCTGGCGCTCTTCTTCGTCATCCTCCTGATCCTGCCCGATCCCGCGGCCCGCTACAGCATCGCGCGCGCCTATCTGGGATTCATCGTGCCGTTGGCCGGCGGCATCCTGGCGGCCTACAGCGTGCTCGACGACCCGGCGCTGGAGCTCCGCTTTTCGACGCCGGTCCGGGCCGAGCAGACCCTGCTGGCGCGCGTGGGATTGATCCTGGCCGTTCAGGCGGCCTGTGCGCTCGTCTTTCAGCTCTTCGCGGGCGCGTTGGGCATCGATCTGTCTCCGCTCGGAGGCCTGTTGCGCGTGCAGTTGGTGTGGTTCCTGCCCACCCTGTCTCTGGCCGCCCTGGGATGCGCCGGAGCCCTGGCGGGTGCCCAGACCGCGATGGGCGCTTTCCTGGCCGGAGCGGCCTGGCTGATCCAATTGCTGATGAACAGTTGGCTCAGGCTGAACGCCCGGCACGTGTTCCTCTTCCTGGGCGTGATCGTTCCCGATCATCCGGACCTGGCGGCCAATCAATGCCTGCTCTTCGCGGGATCGATGGCGCTCCTGCTGGTTTCCTGGGCGCTGCTGCGCCGCCAGGAACGTTATCTCTGAAGCGGAGGTTTTGTGACCGAAGGCTTTGCGATCGAAATTGGGGGTCTCACCAAGACTTACGGCCGCGGATCCAGGGCCGCGCAGGCCCTGCGCGGCATCGACCTTCAGATCCCTTCCGGAATGTTCGGGCTGCTGGGCCCCAACGGCGCCGGCAAGACCACGCTGATGCGGATCCTGGCGGGGATCGTCAATCCGAGCCGCGGCGCCGTCCGCGTGGCGGGGAACGACCTCACGACGGAAACCGGCAAGCGTGGGGCCAAGGCCATCCTGGGCTACCTGCCGCAGGAGCTGGGGATGTATCCCGAGCTGACCGCCGCCCAGTTCGTCGATTACATGGCGATCCTCAAGGGGCTGGACGAGCCTCGAGCGCGCGCGGGGCGCGTCGCCCAGGTGTTGGAGATGGTCGCCCTCGAGGATTCCGCTCACCGCAAGATCAAGGGTTTTTCAGGCGGCATGAAGCGGCGCGTGGGGATCGCCCAGGCGCTGGTCAACGATCCACGGGTGCTCATCGTGGACGAGCCCACGGCGGGTCTGGACCCTGAAGAGCGCATCCGCTTCCGCAATCTCCTGGTCAACCTGGCCGCGGACCGGACGGTGATCCTGTCCACCCATATCGTGGAGGATATCGGGCAGACCTGCCGCGACATCGCGGTGCTGGCCAAGGGGCGAGCCCTCTTCCGCGGCAGCCCCGCCGAGCTGACGAACGCCGCCGGCGGCCACGTCTGGACGGTCATGATGGATCGTCTCGCGGAGCCGGAGCGGGGACTGACGATCGTTTCCATGCTTCACCTGTCCGACGGAATTCAATACCGTCTCGTGGGACCTTCCGCCGAGGGCCATCCTACAGCGGAGCCCGCCAGGCCCAGCCTGGAGGACGGGTATGTCTGGTTGATGAAGGGCGCCGGCCCAATGTAGAGACGCCCCGTGGGGCGTCTCCGGGGCGGCGGGATCCCTCCAAAAACAATGACGTGCCGCGGGATCTCTCGCCAGTTCGGGCCGTCCTTTCCGATCCGGAGACGCCCCACGGGGCGTCTCTACATTGGGTAGCGCTCCGGCACCCCCGCCTCCCGGCGCTTCCGGAGCCACCCTTCCGGGCGGTCATGGGCGTGGCGGTTGGATCTATATTTCGAAGCATGTCGAATCCACGAGTTGATATGCGTGTCGAAATCTTCGATCCTCCCCTCTGCTGTCCGACCGGCATCTGCGGCCCGAGCGTCGATCCGGAGCTCACGAGGTTCAGCTCGGACCTCGCCTGGCTTGCCGGGCAGGGCGTCGGCGTCGACCGGTTCAACCTGGCGCAACAGCCGCAGGCTTTTCTGGCGAATGCCAAGGTCGCGGCCATCCTGCGCGAAGCCGGCGAGGTGGCGCTGCCTCTCGTGCTGTGCCAGGGCGAGGTCGTCGCGACCGGGCGCTATCCATCGCGCGAGGCGCTCGCCGCCGCCGCCGGGCTGCCGGCCGATGTCTCCGCGGAGCCGGCGCGCGCGGGATTGCGGGTGATCCGGAAGAAGTGCGAGCCGGGCTCGGGGTGCTGCTGATGGACCTGCCCTTCGTCCCGACCCGGATCGTCTTTTTCACCGGTAAGGGCGGGGTGGGGAAGACGTCTCTCGCGTGTGCGACGGCCGTTGCGCTCGCCGATTCCGGTCGCCGTGTGCTCCTGGTCTCGACCGACCCCGCTTCCAATCTGGACGAGGTGCTGGGCGTGGCGCTATCCAACACGCCCGCGGCGATTCCGGCCGCGCCCGGGCTCTTCGGCCTGAACATCAATCCCGAGGCGGCTGCACGGGCCTACCGGGAACGGATCGTGGGCCCGCTCCGCGGGGAAATGCCGGCCACCGTCGTCGCCAGCATCGAAGAGCAACTGTCCGGTGCCTGCACCACGGAGATCGCGGCGTTCGACGAGTTCACCCGCCTGCTGGGTGATCTCACAATAACGGCCTCGTTCGATCACGTGATCTTCGATACCGCTCCGACCGGCCACACGCTGCGGCTCCTCAAGCTGCCCGCGGCTTGGGAAGGTTTTTTGGCCACGAACACCTCCGGAACGTCGTGCCTGGGACCGCTCTCCGGCCTTCAGGCTCAGCGCTCGCTCTACCAGGCGAGCCTCGCGGCGCTGGCCGATGGTGCCACGACCACGGTGGCTCTCGTCTCCCGTCCCGATCCCGCGGCGCTGGCGGAGGCCGAGCGCACCCGGGGGGAGCTCGCCGCGATCGGGATCTCGAACCAGCGGCTGTTCGTCAACGGCGTGTTCACCGCGACCAACCGGCAGGACACGGTCGCCCTGGCGCTCGAGCGCCGCGGCGCGGAGGCGCTCGCGGAGATGCCGGGGGCACTGGCTCACCTGCCGCGGCACGACGTGGCGCTACGGGCCTGGGCGCCTCTCGGCATCGAACGCCTGCGCGTGCTGTTTGCCGCCGGCGGCCCGAGCGATTTCACCGCTTCCGGAAACGACGGCAGCGATGTGCCCGCCGCCTCGCTGGGCCTGCTCATCGACGCCTTCGCTTCCGCCGGCCGTGGAGTCATCATGACGATGGGAAAAGGCGGGGTCGGCAAGACGACGGTGGCCGCGGCCATCGCGGTCGAGCTCGGCCGTCGCGGGTATCCGGTGCACCTCACCACGACCGACCCCGCCGCGCACCTGATCGCCGCGCTCGGGCATTCCGCGGCCGGCCTGCAAGTGACGCGCATCGATCCGGCCGTCGAGACCGGCGCCTACGCCGCCGAGGTGATGGCCACCTCCGGAGCCGGATTGGACGAGCGCGGACGCGAGCTGCTGGCGGAGGATCTGCGGTCGCCCTGCACCGAGGAGATCGCCGTCTTCCGCGCCTTCGCCCGCGTGGTGGGGGAGGCGGCCCGCGGATTCGTCGTCATCGACACCGCGCCCACGGGCCACACTCTGCTGCTGCTCGACGCGGCGCAGGCCTATCACCGCGAGGTCGAGCGCACGCACAACGACGTGCCGGAGGACGTCCGCCAGTTCCTGCCTCGTCTGCGCGATCCGGACTTCACGAAGATCGTCCTCGTCACCCTGCCGGAGGCCACACCCGTCCACGAGGCGGCGGCCCTGCAGAGCGACCTCCGCCGCGCAGGCATCGAGCCGTTCGCCTGGGTGATCAATCAGAGCTTCGCCGCGACCGCGACGGCGGATGCGGCGCTGGTGGCCCGGGGCGCGCAGGAGCGGGCGTACATCGACGAGGTCCGCACCTCCCTGGCACGGCAGACCGTGGTCGTCGCCTGGCAGCCGGCACGGCCGACCGGCGCGGATGCGTTGCTGGCGCTCGCCCGAGGACCCGGCCAGGGCACGGCACCGGCCGTGGCCGCGGAGCCCGTGCCGGCGGGAGTCTGACCGGCGGCCACAAGCCCGTGAGACGGCGTACGGACCGCGGACGTACGCCAGCCTCATAAACATCTTGTTTCCGGGGGCGTTCTGCCCTCCGAAACCTCACCCTCTGTCTCCCTCTCCCATCTCCCTCCCTCCCCCCGCCGGGAGAGGGAGGACGCCTGCCGAGCGTTCTTGCCTGCGCCTTGAAAATCGAAGGGCACGGAGCTCGTGTGGGCAAAGTGACGAACTGGAAGAGCGCCGGCTCCGAGCAAGAATTTGATAGCGGGACGCTATGACATATCCCTATAAATAAGGGTATGCCGAGCCCGTTTTCAGACCAGATCAGATCCCGCGGATGCCCCTCGACGGGGTAGGGGATCTCTGTCCTGAATTTGACCGGAAGACCCGAAGGGGGAGACCCTCCGCTCCCCCTGAAGGTCTTCCATTACGCGAAAGGAAGACGCAATGAACAAGATCAAGCGCACCCTGGTCCGGATCGCCCTGGTTGGCGGGATGACCGCCCTGGCCGTTGCCGCTGTTCCCGCTCCCCGGGCCGAGGCGCTCAACCGTTGCCAGTTCATCTACAACAACTGCGTGAATACGTGCGGCGGGGTCGGCAACATCGCCTTCTTCGACTGCCCGCCCTTTCCCGAGACCCCGACCTGCGAGTGCTTGTAGAGCCATCCCCGGGACGGCCGGCCCTTCGCCGTGATCGCGGAGCTGGAGGGGAGGCTGTGGCGCAAGGCCGTGCTGAGCCCGAAAATAAAAGCTGCCGAAGAAAAGCCGCAGAGGCCGCCCGGCGTTCAGCTCCGCCGGGCGGCCGGGACAAAGGCGAGGCGGGAGATCCCGCCTCGCCCTTCCGGATCAGGCCGCCTGTTCCTTGTCCGCTGGCGGGGCCAGCACGGCGGGGTTGAAACTGAAGAAGCGCTCGCGGATGCGCTGCGGCGCCTGGGTGAAGCCCCATTCGATCGTGCGCGCCAGCTTCTCGGGGAGGTAATCGAGGTGGATGTCCAGGGGGTCCCCCCAGCGGCGGACCGGCGGCATGCAGTTACAGCGGTCGAGGGCGGAGAGGATCAACGCCGCGCCTTCGTTCTCGTCCATCTCGCCGCGCTCGTAGCGGGCGAGGATGTCGTCGGAGTACCGGACAAGGTCCGTGAGCTCGTTCTCTCCCGGCGGGCTGGTGCCGATCAGGGGATCCGCCTCGAGCTGGTCGAAGACCGACTTGTCCTGGGTCTCCAGGTATTTGAGGCAGATGCTGAAGAGCCGCAGGTCGCCGAAGATCTCGACGACCAGCCAGACGCGCAGCCAGGCGTTGAACAAAGGGAAGCTCGGGAAGGAGCGGTAGGAGTTGTTGACCACGCGGTCGCTCTGGTGGAGCATCGCGTGCTGCAACTGCTCGGCATAGGCGAATCGGTCGCGCGAGAAGCTGTCTTCATCGAGCGCCGCGAGCAGCGGGCCGGCGAGGGCTGAAAGCACCTCGAAGGTGGTGATCATGCCGCGCGAGTAGAGCGCGTCGATGAAGCCGTGGGCATGCGCCATGAGAAAGTAGCGGTCCCCGGCGCCGCCGGTCGCCGAGTACTGCAGCCGGCCGGTCTTCACCCATTCGCGGACGGCCGTGGCGCCCACGAACTGCTGGGCCACGCTCGGGAAGCGGTTGACGAAGTGGAAGAACTCCTCTTCCGCCGGCATCCCGGTGTCGGGGTACCGCTTCATATTGAGCGTCAGGCCGACGCTGCACAGCGGGTTTTCCGAGCCGGCGACGTTGTTGAAGGGGATGATCCAGAACCAGCCGCCCTCGAACACGTGGTGGAGCGTGCCTTCCGCCCAGCCCGCCGAGAGCCCGGGCGATTCCCCCGGCAGCAGGCAGTCGTCGTAGATCTTCATCCCCTCCATGTGGGTGAAGATGGAGCGCGACTGGGTCTCCAGGGGGGTTGGCGTCTCGCGCAGGCCGAAGCGATCGGCGAGCGGCGAGCGAAAGCCCGCTCCATCCACCAGGAAGCGCGCCGAGTACTCTTCGCCGGCGGCGGTGCGCAGGCGCACGCCGCCGTCCTCCACGTCGAACTCGCGGACGTCCGTCTTATCGCGGTAGACGGCGCCGTAGCGGATCGCCGCGTTCAGCATGTAGAGGTCGACGTCCTGGCGGAAGAGGTGGCTCTCGGAGGTCAGCGGCGTGCTCGGCGCGATGAGCAGGCTGGACTTGTTGGGGTCCTGCCGCTGCCCATCCTCGTGGTAGAGGAAGCTGAGCGTGCGCTTGATCCCGCAGGTCGGCCCGACGTGCTCGTAGATCGAATCCAGCCGGGTCAGGTGCTGGATCTCGGGCACGTCGAAGCGCTGGGCGAGGATCCACATCCACAGCGTGCTCTGCGGCAAGAGCGCCTCGCCGACCGCGAAGCGCGGATGGCTCCCTTTCTCCAGCACCAGCACCCGCTTGCCCTGGCGCGCGAGGATCGCCGCCAGCATCGTCCCGCCGATGCCCGCTCCCAGGATGGCTACGTCGAAGCATTCGTCCCTGTGCATCTCTCTCTCTCCCCTTGATAAGAGCTCATAAAATCTCAGTGCATTCTGAGTAGTGCTTCCTACCCAGTGCCGGGAGGCCCGGAAAGTGGGACAGTTCCGGATTTCCCCCCATCCGCGGCCCCTGAAGGTGCCTGCCACCTCGTCTGTGCTTCCCTGTGTCAGCGATCACTTCGGCTGACGTGTCAACGGACCGTCCCAACACGGAGGACCGCGTCCGGGGATAAATACCGCGGTCTCCCGCCAAATCACTGAGGCTACGTGACTTTTCGTTGGATTCCCGACGGCTGCCCTCCCCTTCCTGGAGCTGGCACGCCGTCCGCAAAGGGGCTCTCTCAAACCCCGCGGACCATCCCCGCGATTTCCAGGAGGGATCAATCATGGCAAGCAAGGGAGTTCGGCACACAGGAACAAAGCGATGGACCGCTGTCGGCCTGACCGGGCTTCTCTTGGCC
>DATHUD010000477.1:0-15714 GCA_035462575.1 Thermoanaerobaculia bacterium | reverse complement strand
GGAGCACGATCCTCACGTCCCCGGTGGGAGCCTCCACTCCGGGAGCCGTGGTGGGCACGTGTCCCGTGTGCCGGACGGAGAGGTCGTAGCGCTCCCCCCGCTTCAGGGTACCGATCCGGAAGCTCCCGTCGGCGCCGGTCTCCTCCGGCTGCTGGGAGGTGACGTCGAAAGAGCCCATCGCGCCCAGTGGGACGGATGGAGTTGCGGTGACCTGCGCGCCTTCGATCGGGCGGCCCTTGGAGTCGGTCACCCGGCCCTCGATGGCTACGCCGCGCTCCAGAGTGATCGTGCCGAGGTCGGTGGCCGCGGGGCCGACGGCGATCTCGATACCCTCCTTGGAGAAGGCCGCGAAGCCTTCCCGCATCGCCCGCAGGGTGAACGTGCCGGCGGAGACGCCCGGGATCTCGAACGCTCCTTCGGCGTCGGACGAGCCTTCCAGGATCACCACGGAGAAGCCGGTCTCCTCTTGACCGCCCTCGATCTCCTCGAGGGGGAGCGGCTCGTCCTCGAAGAAGGGCTCGAGCGTCAGCATCACCCCCGCGACGGGCCGCCCCTCCTCGTCCACCACGCGGCCGAAGGCCCGCTGCCCGCGGGTGAGCACGATGCGCAGGGGCGGCGCGGTCTTCCCGGCGGGTGCCGTCGTGACCTCCGCGTTGCCCGGCGCGAAGCCCTCCTGCGCGGCCATCACGGTGTATCGCCGCGCGGGCAGGAGGCTCGCGAGGCGGAAGGAGCCGTCCGGCCGGGACCACCCGAGGGGCGGGGATTTCTCCGTTTCGGCCGGATCCGCGGTCGCGAGGAAGCACCCGGCGACCGCGCCGCCCCGCTCGTCCACGACGCTTCCCACGATCACGGCGGCGGGGGCCAGCGCGAGCGTCACCGGGGCCGCCGTTCCGCCGGCGGGGACCTCCGCTCCGGCGGGGAAGCGCCCCGGCGCGGCGGCGCGGACCTCGCGCCGGAACCTAACGGGAAGGCGGAGCTGGAAGGTGCCGTCCGCGCCGGAGCGGACCGGCGGCGTCAGGGCCGCTTCGGGGCTCCACACGAGAGCCCCGGGGATCGCCGCGCCCGTCCCCGCGTCCACCACCCGGCCGGCCACGAGGCGGGACGGCTCGAGCCCGATCACCCGCACGCGCTCCCCCTCCACGCGGAGCGGGCGCCACTCCTCGAATATCTGCCGGGCCGGAGGCGCCGAGACCGGCGCCATCACGGCCGGCGGCAGGTCCGTCTCCTCGACCAGCGCCAGGAGGTGTTCCAGGGGGCGGTACCCTTCCGCCCGGGCGACGACCGAGTAGAGGCCGCTCCGCGGCGCGTCGATCCGGAAGAAGCCGCCGGCCTCCGTCCGGACGAGGGCCAGGGGAACGGGGCCGGGCTTGCCCGCGAGCCGCGCGCTGGCCTGGGCGAGGGTCTCGAACCGGGGGACCAGCTCCACGGCCGCCCCGGGAACGCCCTCTGTGCCGTCCGGCGTCACCAGCCGTCCATGGACGCGAATCGGCTGGGCTGCGAGAGCGGAAGGCGCGAGAGATCCCAGAAGCAGAACGATCGCCGCCTGGACGATCCGTGGAGCGCGAGGCATGAAGGTCTCCTTCAAAGGCATTCTAGCCGCTGGCCTTGTGATAGAAACCAATCCCGGTCGAATCACGGAGGCACCCATGACCCGAAACGTTCTCGCCGCCACTCTCCTGCTCTCGCTCGTGGCGGCATCTTCGCTCTCCGCCCAGGCAGGTCCCTGCCAGAGCTTCGAGCCCTACTTTTCGATCGCCGACAACGCCATCGCGAAGACCGACGCGCCCGGCCCCCTGGCGTTCTCCAGGTATATGCGGGCCATCCTCATGACGTCGCGCGAAGACAATCTCGAGCTGGCGCGGCAGATCACCCCCCTGATCGAGCCGGGGAGGCCCGTGCCGGCGGCGAGCATTCCTCTCGCCTCGTGCTTGCTGCGGCGCTACCTCCTCACTCACTACGGCGAGAGCATGGTGAAGGATCTCCAGACCCTGGTCTCCTTCCGCACCTTCGCCACCGAGGGGCAGGACAACTGGTACGCCCCCGAGTTCGAGCGCCAGCGCGAGTGGCTGCGGAAGAGGGCCGAGGAGCTGGGGCTCAAGTTCAAGAGCTACGACGGCCGGGTGGACGAGATCACCCTCACCGGCCCCAAGCCGATCCTGGCCGTCCTCACCCACGGCGACGTCCAGGACGTCCAGGGGCAGCAGTGGTCCTCCCCGCCCTGGGAGGCGAAGATCGTCGACGGCCGGATCATCGGTCGGGGCACCGAGGACGACAAGGGACCGATCGTCGCGGCCCTCTACTCGCTCGCCGTGCTCCGCGACGCCGGCTGGCCTCGCAATTCCAACATCCGCCTGCTCATCGCGAACGGCGAGGAGTCGAGCTGGGCCGAGATCCCCTACTACTTGGAGCGCGCCCCCATGCCGGACCGGACGATCGGCATCGACGCCGCCTACCCCGTGACCTACGCCCAGAAGGGCTACGGCGTCGTGACCTTCCGGGCCCAGCCGGTGGCGAAGCCGCGCGCGGGCAAGTGGCAGGTGACCCGGATCACCGGCGGGAGCGGCATGTCGATCATCCCCGAGCGGGGCGAGGCCCTCGTCAAGACCACGGGAGACCGGAAGGCCGCCCTCGCCGAGCTCTCCCGCCTCGCCGCAACCTGGGCCCAGGCCCATCCGCCCGCGAAGCTCACCGTGGCCGCGGCGGGAAGCCTCCTCAAGATCACGGCCGAAGGGCGGGGCGGCCACTCCTCCGAGCCCGAGAGCGGGCACAACGCCCTGGGGGACCTGACCGCCTTCCTGGCCACCCTCGATCCACGCCTCGACGCCTGGGGGTCTCTCGCCGCCTTCGTGGGAACGGCCGTGGGCACCGAGACGGACGGCAAAGCCTTAGGGATCGCCCACGCGGACGAGGAGATGGGAGCGCTCACCTCGAGTCTCTCCTTCGTGCAGGACGACAAGGGGACTCCGGTCGCCCGCGTCAACATCCGCGTGCCCCGGGGGATCGCCAAAGAGAAGATCACCCAGGAGATCGCCAGCCGGGCCGGCGCCTTCACGAAACGGACCGGCGCGGCCATCACCTCCGAGGTGGCGATGTCCTCCGAGCCCCACTACGCCCCGCCCGAAGGCCCGCTCGTCTCCACCCTCCTCGCGACCTGGGAGGAGGTCACGGGAACGCCCGGCCGCCCCATCGCGATCGGCGGAGGCACCCAGGCCAGGCTCTTCCAAGGAGGAGTCGACTTCGGTCCCGCCCTCGGCATGGACCACTACCGCGGCCACGGCACCGACGAGTACCTGACGGTCGACGAGCTCAAGAGGATCGGAGAGCTGACCTTGACGGCGCTGTGGAAGCTGACGGGGGAGACGGAGAGGCCCGCCGGAGGGAAGTGAGCGCGGCGGGCTTTTTCCGGCCTCCTACTTCTTGTACCGCACCCGGACCCCCTGGGCGGCCTGCTCGGGGGTCATCTTCTCCAGGCTCTTCATGTCGTACTCCCAGATGAGGGTCCGGCCCTCCTGGCGGGTGGCGTTGTGCTCCAGCACCTCGAAGGGGGCGTCGATCTTGAAGGCGACGCGGACCCCTTTGAAGGCGTCCTCCACCTGTTTCTTCATCTCGGGCGAGAGGTCCATCCCCGCGGCCTGCTCGTTCTGGTCCGCCACCGGATTCATGGCCTCGGAGGTCACCAGGAGGGTGCTCCCCTCATCCTTCACCTGAAGGCTGCCGAAGGGGCTTTCGGCGGGGTTCTGGGACGGGGGCCCCGGCTGCCCGTCCTCGCCTTCCTTCTTGGAGGCGATCTTGATCTGGGAGAGCTTGGAGACATTGTCGAACCCGAAGAGGAAGCGGGCGCCGAGCTTCGTGCCCTTGTCCTCAAAGGAGCTGTCGAGGAGCTTCACGCCCTGGGGAAGCTGCTTTTCGATCTCCTCCTTCGAAGGAGGTTGGGACTCTTCCTTCTTCCCGGAAGCCAGGAATTCCGTCCGCGCCTTGTCGATCTCCGCCTGCGTGGGCTCGCCCGTCTGCCCCGCCATCTCCCGTTGCATGCGGACCATGAAGAGCACCATCGGCTCCATGTCCACGTGCATCGAAAAGCCCGCCTTGCCCGAGAGGTCCCTCTCGAGCGTCATCGTCTGCTCCACGTCGAAGCACCCGGAGAAGACGACCAGACAGGCCGCCAACCCGAGCCACGAACCCGCGATCTTTTTCATCAGGAGGCCCTCCTTCGAGGAGGACGAGCTTAGCAGACGACCCTCACCTCCCCGGCCCTCCTCTCCCAGGGAGGGGGAAAGGGGTGGTGGGAGAGGGGCCGGGGGAGAGGGACGGGCGGGGGCAGGTTCCGCCCCGGCTCAGTGCGCCCGGGCCGCCTCTTCCATCTTCTGGGCCTGGAAGTGGCTGATCAGCGGCTGGATCAGCGGATCGAGATCCCCCTGGAGCACCGTGGGGAGCTGGTGGACCGAGAGGCCGATCCGGTGGTCCGTCACCCGGCTCTGGGGGAAGTTGTAGGTGCGGATCTTCTCCGAGCGGTCGCCCGAGCCCACCATGCGGCGGCGCTCCTCGGACACCGCGGCGTCGGCCTTCTCCCGCTCGATGTCGTAGAGGCGGGCCTTCAACACGCGCATGGCCTTGGCCTTGTTCTTGATCTGGCTCCGCTCGTCCTGGCAGGAGACCACGACTCCGGAGGGGAGGTGCGTCAGGCGCACGGCCGAGTAGGTCGTGTTCACGCCCTGGCCGCCGGGTCCGGAGGCGCAGAAGCGGTCCACCCGGATGTCCTTCTCGTCCACGTCCACCTCCACGTCGTCGGCCTCGGGCAGCACCGCCACGGTCACCGCCGAGGTGTGGATGCGCCCGGCCGTCTCCGTCGCCGGCACGCGCTGCACCCGGTGGACGCCGCCCTCGTACTTGAGGCGGCTGTAGGCGCCGCGTCCCTCCACAATGGCCGACACCTCCTTGACGCCGCCCACCTCCGACTCCGAGAGGTCGATCACCTCCGTGCGCCAGCCCTGCTGCTCGGCGTAGCGGGTGTACATGCGGAAGAGCTCGCCCGCGAAGAGCGTCGCCTCGTCGCCGCCCGTGCCGGCCCGGATCTCGAGCACCACGTTGCGCTCGTCGTTCGGGTCCTTGGGCATCATTTCGACCCGGAGCTGCTCTTCCAGGTCCGCGAGCTTCTGGGTGAGCTGATCCCTCTCCTCGCGCGCCATGTCGTAGAGCTCGTCCTCCTTCGACAGAGAGGCGAGCATCTCCTCCGTCTCCCCGCGCTGGCGCGACACCCGGATGTACTCGCGGTAGAGCTTCACCGTGGGGTCGATCTCCGACAGGGCCTTGTTGATCTCCGTGTAGGCCTTGTGGTCGGTCAGCACCGCCGGGTCCGTGAGCCGCTGGGTCAGCTCCTCGTGGGTTTTTTCGATCTGGGAGAGCTTTTCGATCATGGTTTATCCATCTTACGCCCGGGCCGCGGCCTCGGGCAGATCCGTCGTCGGTTCGATTTCCGGCAGGAAGCCGTCCTCCCGGAGCGCCTCTTCGAGGGCCACGATCGCCACCTCCAGCATGTCGTCCGTCGGCTCCTGCGTCGTGATTCTCTGGAGCGCGAGGCCGGGGGCTACGAGCGCCGCGAAGATCGGGGCTGCCCGGCGCTTCGCCGTCAGCCGCAGCACCTCGAAGGAGAGCCCCGCGATCACCGGCACCAGGAGCACCCGGCCGCCGAGCTTCACCGCGAAGTGCGCCTCCTTGGGGATCAGCGCGAACACCACGATCGAGACGAGCAGCACGAACAGCAGGAAGCTCGTCCCGCACCGCGGATGGAGCCGGCTCTGGACCCGCGCGTTCTCCACGGTGAGCGGCAGGCCCGCCTCATGGTTGAACACCACCTTGTGCTCTGCGCCGTGGTACTGGAACACCCGGTGGATGTCCTTCATCCGCGAGATCGCGAGGATGTAGCCCAGGAAGAACAGGGCGCGCAGGCCGCCGTCCACCAGGTTGAAGGCCAGGCTCGAGAGCGGCCCGAAGAGCCACCGCTCGCCGAGCTGGGTCAGCCACAGGGGGAGGAACAGGAAGATGACGACGCCCAGCCCCAGCCCGAAGGCCATGGAGCCGGCCACCGCCCATCCGGACGTCTTCTCCTCCGGCTTCGCCTCCCCCTCGGCCGCCGCGTGCAACGCCGAAAAGTTGAGCGCGCGGATGCCCACAGCGAGCGACTGGAACAAGACCGCCACGCCGCGGAGCACCGGAAGCTTCAAGAACGGATAGCGCTTGGCCAGAGGGAAGACCTTGCCGCGCTCCAGGGCGAGCGAGCCGTCCGGACGGCGCACGGCAATGCCATAGGCGCCGGGGGAGCGCATCATCACTCCCTCGATCAGCGCCTGGCCGCCGACTAAAAGCTCGCCGTCCGGGTTGGTGCTCGAAGGCATACAGGAAGGTCCCCGCCCCGGCCCGGGGTTCCGGGCCCGGCGGTGGGCCGGGCTCCGGTGGATCTACTTGCGGGCAGCCGCGCCCGCGTAACGGCGCTGGAACCGCTCGACGCGGCCGGCCGTGTCGATGAGCTTCTGCTTGCCGGAGAAGAACGGATGGCAGGCGCCGCAGATCTCGAGACGGACCTCGTCTTTGGAGGAGTGCGTCTCAAAGGTGTTCCCGCAGGCGCAGGTCACCGTCACCATGTGCATCGTCGGATGAATACCCTGTTTCACGGTCGTGATCCCTTCTCTATTCAGTGGTACTCCCCCGGAGGGGAAGCGAGGACTTGGGCTCCAAGGACCCGATAGCCTAGCCGATCCGGGGTGGATCTGGCAAGGCGGCCTGTCCAGCGTTTGTTGTAACAGGGAATTGGGGCGGGGCATTCCGGGGCGGTTAAACTACCTCCGCCATGGGATTTCACGAAGACTGCCTCGTCCTGGACGGTCACACCGACGTCCCCACCCGCCTCTGGGAGACCCCCGCGGATCTCTCCCGGCGGCAGACCGACCGCCATATCGACCTCCCGCGCCTCCGGGAGGGCGGGGTGGACGGCCTCGTCTGGGCCCTGTTCATCCCGGCCTCGCTCGACGCCGGCCGGGGCTGGGACCACGCCAAGGAGCTCTACCGGGTCTCGATCGAGGCCCTCGTCCCCGGCATGATCCAGGCCACGACCGCCGAGGACGTGACGCGGGCCGCCCAACGCGGCGAGGTCGCCGTCCTCTTCGGCCTCGAAAACGGCCGACCCCTTCAGGTGCCCGGCGCGCTCGACGACTGCCGGAAGATGGGCGTCCGCTACGTCACCTTGACCCACTGGGCGACCCACGAATGGTGCGACGCCTCGACCGACGCCCCCGTCCACAACGGCCTCTCGGACGAAGGGGTGAAGATCGTCCGCCAGATGAACCGCCTCGGCATCCTCCCGGACCTCTCCCACGTCTCGGACGACGCCGTCCGCCACGTCCTGGAGGTCTCCAAGGTCCCGCCGCTCGCGAGCCACAGCTCCGCCCGAGCCCTCTGCGATCACCCCCGGAACCTTCCGGACGAGCTCATCAAGGAGATCGCCCAGAGAGACGGCCTCGTCATGGCCAACACCTACCCCCCCTTCGTCTCGAACGAAGCCGCCGAGGTCGAAGCCCTCCGCATGAAAGAGATCGGCCCCGCCTTCAAGGAGACCGAAGAGGAGTACATGAGGGACCCCGGCAAGCTCTGGAAGGAAAGACAGCGCCTTCTCGATGAGCGCCCTCTCCCGGAAGTCCCCCTCTCCGTCTTCGTCGATCACGTCATCCGCCTGATCGAGCTCGGAGGAGAAGAGCACGTCGGCATCGGAACCGACTTCGACGGCATCTCCCAGACCCTCACCGGCTTCGAGGACCCGGGCAAGTTCCCGGCCCTGACGGCGGCCTTGCTGGAGCGGGGGGTGGACCGGGGCGGGGTGCGGTTGATTCTGGGGGAGAATTTTCTGAGGATGCTCCGGGTGGCGGAGAAGGCGGTGGGGTAAACCTTTTCAAGTGCGTTTACATGGAAGACCTCGAGCACGTCGCCAAGCGCCTCTTCTGGTGGAAGTCTCCTGCCGAGGCGCTGTCGGACCCGATCCGCTTTCTCGCGCAGGTGATGACGTATGGAATGGTCGAGGATATCCTCGCTGCCAAACGCCACTTTTCGGACGACGCCTTTCGGGAAGTTCTCGCCAAACCACCCGCCGGAGTTTTCGATCCGCGGTCTTGGAGCTACTGGCATCTCGTCTTTGGGATCAGTCCCGCTCCTCCGCTTCCGACGCGTCAGATTCCCGGGTGAGGGCTGAGTCGGAACAATCCCGCGGTCCTCGCTCCCGATTCCGCGGCTCCCCCGCAACGATCCGGAGCTCCCCGTTCTCGTCAACGCGGTGCCCGCGAACGATCCCGCCGTCCCCGCTCTTGATACGGCGGTTGCTCACAACGATCCCGCGGTCCCCGTTCTCCTTGACGCGGTCCCCGCTCTCCATCCCGTGGAGGTCCACAACGATCCCGCGGTCCCCGTTCTCGTTGCGGGCATCCTCGTCAAGGAGAGCGGCGTGCCCGCGCTCGTTCACGGGGACCGCATCAACTAGAGCGAGGACCACGGGATGGAGAGCGGGGAGCTCCGCATCCTTCGTGGGCACCGCGTTGACGAGAGCGAGGAGCTCCGCATCGTTCGCGAGCACCGCGTCAAGGAGAGCGGAGACCTCGTCATGACGAGCGGGGGCCTCCAGATCGTTCGGGCGCACCCGCGTATCATTCGGCGGGAGGGCGTGACGGAACCTTCCGCCTTCCCGCACGTATCTTCCGCCATGCCGACGACCTCACCCGTCGCCCTCGTGACCGGCGGCGCCTCCGGGATCGGACGCGCGCTCTGCGCGGCCCTGGCCGCGGACGGCGTCACGGTGATCGCCGCGGACCTGGATCTGGACGGCGCGCGGGAGACCGTGGCCCGGATCGCCGCGGCCGGGGGACGGGCCGAGGGGAGCCAAGTGGACGTGGCGGACGGGGATCAGGTCGAGCGGCTCGTGCGGGACGTCGCCTCCCGGCACGGCCGGCTGGACTTCATGTTCAACAACGCCGGGGTGGTGCTCGCCGGCGAGGTGCTGGAGATGACGCCCGAGCACTGGCGGTGGATTCTCGGCGTGAACCTCCACGGGGTGATCCACGGCACGTCGGCCGCCTACCGGGTGATGGCGGAGCAGGGCTTCGGTCACATCGTGAACATCTCCTCGGCGGCGGGGCTGATGCCGAGCCCCATGTGCGCGGCCTATGCCGCGACGAAGCACGCCGTGGTGGGGCTCTCCACCTCGCTGCGGGACGAGGCGCGCTCGCACGGGGTGAAGGTGAGCGTGGCCTGCCCGGTCTTTGTGGCCACTCCGCTCTTCGAGCACGCCGTGGGTCTCGGCGTGTCGCTGGGCGAGATGGCGGCGCCGTTCCTCAAGTACGCGCTCTCGCCCGAGCGCGCCGCGCGGTCCATCCTCCGCGGCGTCCGGCGGAACCGGGGAATGATCCTCTTCCCCTTCTCCGCCCGAATTCTCCTGGGGTGCTACCGGTATCTACCGGGCTTCGCCCGCCTGGGCGGCCGGCGGATGGTCGCCGCGTTCCGCCGGGCGCGGGAGACAAGATCCGGGCCTCCACTCCCGCCTTGAAACGTTCTCCTCCACCATCCGTCTACTCTTATGGAGATGATGACGGCCTTCGAGACCAACGCCGCGCGGTACCAACGGAAGGTCTACTCCTTCGCCCGCTACCTCCTGTCCAATTCCGAGGAGGCGGAGGATGTGACCCAGGAGGTGCTGCTCCGCCTCTGGCGCCACGAGCGGCGGCTGGACGAGGAGCGCCTCGGTTCCTGGCTGCTTCGGGTCACCCGGAACGCATGCTACGACCTGCTCCGGCGGCGCCGGGCGGCGGGCCCCGTGGCCACGGCCGAGAGCCTGGACGGCGAGGAGGCGCGCGAGGTCCCCACGGCCGAGCCCGATCCGGAGAGCCGGATGCGGACGTCGGACTTCAGGCGGCGCCTGCTCGAAGCGCTTAGGTGTCTCGGAGAGCCGTACAAGAGCGTCGTCATCCTCCGCGAGGTCCAGGGGCTCTCTCACCGGGAGATCGGTGAGATCCTGGGGATTCCGGAGGTGACGGTCCGCGTCCATCTCCACCGGGGCCGCAAAAAGCTCCGGGAGCAACTGCGAGAGGTGTATACGCCATGAACCGAAAAGATCCCGCCCTGCGCTGCGAGGAAGCGCTGGAGCTTCTGGAGCCCTTCCTCGACGGCGATCTGCCGCCCCAGGAAGAGGAGCGGCTCCGGGTCCACCTGGAAGGCTGCGCCTCCTGCGCCGCCGAGCTCGACCTCGCCGGGGCCGTCCAGCGGGAGCTGCGGTCTCTCCCGCTCCACGACTGCCCGCCGGAGGTCCTGGAGAAGGTCCGGAGCGCTGGCGGCGCGGTCGTTCCGTTCCGGCCGCGGCTGTCGCGGTTCCGGGTCGCGGCGGCGGCGGCCCTGCTGGCCGTGGCGATCGGCGCGGGCGCGTTCTTCGCCCGGCCGGTCCACCAGGGTCCGGACCCGGAGGAAGTGGCGCGGGCCACGGCCGAAGCCCGCTATGCCCTGGCCTACATCGGCAAGGTGAGCCGGCAGACGGGGCTCGAGCTGCGGGACGACGTGCTGCGCCGCCACCTGGGCGAGCCGGAGCGGCCGTAAGGAGATTTCGTGATGAGAAGACTGATCGTTTCCTCCACCGTTCTTCTGCTCTTCCTCTCCGGCGCGGCCGGATGGGCGCAGAAGTTGTCCGACCAGCCGGGCTACGTGTCGATCGAGGAGCTGGGGATCTTCCCGCGCGAGGACCTCTCCGTCGAGATCAACCTGGACGGCGCCATTCTGCGGATGGTCGCCGAGGCCACGCGCGGGGACGACCCCGCCTTCGCCCAGGTGATGTCGAGCCTGAAGTCGATCCAGGTCCGGGTCTTCCCCCTGGCGGGTGCCAAGGAGGACGTGGTCCGCGGCAAGGTCGACCGCGCCGTCCGCTGGCTGGAGGACCGCGGCTGGAGCTCCATGGTGCGGGTGCGGGAGAAGGGGAGCGAGAGCTACATCTACCTCAAGAAGTCGGGCGAGCAGATCGTGGGCCTGACCATCCTCGCGATCGAAGCCGGGGACGAGGCCGCGATGATCAACATCGTCGGCCGGATCGATCCGGCCGAGATCGGCCGCCTCGGTCAGAGCCTGAACATCCCCCAGTTGGAGAAGGCCACGGCCAAGAAGCCGGAGTGATTCCGGAGGAGCCCGTCATGCGGAAAGCGCTGTCTGTCGTCGCCGTGCTGTCGTCGTTGGCCCTCCCCCTCGTGGGATGCGGTGAGACGCCGTCGGTCGATCAGGTAACCGGGGAGATCCGGAGGTGGATCCCCGGGGTCCGTTTCGAGCGGGAGGCGCACATCCGCCTCGGGCGGATCAGGATGGGGCTCGTGAAGGGGATCGTCCGGATGGTCGACGACGAGGAGGACGACGAAGGGAGGGCGTTCCTTCGGGAGATCCACCGCGTGGAGGTCGCGACCTACCGGGTCCACGACCTGCCCGACTTGAGCGGCCTCCGGCAGCAAGCCCCCGGTTTCGAGCGACGGCTCGCCCAGTCGGGCTGGAGCCTCACCGTAAAGGCCCAGGAAGACAACAGCCCCTCCTGGCTCTTCACCCGCAGCAACGGCGAGGGCGGGCTCAGGAACCTCCTCGTGGTCGACCTGGACGACCACGAGCTCACCGTCGTCCGCATGGACGGCCGCCTCGACCGCGCCTTCGCCGAGGCGGTGGCGGAGAGGCCGAAGGAGGCGGCGCTGGGAGCGGAGTGACACGGACGACACGGACTCTCACGGACTTTCAAGGACGATCACGGACCCAAAGGACAGCACCGTGTACGTCCGTGTTGAGTCCGTGAAAGTCCGTGAGTCCGTGTTCCCGCGCCCTCAGTACCGCCCCCCCACCCCCGCGCTCGGCCCGTAGATCAACGTGTTGAGCAGAATCGGCGTCGTGCCTCGCCAGAAGAGGCGGAAGGCGGGGTCCTGGGCGAAGAGCACGACGCTCCCCTGGCCCCGTTCCTCCATCCCCACGAGCAGCGAGCCGGAGAGGCGGTCTGCCGCCTCGGGCCAGGCGAAGCCGGCGAGGACCGGGCTCTCGTCGACCGCCACGAGCACGTCCTGGCGGGGATCGCCGGTGGGCTTGAGCACGGTCGTCCCCTCGACGAGCACGGAGGGCGGCGCGGTGAGCCCGAGCGTCAGCGGGTGCTGCGGCTGCATGCGGGTGGCGAGCACGGCGCCGGGCGTGTAGAGGGGCCGGCGCGCGAGCTCCTGCTCCAAGGCGGTCTCGCCGTCCTCGGGGTCCTCCTTGGCCTCCTCGTCTTCCCCATCGTCCTTCTTGGGCGGCTGCCACCTCTTGATCGACGTCATCTCGTGGTCCTGGAGCCAGGTCACGGCGTCGCCGACCGCGACCAGCACGCCGCCCGCCTTGACCCAGGCGTCTACCGTCCCGCGCCCCTTCTCCCCGAGGCGGTCTTCATAGTTGCCGCTGGGGAAGATCAGGACGTCGAACTCCGAGAGGTCGAGCTGGCGGAGCTGGGCGAGGTCCAGGCGGTCGTGGTCCATCCCGACCTGCCGGTCGAGCAGGTGCCAGAGGAAGCCGAAGGAGGTGGCGTCGACGCCCTCGCCGGAGACGAGGCCCACCCGGCTCGGGCGCACGGCCGCGACGTCGCGCGAGCCGAGCGAGGTGCCGCCGATCTCATAGGAGGAGGCGATCGCCTGGGCGGTGAGCGCTTCTTTCTGAAGAAGCTCGCCGAGCGTCTCCCGGAGGTTCCCAGAGCTCCCCCCGCGGGGGATGAAGAGGGTTCCGGCGGGGAAGGTCTGCCCTTCGCTCGACAGGCTCGTCATGGCCACCCGGAAGCGGATCTTCCGCCGCTCGAGCTCGATCGCCAGACGGTACGAGCCGATCCCCTGGGGCGGCACGAGGTAGCCCAGATCGCCGTTGCCTTGAATGCCGCCGGCCGGGGACTCCGGAAGCGGCCGGCCGTTCCTGCCGATCTCCCCGGAGGCGACCCAGGTGCGTACGTTGTAGGCGAGCGGGAGCGACCAGGCCGTGATGTCGTAGAACTCGGGATCGAGGTTCTGCTCCAGGCGCTTCCTCTGCCGGTCGACGAAGGTGTCGGTCATCGGCGAGTCGAGCGCCAGGAGCGTCTCGATCAGGTTGCCCAGGGGCTGGGCCGTGGAGACCGCGTAGGTGCCGGCCGCGAAGCGCCGGGGCCGCGCCTCCGTCTCCTCGCGCTCCTCCAGGCTCCGCACCGGGGCCTCGACGGCCCCGTCGAGCTGGCGCACGCGCACTCCGTGCAGCGCAAGGAGCTCGGCGAGCGCGCGCGCCTCCTGCTGCTCCGCCGGCCAGAGATAGGTGCGCACCGGCTCGGAGGCCGCCTTGTCGCGGTTGGCCACGAAGTCTTCGAGCAGGCGCCGGGCGTTCTGGGCCGCGGTCCGCACGGTCGAGAGCGACGTCGTCAGGTGCCGCGCCACGCGGTCGGCGAGCGTCAGCGTCGAGCCGTCGGGAAGGGTGAGGGCGAGGCCGGCCCGGCCGCCACCCGCCATCTCGTAGGTCATGCCCACGGCGCCGCGCAGGCTCGGGTAGGAGTCGCCGTAGCCGGGATAGAAGAGGTCGTAGTTCTCTCCCTTGAAGTAGATCCATCCCTGGCGGTCGAACGCGGCGGCGTTGCCGCGGCCGAAGGTGTCGAGCCAGGAGAGCACGCGGCGGTCGATCTGCGGGTGGATCGGCTCGGAGGGCGGCGGGAAGAAGTACGACGACTCGCTCCCCATCTCGTGGAAGTCGACGTAGATCTGCGGCTCCCACTGCCGGTAGGCGGCGATGCGGTGCCGGGTCTCCTGCTGGCTCGCCCAGGCCCAGTCGCGGTTCAGGTCGATCATGTAGTGGTTCTGCCGCCCGCCCGGCCAGGGCTCGAAGTGCTCGGCGGCGGACCGCCGCGGGTTCGCGCCGTCCCCCACGCGCTGCTTGAAGCCGTTCACGTACCGCTCGCGGCCGTCGGGGTTCGAGAGCGGATCGATCAGGACGACGAGGCTCCGGAGCATCGCGGCCGTCTCCGCCTCGCCCGCCGTGAGCGCGTAGACCGCGCCCATCGCCGCCTCGGCCGAAGAGGACTCGTTGCCGTGGACGCCGTAGGCCATCCACATCACGAGGGGGGTCTTCTTGATCAGCCGGTCCTTCTCCCCGGGGGCGAGCCCGGCGGCGTCGCCCAGGCGCTCTACGTCCTGGCGGATCTCGTCCAGCCGCTCCAGGTTCTCGGGCGAAGAGATCGCGAGGAGCTTCAGGGGCCGGCCTTCATAGGTGCGGCCGTACTCCCACATCCTCATCCGGGGCGAGGCGGCGTCCACCGCCTCCAGGTAGGCCACGATGCGGTCCCAGTTCGTGAAGCGGGCTCCCAGGGGGTAGCCCAGGAAGTCGTCGGGCCGGGGGACTTTCGGGTCGAAGGACGACGGAAGGTCGACCGTCTCCCCCCGCGAAAGCGGGGCCACGATCGAGGCCCCGGCAGCGGTCGCCGGCGGGGCGGTTTGAGCCAGTGACAGCGTCGCGACGAAGGCGAGCGCTGCCGCGAAAGCAGAGGTCTTGCGGATCATGATGGGAATGCCTCTCTTGGGTCCGCCGCAAACGGCGGCGGGCGCAGAATTCCAACCCGCGGTCGCGCGGGGATTGAAGACGGAGTCGTTCATGGTCAGGACGAGACGAGGCTCTCCGACGAGATGTTCAACCGCTTCATCATCTCGTGGAGCGTCGTGGGTTTGACCTGCAGCAGCTCGGCCGCGCGCTTCTGCACGCCGCCCGCCGCCTGCAGGGCCCGGATGATGATCTGCCGCTCGTACTGGCTGACGGCGTCCTTGAACGAGATGCCGTTCGAGGGCAGGGTGGGTGACAGCGCGATGCCCGAGCTCTCGTGATGCCGCACGGAGGAGGGGAGCAGATCCACGTCGAGCACCTCGCCCGTCGAGAGCACCACGGCCCGCTCGATGGCGTTTTCGAGCTCCCGCACATTGCCCGGCCAGTGGTAGTCGAGGAGCCTCTCCATGGCGCGCGGGGAGATCTCGCGGATCTGCTTCTCGTTCTCCCGCGCGTACTGCGCGAGGAAGTGCTGGGCGAGCAGCGGGATGTCCTCAGTCCGGCGGCGCAGCGGCGGCAGGTTCACCGTGATGACGTTCAGCCGGTAGAACAGGTCCTCCCGGAACGTTCCCTGGTGGACGGCGGCCTCGAGGTCGGCGTTCGTCGCCGCGATGATCCGTACGTCGACCCGGATCGTATCGATCCCGCCCAGGCGCATGAACTCCCTCTCCTGGATCACCCGGAGGAGCTTCGACTGGGTGTCCAACGGGATGTTGCCGATCTCGTCGAAGAAGATCGAGCCGCCGTCCGCCAGCTCGAAGAGCCCCTTCTTGCTCGCCACGGCGCCCGTGAAGGCGCCCCGCAGGTGCCCGAAGAGGTTGCTTTCGAGGAGGTCCGCCGGCATCGACCCTGAGTTGACGGTGATGAAGGGGCCGTCCGCCCGCCGGGAGTGATGGTGGATGGCCTTGGCGACCAGCTCCTTGCCCGTGCCGCTCTCGCCCAGGATCAGGATGTTGCTCTTGGCCGGGGCGGCCAGGCGGACCAGATCGTAGACCTGCTGCATCGGCTTGCTCTTGCCGATGATGTTGTCGAACGCGAAGCGCTGCCGGAGCTGCTCCTTGAGCGAGCGGTTCTCGCTGGTCAGGCGCCGCTGCTCGAGCCCCCGGC
>DATHUD010000476.1:0-7449 GCA_035462575.1 Thermoanaerobaculia bacterium | reverse complement strand
GCCTCCCCCCAGTGGGGATGGCCCCGTACCCGTTCGGGGGAGACGCGTACCCGTTGGGGGGAGAGTCCGTACCCACTCGGGGGAGGCGTTCCCCTTCTGGACCGAGGCTCCGCCCCGTCCGTCGTAGACCCGGGCGTCCCTCTCGTCCAGACGGGCCCTCCTACAGAGATCAGGGTTTGGCGTCCTTCACCGGCTTCGCCGGAGCCGCCTCGTCCAGGTGGCCCGTGATCGGACGGTCGTCCGGGGCGAACAAGGGGTGTGAGCGGGCGGCATCCAGAGCCTCCGGGCTCACCGTGCGGTTCAAGTGATCGTGGCTGGGGCGGCTCACGCTGTCGTCCAGGTGACCGGTGACGGGCTCCACCTCGTCGCGGACGGCCGTGGAGGTGCGGACCACGCCGGGCCCTTCCCCGGTGGCCTCGGAAAAGCCCATCGCCTCGGCACCGGGTATGGGGTGCCCTTCCTCCCCGGTGCCGGTGCGATGCGGGTCTTTAGTGTCATGGCTCATGCAGAATCTCCTTTCGGCGGAAAGGAGGTTGCAAGCATCGGGCCGGGTTGCCCCTGCGGGACGAACACGGACGGGCAGGACGACCACGGACATCCACAGCCCTGTCCGTGCTCGTCCGTGCCGGTCCGTGCTCGTCCGTGTTCCACCCCCGCCCTCTACGCCACCGTCACCTCGGAGCAGAGGAAGACATCCTGAATGGCGCGGAAGATCTCGACACCCTCCTTCATCGGGCGCTGGAAGGCCTTGCGGCCGGAGATCAGGCCCGCGGCGCCCGCTCGCTTGGCGATGACGGCCGTGCGCACGGCCTGGGCGAGGTCGCCCTCCCCCTTGGACTCGCCGCCGGAGTTGATCAGGCTGATGCGGCCCATGTAGCAGTTCGCCACCTGCCAGCGGTTCCAGTCCACCGGGTGCTCGGCCACGAGCTCGCCGTAGATCTTGGGGCTCGTCTTGCTGTAGTTGAGGGCCGTGATGCCGCCGTTCAGCGTCGCCTGCTTCTGCTTGACGATATCGGCCTGCATGGTGACCGCGAGATGGTTCGCCTGCGCGGTCAGGTCGGCCGCGGTGTGGTAGTCCACTCCGTCCTTCTTGAAGGCGTTGTTGCGCGTGTAGGCCCAGAGGACCGTCGCCAGCCCGAGCTCGTGGGCGCGGTAGAAGGCCTCGGCGATCTCGACGATCTCGCGGTCGGAGTCGTCGCTGCCGAAGTAGACCGTGGCGCCGATCGCCGCCGCACCCATCTCCCACGCCTCCTCCACCTGCCCGAAGAGGATCTGCTGGAACTTGTTCGGGTAGGTCATCAGCTCGTTGTGGTTGATCTTGGCGATGAACGGGATCTTGTGCGCGTATTTGCGCGCCACGAGCCCGAGGACGCCGACCGTCGACGCCACCGCATTGCACTGCGCCTCGATCGCCAGGCGCACGATGTTCTCCGGGTCGAGATAGGCCGGGTTCGGCGCAAACGAGGCCGCGGCGGTGTGCTCGACACCCTGGTCCACCGGCAGGATCGAGAGGTAGCCCGTGTTGGCGAGCCGCCCGCTGCCGTAGAGGCGCTGCAGGTTCACCAGGACCCCGGGCTTCCGGTCGGACACCGAGAAGATCCGCTCGACGTGGTCGGGGCCGGGCAGGGTGAGCTGTTCCTTGGGGATCCCCTTGGAGGTGAAGGAGAGAAGGTTGTCCGCCTCGTCGCCCAAAAGCTCGACGATGCGGTCGATGGTGCTGCTCCCCGTGCGTTCCATGATCGCCATATGTGACACTCCTCCGTTCAGAGATGGACAGGCAGGTCCGGGCGCGCCGCAACGACGCGCACGGTAATGTTATCAGCCTGCAATGACCACGCCGAAACGATTCCACCGGGTCCGCGCCGCCCTCGACCGCCGCCAGCCGGACCTGACGGTCCTCATGGAGGACGTCCAGGTGCCCCGGAACTTCGCGGCCATCCTGCGGAGTTGCGACGCCGTGGGGGTGTTCGAGGCCCACGCGGTCTGGCCCGCGGGGAAGCTCAAGATCTCCCGCCCGGCCTCGGGAGGCAACCGCAAGTGGATGGCCGTCCGCAAGCACCGCACCCTCGCGGACGCCGTCGGTCATGTGAAAGACCGGGGCTTCCGCGTGCTCGCGGCCCATCCGGATCCCACGGCCGTGCCCTTCCGCGAGGTGGACTACACGCTCCCCACGGCGATCCTCGTCGGCAACGAGGACTACGGGGTGACGGCCGAGGCCCTGGCCCTGGCAGATCTGACGGTGACGATCCCCATGGAGGGGATGGGCACGTCGTTGAACGTGTCGGTCGCGACCGCCCTCCTCCTCTTCGAAGCCCAGCGCCAGAGGCAGGCGGCGGGGCTCTACGGCGGGGGCTCGCGGATGGACCCGGAGACGTACGCGCGGACGCTCTTCGAGTGGGCGTACCCGGAGCTTGCCGCGCACTGCCGGAAGCGGAAGGCGGCGTATCCGCGGCTGGGGGCGGAAGGGGAGATCCTGGACCCGCTACCGCGCTAGAGCCGCCCGCACGATCGCCTCGGCCGACCGGTCCACGTCTTCCCCGGTCGTCGACCAATTGGACACGGAGATCCGCATGGCGGCCATCCCGTGCCAGACGGTCCCTCCCAGCCAGCAGGTGCCGTCTTTCTGGACGCGGGCGATGACCTCGCGGGTGAAGGCGTCGGCGTCACCCCCGTCGGCGTCACCCCCGTCGACGTCGCCCCCTCCGGGCGGGGTGAAACGGACGAGGACCTGGTTCAGCACCACGTCGTTCAGGACCTCGATGCCGGGCCGGCCCCGGAGGTGGTCCGCGAAGCGGCGGGCGTGGGAAGAGCAGCGTTCGATCAGGTCGCGCACCCCGGCGCGGCCGAGGGAGCGAAGGGCCGCGTAGACGGTGAAGCCCCGGGCGCGGCGGGAGAACTCGGGCACCCAGTCGAAAGGATCACGCTCGCGCCCCTCGGTCTGGACGAGGTAGGCGGCGGCGATCGTCATCGCCGCCCGGTGGGACTCGGGATCGTTGACGATCACGATCCCGCAGTCGTAGGGGACGTTCAGCCACTTATGGCCGTCCGTGGCCCAGGAGTCGGCCTTCTCCACCCCACAGGCCAGAGGGGCGAGATCCGGGCTCACCCGGGCCCACAGACCGAAGGCGCCGTCCACGTGAAGCCAGCCGCCGCGCTCGTGGACCGCGCCGGCGATCTCGTCGACGGGATCGAAGGAGCCGGTGTTCACGTTGCCGGCCTGGGCGCAGACGAGGAGCGGCCCCCGGCAGTCCGCGAGGATCTCCCGGAGGGCGTCCGCCCGCATCCGGCCCTGGCCGTCGCTCGGCACCTTCTTCACCCGATCGCGCCCCAGGCCGAGCATCTGAAGGGAGGAGAGGATGGTGGCGTGGGCCTCGTCGCCGATCACCACGTCGATCTCCGGGGCGCCGAAAAGCCCCCGGGCCTCCACGTCCCAGCCGGCACGGGCGAGCACGGCGTGGCGGCCTGCCGCGAGGCCGGTACAGTTCGCCATGGCGCCGCCGGTGGTGAAACCCACGCTCGCCGCGCGCGGCAGATCCAGGAGATCGAGGAGCCAGCCGGCCGCGACCTCCTCGGCCACGGAGTTGGCGGGCGAGGTCGCGTAGAGCCCGGCGTTCTGGTCCCACGCCGAGGTGAGCCAGTCGGCGGCGAGCGCGGCCGGCAGGTGCCCGCCGATGACGAAGCCGAAGTAGCGCGGCCCGGCCATGGCCACGATCCCGGGGTCCGCCGCCCGGGCGAGCCGCTCGACGACCTCGCGAGGGTCCTCGCCGGTCTCGGGGAGCGCACCGCCGAGGGCGGCGCGCAGATCCCCCACCGCGACGGGCAGGCCCACGGGCCGATCCGGAAGGCCCTCCAGGAACTCCAGGGCGATTTCGGTCGTCCGCCGCAGCAGGTCGTCACGCTGATCCATCGATCTCCCTCCTCAGACGGCGGACACTACCTTCCGACCGGGCCGCTATCCACCGGATTCCTGCGCGGCAATTCCCCGTCTCCCGCCCGCCGCCCCTCCCACACCGCCCGCGAGATCTCGGCGATGACGCGGTTCGCCTCTTTCTCGTCGCGGAAGCCCTCGGTCAAGACGACGAGGACGTAGGGCTTTTCATCCGGGGGGAAGACGATCGCCGCGTCGTGGTGGATGCCGGTGATATCGCCGGTCTTGTGGGCGATGGGAATGCCCTTGGGGAGCTGGGCGGGGATCTTCTCGTTGAACTCCTGGGCTTTCAAGATCTCGATCATCTCGCTGGAGGAGCGCTCGGAGAACGTCTTGCCGTCCACCAGGGCCTCCAGGGCGATCCGGAGGTCTTTCGCCGAGGTGAGGTTGTTCAAGCCCGCGGTGTAGGCCTTGCCGTCCTCCACGCCGCGCAGAACCTGGATCTCGTAGGCTCCCAGCTCGCGCATCAGGTCCGTGGCCCGCGAAGCGCCGATCCGCTCGATCAGGAGGTTGGTCGCGAGGTTGGAGCTTCTGATGATCATCCGCCGGATGAGCTCTGCAAGGGGGCGCGTGCCCCCCACGGCCTGGTAGAGGTCGGGGTCGCCGTCCTCGGCCGGATCGAGCGTGTAGGCCGAGCCGTCCACGATGCTCCGGAACTCGTTTTTCACCGGGATCGGCTGGCCGAGCGACAGCTCGCCCCGTTCCACGGCCCGGTAGAGCGCCATCATCACCGGCACCTTCATGGTGCTCGCGGCGTGGAAGGATACGTGCTCCTCGCGCTCGATCGTCAGCCCCGTCCCCAGATGGTGGTAGGACACGGCGATGGGCTGCGTGTAGCGCTGCAGGATGTCGTCGATCCGCCCCACGACCTGGGGCGCCGTGGTGACGCGCCGGGGCGGCGGCGCGGAGGCGCAGGCCAGGACAAGGAGAGCCAGCGGAGCGAGGGCCGGAAGGAACGGTCGCATGGGAAAGGCCTCCAGGGATCAGAGAAGGGGCATCTGCGCCGCGCGGCGTGCGTAGCGCTCGATATAGCCGCCGACCTTGAATTTGCGGCGGGTGCTGTCGGAGCTCATGTAACGGACGGTGCCGAAGACGGGCCGCTCCGGGGCCCAGGGGCGGTCGTAGCGGCCGAGGCACCAGAAGATGCCGCTGTAGGAGTTGGGGTCCCGGCCGTCCAGAGCGTACTTGTTGTTCAGGTGGGTCAGGATCTCGAGCGCCTCGCGCGGGGAGGCCGACCACTCGAGGACCTTCTTGCCCCAGAGCATCCGCAGGTAGTTGTGGATGCGCCCCTCGGCCACGAGCTGCCCCTGGGCCGCGTTCCAGAGCTCGTCGTGAGTGGCGGCGGCTTCGAATTCTTCCAGGGTGTAGAGGTGCGGCCGGCGGTCCTTCGCGTGCTTCGCGAGAGTGGCCTGCGCCCACTCGGGGAGCGATTCGTAGCGCTCGAAGTCCTCGCGGCGGGAAGCCATGTTGTAGCCCACCTCGCGCCAGGTGACCACCTCGTCCAGAAACTTTTCGGCGGGCGCGCTCATCCCCCACCACCCCTCCTTGGCGCCGGAGGTGCTCCGCGCCAGGCGCTCCGGGCTCCAGCGCTCCCGGGCGGCCAGGGCGGCGAACACCTGGTGCGGGGACACGTGCCCGAAGTGGAGGTAGGGGGAGAGGCCGCTCGTCACCTCCTCTCCCGGGTCGTTCCTCCCTTCGCCGTAGCGGGCGAGGCGCTGGTCCAGGAACCGTTCGAGCGCCCGCTCGCCTTCGGCCTCCCCGCCGCGGAGCCCCGGCACGGGGGGGACGGTGTGGTCGATCGCGAGCTTCGCCAACGCCGCGGTGTCCCCGGAGAGAAGCTGGGGCGTGGCCGCGGGCCAGCGCTTCACGATCTCCGCGGGCAGGGCCTTCAAGCGGCGCGGCAGCGGCTCGGCCAGGGGGTCCTCTTCGGGCAAGTGCTCCAGATGCTCCAGCAGGACCTTCTGGAGGAAGCGGCGGAAGTGGTAGGCGGTCACGAAGTCCTTGTCCGCCGCCCGCAGGGGGAGGAGGCCGTTCGAATCCACCTTTTCGAGAAGGACCGGCACGCGGGAGGCCGCAGCAGCCACCATGCGGGGGAGGAAGAAGGCCGGGTAGTCGTCCGTCACCACCACACAGGCCCGCTTGGCGAGAGCCTCGAGGAGCCCCTTGCCCGCGCCGGGCTCCGGCTCCGCGTAGGGATGGTAGAGGACGTCCGACTTCGCGAGCTTCGCCGCGTGGCCGGCCATGCCGTCCAGCACGAAGCGGTGGATGCGGTCGTTGACCCAGCGGTAGCCGGCGCGCAGGGGCTCCAGGATCACCAGGGGCTTCCCCAGGCTCCGGGCGTGCTCGGCCGCCCGCTCCAGGGCGAAGCTCCAGCCGAGCCGGCGGAAGGCGATCATCCAGTAGAGGACGAAGTCGCCGTCCGGCCGGATGGGGCCTTGGTTGCAAGCTTGGATACGGATCTCGGGAATCGCCGTCACAGGTTCTCCATGGAGGAAACCGGGTCGGTCGGGTAGGATATCAGCGCTGGACCTAAGTCTGTTGAACGTGCGTCTGCGGCGGCTGCGCCGTGGCGCTTTCCTATGGGGAGAGAACCATGAATCCTACCGAGAACCTCATCGGCCGGGCCGACATCGAGCGCATCCAGAGCTTCACGGAAAACGAGCTCGACGCCCTGCCCTTCGGCGCCATCCGCCTCGACCGCGAGGGCAAGATCCTCGCCTTCAACCGGGCGGAGGCCGACCTGTCGGGGCGGAAGAGGGAGAACGTGCTCGGAAAGAACTTCTTCGCCGACGTCGCGCCCTGCACGAACGTCCAGGAGTTCGCCGGCAAGTTCCGCGAAGGGGTCGGGACCGGCAAGCTCCACACGGTCTTCCCCTACGTCTTCGACTACGAGATGGACCCCCGGAATGTCTGGGTCACCCTCTTCTACAGCAACGAGACCGACACCGCCTGGGTGTTCGTGCGGGACGACCGGAGACTCGCGCGGCCGGATTGAAAATTTACAAACTTTACAGCGCCGTTCTTCGTACAAACCGACAGCAGGCTTGGCAGAGGCTTAGGGATCCGGACCCAGTTTGTCCGTCTGTGCCAGGTGTCTGCATGTTCAACCCCCTTTGACCCAGGAGGTCAATGCAAATGCAGAAGAAGTTGAACGGCAAGCTGACGTTGAGCAGAGAGACTCTGCGGAATCTCGCCCCGCAGGATCTGACCGATGTGAACGGCGGGGGAACCACCACTCGCACGGGCACGAGCAACCCGACCGACACCTGCGAATCCTGCTTCGCCTGTACGGCCACCGAGAGAGTCTCGATCTGCGTCTGCTGATCGACTGACCAGCGGACCTCGCCCTCCGGCCGGCCGGTGATCTGCACCGGCCGCCCGGAGGGCGGTTTCAATCCTCAGTTCTCCTCTTCCGGCTCCAACCCCACCCGCACCAGAAGATTCTGAAGAACCCGCGCCGTCAATCCCCAGATCTGCCGGCTTCCGACGTGATAGATGCGGAGGTTGCGCGGGACGCCGTT
>DATHUD010000475.1:0-3931 GCA_035462575.1 Thermoanaerobaculia bacterium | reverse complement strand
GACGTGCCCGCCGTGCGCACGGCCCCGATCGCCAGGAAGCGCCTCCACACCTTGGAAGCCCGGAACGGCGTCGAGCCCACCATGCCGCGGTGGATGCCGGACGGGAAATCGATCCTCTTCGTCCGCTTCGAGCCCGATCCGCAGGGCTTTCTCCACCCCGATCTCTTCTTGTGGACGCCCGCTGTTTCTCCTGAAAAATCGGGAGAGGTCCGCCGGATCACCCACGAGGCCGACCTCCGCGACCCCGACCCGGCGCCGGACGGTTCCTGGGCCATCGCCGTGCGGAACCGCAACGGCTACTCCCAGATCGTGCGCGTGAGCCTCGCGACCGGCGCGGTGACGGACCTGACCGAGCCCACCGTCTTCGAGGTCTACGACCAGCCGCGCCTCTCGCCGGACGGAACGCGCGCCGCCTTCGCCCTCCACCGCCAGGGGGCGTGGCGGCTCACCATCCTCGAAATCGGAGGAGAGATGACCGCGCTCGCGCCCCCGGCGGGCGCGACCGTCTCCTCCCCCACCTGGAGCCTGGACGGCCGCGCCGTCTTCGCCGTCGTGGGTCTTCGCGGGTTCATCGACCTCTGGTCCTTCCCCCTCGATCCGGCGAGCCCTCCGGTCCCACTGACCCGCACCCAGGGCGCCGCCATCGCCCCCGCCCCGGCGCCGGACGGCTCCGGCCTCTACTACCTCTCCCTGGAACCGGACGGCCTCGACCTCCGCCGGTTGCCTTTGCCGATCACGGAGACCGCGAGCGCCCCGCCCGTCGACATTCCTGCCAGCCTCGCCCCGGCCGTCCGCCCGCCGGCTCCGCCCGCGCCGGAGCCGTTCCCCGAGAGCGAAATCGCCGAAAGCCGCCCCTACGGCCTCGGCCGGCAGGAGCTCTTCCCGCTCCTGGGCGGCACCGCCGCGTCGGATGGCGGCGCCTGGGAGCTGGGCGTGCGCGGCGGCGACGTGATCGGCCGGTTCGGCTGGTTCGTCCTCGGTTCCCTGGGAGAGAGCGGCTGGCCCACCGGAGGCGCCCTCGCCGGCTCCCTGAGGCGCTGGCCCGTCGAGCTGGGATTCCATCTCTTTCAATCCGAAGAAGATCCTGAAGGCAACCTGCTCGACCTCGACCGCCAGGGGATCGAGCTCTCCGCCCGCTGGGAACGGAACTGGAGCGGCGACCGCCTCCGCCTGACCGGCGGCGTCCTCTGGAACGACGTCGAGCCGGGTCGGACCGGCCCCTCCCTCAATCAGCGCATCGCCTCGCTCCACGGAGGCTGGGGAAGCCTCCGCCGCCGGGGCTCCTGGCGCTTCGAGCCGGGCCTCGCCGCCCACTTCGAAACCGGAAACACGGACGGCGACGGCTGGACCCGCGCCGGCGGCGTCCTCCAGCTCGGCCTCGGCCACGACGACACCCGCCTCCGCCTCACCTGGAGCCGGAACACCTCCGAGGACGTCTCCCGCGCTTTCGACCTCTACCAGTTAGGAGGAGCGCGGACGACCCTCCTCCCCGACACCGCCCTCTCGTCCAAAATCGCCGTCCCCGGCCTGCCGCCCGGAACTCTGCTCGGTGAAGACCACGAAGGCCAGAGGGCCGAGCTGACGTTGGGCTTCCTCCCCGCCCCCGTGTTCTACGAACGCCACCGGCTGTGGAGCTCGGGCGCCGCCAAGGGAGAGTGGCTGACGCTGGCGGGGTTGGAGTACCGCCTGGCTCTGGATCCCCTCCCCATCGGAAGGCTGCCCGCTTTGGATCTCCGGGTGGGGGTGGCGCAGGTGCTGGAGGAGCCGTTTGTGGAGGAGGTTCTGGAGGGGGATTGGCGGTGGTGGTTGATTACGGTGTGGCGGCCGTAGGGCCGTAGAAGAGCCCGGGCTTCGCCCGAGACCCTCACCCCAACCCTCTCCCAGCCTCCCGTCCCCCGACCGGGAGAGGGAGCCTTTGCTTTCCATCACCCAGCCCGCGCGCTGTCTTCAATAAGGGCTCCCTCTCCCGGCGGCAGGGAGGGGCTGGGAGAGGGTTGGGGTGAGGGCCCGAGGCGGGTACGCCGCAACGGTTCTCGCCGGACCTGCCGCGGGCACAAACTTCCCAGGCGGGCTCACGCGGTAAACTCCCCCCAATGCCCTCCACCCTCCTCATCCTCCGCCTCTCCGGCGACTTCTACACCAAGGCCCGGAAGACCCGCATGCGGTTCCTCCGGCGGCTGGGCGCGAACGCCGAGGCGGCGCTCAAGGCCCACGGCATCCCCTACACGCTGGAGAAGACCTGGAGCCGGCTGTATGTCCAGACTCCGGACCCGGCCGGGGCGTCCGAGGTGCTGTCCCGCGTGTTCGGCCTCCAGTCCGTCTCGCAGGTCGAGCCCCGGCCGTGGGAGGGCCTGGAGGACATCGTCTCCGAGGGGGTGAAGCTCTTCGCCGAAAGCGTGCGCGGCAGGAGCTTCGCCGTGCGCGCGACCCGGCGGGGGGACCGCGAGCGGATCGGCTTCGACTCCACGGTCGTCGAGCGCGCCCTGGGACGCGCGCTCCTGGACGCCGGAGCGGCACGGGTGAACCTCGACGAGCCGGAGGTCACGGCCTTCGTCGAGATCGAGCCGGGCACGGTCCACTTCTTCGAGGAGAAGGTCCCCGCGCAGGGCGGCCTTCCCGTAGGGGTCGAGGGGCGCGGCGTGGCACTGGTCTCGGGCGGCTTCGACTCGGCCGTGGCGAGCTGGCTCCTCTTGAAGCGCGGCGTGCAGCTCGACTACGTGTTCTGCAACCTCGGCGGCTCCGCCCACCGGCTCGGCGTGCTCAAGGTGATGAAGGAGATCGTCGACCGCTGGAGCTACGGCTACAAGCCCACGCTCCACGAGGTGGACTTCGCGCCGCTCGCCCTCCGGCTGCGGGAGAAGGTGCGGGCGGAGCACTGGCAGATCGTCCTCAAGCGCTTCATGCTCCGGGCCGGCGCCGCCGTAGCCCACCGGGGCGGGCGGCTCGGCCTTGTCACTGGCGACGCCATGGGCCAGGTTTCGTCCCAGACTCTCCAGAACATCGCCATCATCAACCAAGTGGCCCCGGCCATCCCCGTGCTCCGCCCGCTCGTCGGCTTCAACAAGGAAGAGATCCTCGCCCTCGCCCGCAAGATCGGCGTCTACGACCTGGCCTCCGCCGTGGGCGAGTACTGCGACCTCATGCCCCGCAGGCCCGCGACCCGTGCCGTCCTCAAAGACGTCCTCAAGGACGAGGCGGCCCTGGACGCCGAAAATCTCCTGGGCGAGCTGATCGACACCCGCACCATCTACGACCTCCGCCGCCTCCCCCCCGAGAGCCTGGGCTCCCCGGTCCTGGAGACCGACCGCGTCCCCGAAGGAGCCACGCTTTTGGACCTCCGGAACGCCAACGCCTTCCGCGCCTGGCACTACCCCGGCGCCCTCCACCTGGACTTCGGCCGCGCCTTGACCGCCTGGCCCTCCTTCGACCGAGCCCGCCCCTACGTCCTCGTCTGCGAGGTGGGCTTGAAGAGCGCCCATCTCGCCGAGCGCATGCAGGCGGAAGGCTTCAAAGCGCTTCATTTTCGCGGGGGGATCAGGGAGCTGATGGCGCTCGCGGAGAGGGAGAAGGGGGCGGTGGCGGCGCTGTTGGCTCCTGCGGTGCGGGACTGAGGCGGCGAAGCCGCCCGGCTCGAAGGCCCCTACCGCCGCTTCTTCTTTTTCGCCGTCTTCTCCACCCGCGCCTCGACCGCTTTCGCCGGCTCCCGGAGCATCGGGACCCAGAAGTCCAGCCATTCCAAAGCCCCCGGCGCAGACCCCCCGGGGTCCATAGCCCCTCCGGCGTAGAGCGCGGCCTCTTCCTCACGTCCCGGGCGGGGCGAGATCGGCAGATCGTCGGGCAGCGACCTCCACCCCAGCAGGTAATCGGGAATGTAGCGGTTCCTCCGAAGGGCTTCCCGGAGTCGGCGTTGCGTCTCCGGCGAGTCATCTCC
>DATHUD010000474.1:0-2408 GCA_035462575.1 Thermoanaerobaculia bacterium | reverse complement strand
CGGCGGGCGGACGGCCGGGGCGAGGCTGGCAGGAATGTCGACGGGCGGGGCGCTCGCGGTCTCCGCGCTCGGCAACGGCACCCGGCGGCGGACGAGGCCGTCCGGTACCAGGGAGAGGGAGTAGACGCCGGAGCCGTCCGGCGCCGGGGCGGGGGCGATGGCGGCGCCCTGGGTGCGGGTCAGGGGGACCGGGGGGCTCGCCGGATCGAGGGGGAAGGACCAGAGGTCGATGAATCCCCGGAGCCCCACGACGGCGAAGACGGCGCGTCCGTCCGGGCTCCAGGTGGGGGAGGAGACGGTTGCGCCCGCCGGGGGCGCGAGCTCGGTCATCTCTCCTCCGATTTCGAGGATGGTGAGCCGCCACGCCCCCTGGCGGTGGAGGGCGAAGGCGGCGCGCGTTCCGTCCGGCGAGAGGCGCGGCTGGTCGTAGACCTCGGAGACGGTGGGCGCGGTCAGGTCCGTCACCGCACCGGTCGCTAGATTCACGCGCACGATCTGGGAGTAGCCGTTTCGGTTCCGAACGGCTATGGCCCAGGAGCCGTCCGGCGCCGGGTCGGCGTCGCGGAGGTCGGCCTCGCGGGTGATCCGGCGGACCTCCCCGGTCTCTGGGGTCCACAAGAAAAGGTCGGGGTGGAGGAAGCCCTGCGGGTCGGGCTCGAAGCGGACGAAGAGGATCGATTTCCCGTCCGGCATCCACCGCGGCATGGTGGGCTCGACGCCGTTCCGGGCTTCCAAGGTGTGGAGGCGCTTCCTGGCGATCGGGGCCGTGCGCACGGCGGGCACGTCCTCGGGGTCGCGTTTCGCGATCTCCTCCCGCCGCTCCTCCCATTTCTTCTCGGCCTCCTCGTCGGGCGCGGTCGAGAAGACGACCAGCTCGGCGGGCTCGTCCCGCTGGTCGAGGACGATCGCGAGCCGCTCGCCGTCCGGCGAAACGGCGGGGGTGCCGACGTTCCAGGAGAGGTCCTGCCAGAGCTCGCCTTCCCGCTTCGTGAGCTCAAGCAGCCGCTCCGCCTCCAGGGCCCGCCAGGTCACCTCGGCACGGAAGCGGTCGTAGAGGTCCTCGGGGGAGTCGCCGAAGACCCCTTTGAAGGCGTCGTCGAAGCTCCGGCCCGTGCGCGCGGTCATCCGCGCCCAGAGGTTTTTGAGGCTCCCGGGGCCGGCCCTCTCCTCCAGCCATTCGAGGTAGGCGGAGCCCACGAGATAGGCCATGGACATCCCCTGCCAGCTCCCGGCGTCCGAAGCGAGCCGGCCGTAGCTCGGGAGCTTGCCGCCGCGCGCCCACTGCCGGAGGATCGACGCTCGCAGATCGCCGTTCGGCCGTCCCGATCCGGTGAGCCGGCCTTCCACGACCGTGGCGTACCCTTCCGTCACCCAGCGCGGCGCCCCGAGCGCGATCGGCCCCACCGGCGCCACCCGCGCGAGCGCCCGCCGCAGGGGATTCCGGGACGGCCGCAGCAGGTGGACGAGATGCGCCTCCTCGTGGACCACGAGCAGCTCGGACCAGTCCGCGTAATGGCCGATGACCGACTCCGGCCCGGGCGGGCTCGTCCACAGGATCATGCGCGGCCACCCCAGGAACGGAAACGCCATCCCGTTGGCGTCCGCCACCGGATCGGAGACGACGACGTCCACCACCTCCGGCGGCGCATACCCGACCTCCTCCACCACCCGCTCGCGGATCGCCTCGATCCGCGCCGCCGCGCGCCGGGCCCACTCTTCCGAAGGCGCGGGGTAGTGAACGCGGAAGTGGGGCGTCGAGAGCGTCCGCCAGTCGGCCGAGGGACCCTGGGCGAGGGCGGGGAGGGGGAGGAGGGTGGTCAGGAACAGGAAAAAGAAGGAAAGGCGGGGGCTTCGCATTGCGGGGGAAAGATATCGCAGAGGGCGGGGGACCCTCACCCCAACCCTCTCCCAGCCCCCTCCCACCTTCCGGGAGAGGGAGCTCTTGCAAAGACCCTCCAGAAGCAGTCTCCCTCCTCTCCCGGCGGCGGGGAGGGGGCTGGGAGAGGAGGGCCGGGGAGGTGAGGGCCGCGGCGGGCGCCGTCGCCTCACACCTTCGGAGGCAGATCCCGCGCCACCGGCTCATCCTGGAACCCGTGGTGTTTGTGGTTGCCGTCGCAGAAGGGCTTGTTGGCGGACAGCCCGCAGCGGCAGAGGGAGACGGTCGTCCGTCCCCCGAGGCCGTAGGGGTTGCCGTTGGGGTCCAGGATCTCGAGGTCCTCCCCCTCCACCCGGAAGGGGCCGTTCTTCATCACGGTGATCTTCATCGCGCTCTCCTCTCTCACACTCGGTTCGCCCGAAGCGTTGCCCATCGCGGGGCCGCCGTCAATCCCCGGGTGCGCTATCCTAGGCGGCTCCGCCCGAAAACAGCCATGATCCCCGACGAGACCCCGCCGCGCGAACCTTCCTCC
>DATHUD010000473.1:0-20828 GCA_035462575.1 Thermoanaerobaculia bacterium | reverse complement strand
CTGCCCCTTCCCCGTCACGCGGGCGGCCGGCAAGGGGGCGAGCGCGGGCCGCACACCCGGAACCCCGGCCACGACGGCGACCGGAGCACCCGCGGGAAGCGGCGCCACCGCCGGCACGGCGGCCGGCACCGGCAGGCCGGCCCGGGGCGCGAGCGCCGGGCGGGGCGTGGCCTCGACCGGCTCGACCACGGCAACGGGAGCCCCGGGCTCGGCCGGCTCGGCGGGAGCGACCACCGGGGCGGCCTCGACAGCAGGGGCCGCCTCGACTACGGCGACAGGCTCCGGCGGCTCGGGAGCGTCCTGGGCCACCATCTGGAACGGAATCAATCCTGCCAAGGCCGCCGCGCCGGCCAGCCAGGGCCAGGCCGACCGGCGGCGCGTGCTTTCGGAAGTGTGCTGAAGCATCTGCAGTCTCCTTTTCAGATTGGAGAGCGAAGGCGAAGCGCCCGCGGCGGCGAGACCGGTCTCCCGCGGGGCCACACCCCACCTCAGAAGCAGGCGCCCGTAGGCCTGGGGCGCCGACCCCAGGATGCGGAGCACCTCCGCATCGCACGCGGCTTCGCGGGCGAGCGAATATTCGCGGGCGGCGAAAGCCGCCAGCGGGTGAAAGAAAAAGATCCGTTGCGCGAGGACCGGGACCCAGCCGAGCCACAGGTCCTTCCGGCGCACGTGGACGAGCTCGTGGCAGAGCGTCATCGAAAGCTCCTGGGGCGACAGGCGCTCGAGGCCCGGATCGGGCAGCAGCACCACCGGGCGGACCAGGCCGACCGCCTGGGGCGTGTCCACCTCCGCCGAGCCGCGCAGCTCGGGCCGCCGGGCGAGGCCCAGCCGCTCCAGGAGCTCCGCGAACGCCGCCGCGATCCACCCCGCCCGCAACGGCTCCGAGCGCTGAATCACCCGGCGCGTGCGCCGGAGCTGGCGGACGGTGAGAGCGAGCTGCGCGAGGAGGCCGGTTGCCCAGAGGGCGGCCAGGGCGACGAGCAGGCCTTCCCCCGCCCGGGCCCTCACCCCCGGCCCCTCTCCCGCCACCCCACCCGACCTCCCCGGGAGAGGGGAGACGGGACGTTTTGCAGTTTCCCCCTCTCCCAGGGAGGGGGCCGGCATGGTGGGAGAGGGGGCCAGGGGGTGAGGGCCCGGGCGGGGGGCGGTCATCGCCGCCGGCAGCACCGGCAGCTCGACCGGCGACATCCAGACGAGCCCCAGAAGGAGCTTCAGGCACGCCGCCCACCACAGCCCGCACCGCACCGCGGCCGGCAGGCGGGGGGCCAGGCGGCAGATCAGCCACACGGCGGCGATGAAGAGCGCGCCCTGGAAGGAGGCGCGCCAGAGGATCTCGGGCAAGGCGCTCATGCTTCCGGCTCCTTCTTCTTGTTGGACTGCAGCTTCGCCACCAGTTCCTCGAGCTCGGCCAGATCGGCATCCGAGACCTCGGCGGATTCCGTGAGATAGGTCACGAACGGCGAGACCGATCCCCCCAGCGTCTTTTCGACGAAGCTCTTCACCACGTCCTGCATCACCTCGCCCGGCGTGGCCGGCGAGAAGTATCGATAGACCCCGTCCACCTGTCCGCGGTCCAGGTGCCCCTTGGCGCGCAGGCGCTCCATCATGGTGAGCACGGTCGACCGCGCGAGCCCGCGCGCCGCGCCGAACTCCTCCGCCGCCTGCCCGACCGTCGTGCCCCCCTTCTCCGCCACATATTGGAGGAGCGCAAGCTCCTGGTCGCCGATGGATCTGGGTCTCATGGTTTCGTTCCTCTCGTGACTACAACTGTCGCCATGGTACCTCTGACGACATCTGTCGTCAAGCGGAAGATACGGTCCCGGCGCGGGAAGGTTGCGGTTCCTATATAAATAGGCCGCGACCCTGACTTCATCCGGAGGCTCCATGTCCGAACGCGTCCTCCTCTTTGCCCTGGCCCTGCTCCTCTTCCCTCTCGTGGCGAGTGCCGCCACGCCCGGAGACCCCGTCACCGGCTTCGTCGACGTTCCCGGGGGGAAGCTCTGGTATGAAAGCCGGGGCCAGGGGAGCGCCATGGTGTTCCTCCACGACGGGCTCCTCCCGAGCGAGACGTGGGACGAGCAGATCCCGGTTTTCGAAAAGAGCTTCCGGACCGTCCGCTACGACCGCCGGGGCTACGGCCGCTCCGAGCCGGCCAAGGCGCCCTACTCGGACATCGACGACCTCGCGGCCGTCTTCGACACGCTCAAGATCCCCAAGGCCATCCTGGTGGCATGCTCCTATGGCGGCAGCCTGGCCGTGGACTTCGCCCTGGCGCATCCGGACCGGGTCGAAGGCCTGGTGCTCGTGGGGCCCGTGGTTTCCGGCCTCCCCTACTCCCAGCATTTCAACCGGCGGGGGATCACGAACGCGCTCCCCCGGTTCCGGGAGGGGGACACTCAGAAGGTCGTCGAGAACTGGGTGAACGATCCCTACATCACGGACGCGGGGAGCACCCGGGCCCGGGAGCGCCTCCGGGAGCTGCTCGCGGAGAACCCCGGCCCGGTCGCCGGGGGCAACCTTCAGCCCACCCCGCCCGAGCGCCCGGCGGCCCGTCGCCTCGGGGAGATCCGCAAGCCGACGCTCATCCTCCTGGGCGCCTCCGACATCCCGGACGTCCACGCCCACGCCGGAGCCCTGGAGAACGGCATCGAGCGCGCCCGCCGCGTGGTGATCCCCGGCGCCGGCCACCTCGTCCACATGGAGAAGCCCGGGGAGTGGAACGAGATCGTCCTCAAATTCGTCAGCCCGGGAACCGCCGCCGCGGCGTATTTGAAGACCCTCGAGGGGGACCGCACCCGGGAGCAGAGCCGGAGCCTCTTCGACTACGACGCCAAGGCGCCGCTGGACATCCAGGAGGCGGGCACCGAGACGCGGGGGGATGTCCGGGTGGTCGACCTCACCTACGCAAGCCCGATGGGCGGGCGGGTCCCGGCCTTTCTCGTCCTCCCGCCTGGCGAGGGAAAACACCCGGCCGTCCTCTTCCTCCACCCCGGCCAGGGGAACCGCTCGACCTTCCTGGACGAGGCCGTCGAGCTCGCGAAAGACAGAGGCTTCGTCTCCCTAACGATCTCCGCCCCCTTCCTCCGCCCCGAAGCCGTCCGGGGGAGGGTCTTCGACGCCGAGCACGACCGGAAGGAGCAGATCCAGACGATCGTCGACCTCCGCAGGGGCCTGGACCTCCTCGCCGCCCGCCCCGAGGTGGACCCCGCCCGCCTCGCCTACGTGGGCCACAGCCTGGGAGCCACTGTAGGAGGCACCCTCGCGGGGATCGAAAAGCGCCCCGTCGCCTACATCCTCATGGCCGGCCTCCCCTCCCTCTCCCGGGCGAACAGCCACGGAGACAACCGGGTCGCGACCGCCTTCCAGACGATCCTCACCCCGGAAGACCAGAAAGCCTACGTCGACGCCCTCGCCCCCTTGGACGCCGTCCACTACGTCGGCCACGCCGCCCCCGCGAAGCTCCTCTTCCAGTTCGCCCACCGGGACGAATTCCTCACCTATTGGGACGCGGCCGTCTACATCCAGGCCGCGAGCGGCCCGAAGGAGGTCCAGTGGTACGACACGGACCACTCTTTCAATGCGGAGGCGAGGAAGGCGCGGGGGGAGTGGCTGGGGCGGGTGGTGGGGCTCCGATGAGACTCCGGCATCGAATCCTTCACCCGTCCTCTGGACACGGAAGACATCTCAGGAGAGAATTACCTGGATCTCCGTGAGGAGGATGGGGCGGGCAGGTTCATGCTCAGGGACGAGGACAGCAGATGAGGAAATCCACGAACAGGTCTCAGACCACGAGACCCAAGAAGCTCGGCATCGACCCGCACCCTGGGCTCCTGGGGGAGAAGGCCGGCGATACAGTGCGCGTGACCTTGGCGAACACGAGCTTCCTCAAGCTCCAGGGAAGCATCAAGGTAGGACCAGGCTCTGCAGTTGAAGATGTGAAGAAAGCGCGCGAGCTCCGCGGAACCGATAAGCTGTGAGGCATATCGTCCTCGACGCCAACGTCCTGATCTCCTTTCTCACAGACCGGGACGAGCAACAGCAGAAGCAGGCGGCTACTCTCTTCCGTGACGCTGTTCGGGGAGAGCATATTCTCGTCCTTCCCCAGGTCTCTCTGCTGGACATGGTCCACGTTCTTTTGAAGATCTACCACCGAAGCCGAGTGGAAGAAGCCGAGATGCTGAACCGTCTTCTGGCAATGCCGGGAGTGGTGACAGCGGACGAAGTTTCCTGGGCTGTGATCCTGGTTCTCTGGCCGAACAAAACCTCTTCGTTGACCGACGCAGCGATCGCGGCCGCGACCAGGCAGGGGCGTTACGACGCTGTGGCGACCTTTGACGTCCCGTTCTCGAAGCTGTTGCGGCGAGAAGGCCTGGCCTCCTACTGGACTTCCTGACCTAGTGGCTGGGGCGGATTGGGGGAAAGGCCGCTGACGCCCTCCGGGCGTTGTTCGGTTAGCCCAGGGTGGAAACCCTGGGCGGGGGGCGGCATCTCTCAGAGGAAACCCGTCGTAGGCGTCGCAACGAAGAGCCGGACGTCCCTTCAGGCACGGTTCGGAGGGGGGTTGGTGAAGAGGCTGCACCAACGACGCCCAGAGGGCGTTCAGCCCCCCTCACCGCCACGCAAACATCGGCTGCTCGATCCCCCACCCGCACGGTGTGCCGGGGGGCGAGAGCCCCAGCGACCGGGCTCTCGCGATCCGACGGAATCAAGAGGGTCTACTTGGCAACCACCACGGTATCGCAACTGCAGCGGACATCGTCAGCGTTGCCCGTGAAGTGCTTGCAGCAAGCTTTGCAGCCCGGCCCCCGGCTGACGTCGCACTTGTTGCAGGAGTTGAAACCCCAGATCTCGACGGCGGTGCCGTCCTGGTCCGTGCACTTGAAGGGATCGATGCAAGCGGTCGTCGTGGCACCGACGGTGACCGCCGCGGTCAGGAAGCCAAGATTGGTGCCGCTCTTCTCTTCGGCCACCATCCGGAGGGACTCGCCGAGATCGGAGTACTTGTTGGCCAATCCCTCGAGGTCGCGGACCAGCTCGGCCTGCTCGCCGCTGGCACTCAGGCTCTCGGTCATCCGTACGAGGAAGTCGGCGGCGGAGGCGAATCGCTGCCCCTCCTCGGCCGCAGAGGTGGCGCTGACGACGACGGGACAGTCCACCGCGACCGCAGTCGCCTCCCCGAAGATCGCGGCTTCGGTCCCCGTCTGGGGATTGACCGGCGACGGCCGGGCCGGGCCGCACATGCACTCGCCGTTCTTGTCCGTAGCACAGTCGCCGTTCCCACTCTCGTCACACACATAAGCGCATTCGAAAGGATAACAAGGAGAGGACGCCTTGAACGTAATCGTTTTGCCGCTAGTACAACGGACGGTGCAGTAGAGGTCTCCGGTCGTCACGGACACCCCCTGAGCCTGCACGGCGCTCATGAGGATGAGGGGAAGCGAAAGGGCGAGCATCCAGGTCTTCAAGCGCATTTTTTCTCTCCTGTGGACATTAAGGGGGCTCCGCCGGCGGACGAGTTCCGTGGGGAGCGGTCCCCCTCTACTCAGCAGGTGCGCCCGGAGGCCCCGAGGCGGTATTCGAAAAGATAAAGGCCCCTCACCGCCACGCAAACACCGGCTGCTCATACCCATCCACCCGCACCTCCCTTCCCAAGACCGCCACCTCGGTGAACTGGTGGAGGACCGCCGCCGTCGGGGCGTAGATGAGGGTTCCCAGAATAGATAAGGCCAGGACCGGGCGGTCGCTCTGGGGGATGGAGTGGGTGATCACGGTGCCGGGGGCGAGGAGGTCGTCGAAGGGGACGAGGTGGACGGAGGCGACTTCCCGGGGGTCGGGCTTCAGGGGAGCGGAGGCGGTGCCCCAGACGACAACGGGGGTGATCACGAAACCCGAGCGGGTCGGGTAGTCGTCCAGCCGGCCCAGAAGGTGTTCCGGGGGGAGCGCCAGCCCCAGCTCTTCTTCGAGCTCGCGGAGGGCGGCCTGCTCGGGGGTCTCTCCCGGATCAAGGCGGCCTCCAGGCAACGCCCACTGTCCGCCGTGGCGCCTCAATCCCGAGGCGCGGACGGTGAGGACGACGCCGGCCTGCCCGGCAGCGTCGGGCATCACCACGAGGGCGACCGCCGCGTGGTGCCTCCCCTCGATGGAAACACTTCGCCGGTCGAAACGGGCGAGGTTTTCCTCCAAGGTGGCGCGGAGGGCGTCGCCGAAGTCCAGGAGCATGCCCGGACTACGTGCGCCCCTTGAGCTTGTCGAAGTCCCGCATCGCCTTATGGAGCACCTTGTTCTTCTTCTTTTCCTGGAGGCGCGCGAGCTCGTCCTGCTTGAGGTGGATCTGGTAAAGCTCGCGCTGGAGCTTCCGGTAGCTCTCCAGGCGTTCCACGGGCAGCTTGCCGCTCGCGACCGCCGCCTCGACGGCGCAGCCGGGCTCCCCCTGATGGCGGCAGTCTCCGAAGCGGCAGCTCTCGGCCAGCTCTTCGACGTCCGCGAAGGTGGACTCGATCCCCTGGTCCCCTTCCCAGAGCTGGATCTCGCGCAGGCCGGGCGTGTCGATGAGGAGCCCGCCCGTGGGAGCCATGAAGAGCTCTTTGTGGGTGGTGGTGTGGCGGCCCCGGTCGTCTCCCTCGCGGACCTCGGCGGTCTTCTGGATCTCCCGGCCGAGGAGGCGGTTGATGAGGGTGGACTTGCCCACGCCCGAGGAGCCGAGGAAGCTCACGGTCTCCCCCGGGACGACGTAGGCGAGGAGCTCGTCCGTGTTCTGGCCCGTCAACGCGCTCACCCGGTGGACGGGCACGCCCATGGCGATGGCCCTGGTTTCGAGGAGGCAGCGCTCGGGATCCTCGCAGCGGTCGAGCTTGTTCAGGACCACGACCGGGTTGGCGCCGCTGTCCCAGGCGCCGGTCAGATAGCGCTCGATCCGCCGGGGGCTGAAGTCGCCGTCCAACCCCGAGACGAGGAAGATGGTGTCGATGTTCGCGGCCACCACCTGCTCCTCGGTCTTCTGGCCGGAGACCTTCCGGGAGAACTTGGATTTGCGCGGGAGGATGGCGTGGACGAGCGCCCGTCCCGTGCCGGTGGGCGGACGGACGGCCACCCAGTCCCCCACCGCCGGATAGCCCGCGCCGCCGCCGCCCGGCCCTTTGAGCTCGTGCCGGAGCTTGCCCGCGAGGTCGGCGTAGAACTCCTCCTCGCCGGTCGAGACGCTGTTCAACCCCCGCTGCGCCACGACGCGCGCGGGGACGAGCCCCTGCGCCGCGTACGGTTCGAAGGAGGCCGCGAAGAAGTCGTTCCAGCCGAGGTCTTTTAAGGTCAAGGGATCACGCGTCGAGGTCGTAGGCGGCAGGGCATGGGGATGATCTCCGGATTCTCCGGAGGTCTATTGTAGCCGGAGCGGCCGCCCGCCCGGGACCTCACCCCTGTCCCCTCTCCCATCGCCCCCCCTTCCCCCGGGAGAGGGGGACGCTCCAGAACCGGCGGCGCTTGCAGGATGCGCTGTGCGCACAGGCTGCTTTCCAATGCCCTGCACAGGCGTATGACGCACACCAAGGCAAGACCATCCGCTGGCGTCCCCCTCTCCCGGCCGGCGGGGGGGCGATGGGAGAGGGGACAGGGGTGAGGTTTCGGGGTGGGGGGCTTCTGAAAAATCCGGTGAGGGATCTACGGAGGAAGGCTCGTTGAAGCTCTGGCGGAGGCGAAATAACCGCCCTGTCTCGACCGTTTGGAGACAGTACCGCCGGTCCAGCGACGCTCGTCTCGCGGGCGTACGCCATGGCTGTTCTTTCTGGGGAGAGTGGGCGGGGCGACGGTTCCACCTCGAATACGCCGCAGAATCCGCCGTTCGGCGAATACCGCTACGCCCGGCCAATGACTACTCTCTGCTCATGGACGATGCAAGGGGGAGGCAAGCCCAAATGTCTGTTTCGACACCTATCGGGAAGGGAAGCCGCGCGGCCCGGATCGGGTCCGCCGCCGCCCTGTCCCTTTTTCTTCTGACGGCTCCGGCCGTCCTGGCCCAGGAGCCCGCTCCGGCGGCTCCGGGGCAGACCCTGACTTTGACCGAGGCGCTGCGGCGGGCGCTCGAGGCCAATCCCGGCACCCAGCGGGCGCGCTCGCAGACGGCGGTGGCCGAGGCTCAGGTGCGCCAGCTCCGCTCGTCGATCCTGCCGCAGATCGAGCTCAACGGCTCGGGCACGCGCAACAGCGACGAGGTGTCCTTCGAGACCGAGGGGTTCACCGCCACGATCCTGCCGGAGAACGACTGGCGCTACGACGTGACCCTGCGGCAGCCGATCTACGCGGGCGGCCGTGAGCTCAAGGCGCTCCGCCAGGGGCGGCTCAACGTGGACTCGACCCGGCAGGGCGTGCGCCAGAGCGAAGAGCTGGTGCTCCTGGGAACCGCGGCGGACTATCTCGCGCTGGTCCAGGGGGACGCCCTCCTCGAAGTCGAGCGGGGGAACCTCGAGCTCGCGCAGCGGCGCCGCCGGCAGGCGCAGGCTTTCTATGAGGCCGGCGAGGTGACTCGCGTGGACGTGCTGCGCGCCGAGACCGACATGAAGGCCGTGGAGCGGGCCATCGCGGTGGCCGAGCAGAACCGCGGCACGGCGGCGGGCCGGCTGCGCGAGACCCTGGCCTTGGATCTCACCCCCGGCGCGGGGATCGCGGTCCGCAACCCGAACCTCGACTTCCCGCCGCTCCCGTCTGCCGAGGAGCTGATCGCGCAGGCCCAGGCCAACCGCCCGGAGGTCCGGCAGGCGGAGCTGGCCTCCGAGATCTCGCGGCTGGAGGTCGCCAAGCAGCGCGCCGCGCGCCTTCCCGTGGTGCGGGGCGAGGCGAGCTGGATCAGCCAGCGCTCGAACTTCCCGGCCGACCAGTACGGCGCGGTCACGATCAACCTGAACCTGCCGATCTGGGACAGCGGCGCCATCACCGCGCGAGTAGTGACCGCCCGGGAGCAGGAGACGCAGGCCCGGCTCACGGTCGAGGAGCGCAAGCGGGCCGTCCGCGAGGACGTGCTCCAGGCGCTTCTCGATCTGCAGACGGCCGAGAAGTCCCTGGCCCTCGCGAAGGAGCAGCTCGCCGCCGCCGAGGCCGAGTACAGCCAGAGCTTCGAGCTCTACCGCGCGCAGGAGGCGACGTCGCTCGACCTGCAGTCGGCGGAAAGCAGCCTCGCCAACGCGCGGCGCGCGGTGGTCACCGACAGCCTGAGCCGCGACCTGGCGGAGATCAACGTCTGGTCTGCCGTGGGAATTTTGAAAAATACGATCCTCGCCGAGGAGGTGAAGCCATGAACGCGAAGAATCTCGCGCTCGCCGCGGTGCTGGTGCTGGCCGCGGCCTGCGGTTCTGACACTCCGGCGGACAATCCCGCCGAAAAGAAGGCGGCGGAGGCACAGCAGCTTCCGGCCGACGTGGCGGAGCTGGCCCAGCCCGAGGCGCCCGCGCCGGGCGAGCCGGCCACCCCGTCTGCCGGCGAGGAGCCGGTCGCCACGAGCGTCACTTCCCTGGAGCCCACGGGCGAGTTCGTCTCCCCCTCCCGCTCCGAGGTCGCTCCCAAGCTCCCCGGCCGCGTGGCCGCGGTGTACGTGGACGAGGGCTCGCGGGTCGGCCGCGGCCAGACCCTGCTCACGATGGAGACCGACTACGCGAAGCTCGACATCCAGCGGGCCGAGGCCGACCTCGCCCGCACCAAATTCGCGGAGGAGGACGCCCGCCGCGAGTTCGACCGAAAGAAGGGGCTGGCCGCCAACGATTCGATCCCGCAGGCGACCTTCGACCGCGCCCAGGCCGCGTACGATCAGGCGAAGTCGGCGCGGGCTGGAGCCGAGGCGGCTCTCGCCACGGCCAAGCAGCGCCTGGCCGACTCCGTCCTCCGCTCGCCGATGACGGGCGTGGTTTCCGAGCGCCGGGCGGAGGTGGGCGAGCACCTGGGCGAGGCCGGCGTGGCCTTCGTCATCGTGCAGACGGCGCCCTTGAGGCTCCGGTTCAGCGTCCCCGAGCGGTTCCTCGGGCAGGTGCGGCCGGGCCAGCAGGTCTCGGCCAAAGTGGAGCCGTACCCGGGCGAGACGTTCTCCGGAAGGATCAAGACCGTGGGCGGCGTCATCGACCCGGCCACGCGGACGTTCTTTGCCGAGGCCGAGTTCCCCAACACGGATGGACGTCTGCGCCCCGGGCTCTTCGCCCGCGTGACGCTCGCGCCCCAGGTGGCCTCGCAGCAGTAAGAAGGGGGGAGAAGACGTATGCAAAAACTGGCAGAGCTCTGCGTTCGCCGTCCGGTCTTCGCGACGGTGATCATTCTCGCCCTGGTGGTGGTGGGGGCCTTCTCCTACCTCCAGCTCGGGGTGGACCGCTTCCCGGACGTGGACTTCCCGTTCGTGACGATTACGACCGTGCTCCCCGGCGCCGCGCCGGAAGAGATCGAGACCGAGATCACGGACAAGATCGAGGAGGCGGTCAATACGATCAGCGGCATCGAGGAGCTGATCTCGACGTCGTCTGAAAACGTTTCATTGATCCAGATCCAGTTCGTCCTCGAAAAAAACGGCGACGTGGCGGCCCAGGAGGTGCGCGACAAGGTCAACTCGATCCTGGCCGACCTCCCCCGGGACGCCGACCCGCCGATCATCGAGAAGATCGACGCGGACGCCGACCCGGTCATCTCGATCGCGCTGTCGGGCCCGGTCTCCCAGCGGGAGATCTCCGAGTACGCCGACCAGGTGCTGAAGCGCCGCCTGGAGACGGTGACCGGCGTGGGCCAGGTGCGCCTCGTGGGCGAAAGGCTGCGGCAGCTCAACGTCATCACCGACCCGGCCAAGCTGTCGAGCCTGGGCTTGACCTCGGCCGACGTGGTGGCGGCGCTCTCCTCCCAGAACGTGCAGATCCCGGGCGGCAAGGTGGAGGAGAGCCGGCGCGACCTGACGCTCCGCACCTACGGCCGCGTGAAGAAGCCGGAAGACTTCGGCGCGCTGCCGGTCGCGACCCGCAACGGCTACCCCGTGCGGGTGCGCGACGTGGCCCGGATCGAAGACGGCATGGAGGACGCAGAGTCCATCGCCTCGGTCGACGGCCAGCCGGCCGTCGTGCTCCAGGTGAGGAAGCAGTCGGGCACCAACACGATCTCCGTGGTCGAGGCCATCAAGGAGCGTTACGAGGAGCTCAGACCCGAGCTTCCGAAGGGGTGGAAAGCGGAGGTCGTGCGCGACCAGTCGAGCTTCGTCATCGCGGCGGTGACCGCGGTCAAAGAGCACCTGCTCCTGGGCTCGCTCTTCGCGGCCCTGATCGTGTACCTCTTCCTGCGGCGGTTCCGGCCGACGGTCATCTCGGCGGTCGCGATCCCCAGCTCGCTCATCGCGACCTTCGCCGCGATGGAGTTCATGGGCTTCACCCTGAACGTCATCACCCTCCTCGCGTTGACGCTCGCGGTGGGCATCGTGATCGACGACGCGGTCGTGGTGCTCGAAAACATCTTCCGCTACATGGAAGAGAAGAAGATGCCGCCCATGCAGGCCGCGGTCGAGGGCACCCGGGAGGTCGCGCTCGCGGTTCTCGCGACGTCGCTCTCGCTGATCGCGGTGTTCCTGCCGGTCGCGTTCATGGGCGGCATCGTAGGCCGGTTCATGAACTCCTTCGGCGTGACGATGGCCTTCGCCATCGCCATCTCGCTCCTCGTCTCGTTCACGCTGACGCCCATGATGTCCTCGCGCTGGCTGAAGGCCAAGGATCTGGGCGACGGGCATGGACACGCACGCGAGAAGGGCGTTTATGGCCGGGTGGAACGCGGCTACCTGGCTCTCCTGCGCTGGTCCATGGGCCACCGCTGGGTGGTCGTGGTCGTGATGATCCTCACGTTCCTCTCGACCATCCCGCTCTTCATGGTGGTCGACAAGAACTTCCTGCCCAACGACGACGAGTCGCAGTTCCAGGTGGTCGTCCGCGCGCCGGAAGGGGCGAACCTCGACACCACCCAGAAGATCATGGAGTCGATCGCCGCCCAGGTGAGGAAGATCGAAGGGGTGCAGACGACCGTGGTGACGATCGGCGACGATCCCCAGCGGACGCTGAACCTGGGCTCGGTCTACGTGCAGCTCACAGGTCCCAAGGAGCGCGAGCTCGACCAGTTCGAGCTGATGCAGAAGGTCCGCGAGGACGTCCTGCCGCAGTACCAGAAGCTCAACCTGCGGGCCCAGGTGGCCCTGGTCTCGGCCTTCGGCGGCGGCGTGGACAACGAAGTCATGTTCTGGATCGGCGGCCCCGATCTCGAGCAGCTCGACAAGTACTCGCAGACGCTCAAGGCGGAGCTTTCGAAGGTGCCCGGCATTACGGACGTGGACACCAACTTCATCGTCGGCAAGCCCGAGCTGGGCGTCCAGATCGACCGCGAAAAGGCAGCCGACCTGGGAACGCGGGTGCAGGACATCGCGAGCTCGTTGAACGTCCTCGTCGGCGGCCAGAAGGCGACTTCCTACTACGAAGGGGGCCGCGAGTACGAGGTCCACGTGCGGGCGGACGAGGCGAACCGCAACAACCCCGCGAGCATAGGGGCCATGGAGGTGCCGTCGGCCACTCTCGGCACGGTGCCTCTGCGCGACGTGGTGCAGCTCGAAGAGGGCTCGGGCCCGTCGCTGATCAACCGCCTCAACCGGCAGCGGCAGGTGATGGTCACGGCGAACATGCTCCCGGGCTTCTCGGCCCAGGTGGCGCTCGATACGTTGAACCGGACCGCGGCCGATCTCAAGATGCCGGCGGGCTACTCCTACGGCCTGACCGGCCGGTCGAAGGAGCAGGGCAAGGCGTTCGTCTCCTTCATGCTCGCCTTCCTCTTGTCGATCATCTTCATGTACCTGATCCTCGCGGCGCAGTTCGAGAGCTGGGTCCACCCGATCACCATCCTTCTCGCGCTGCCGCTCACGGTGCCGTTCGCGTTGCTCTCGCTGGTGATGCTCAACCAGTCGGTCAACATCTTCTCGATGCTCGGCATCCTCGTGCTGTTCGGCATCGTGAAGAAGAACAGCATTCTGCAGGTGGACCACACGAACGGCCTCAGAGCCAAGGGCATGCCGCGGTTCGAGGCGATCATGGAGGCGAACCGCGACCGGTTGCGGCCGATCCTCATGACCACGCTCGCGTTCGTGGCCGGCATGGTCCCGCTGGTCGCCTCGAGCGGCACGGGCGCCGGCACCAACCGGGCGATCGGCTCGGTCATCATGGGCGGCCAGCTCCTCTCGCTGCTGCTCACGCTGATCGGAACTCCGATCGCCTACAGCATCTTCGACGACTGGCAGGAGGCCCGCGTGTTCTCAAGGGTCAAGGGCCTCTTCTCCAGGAAGCAGAGGGCGATGGGACGGGAGCCTCAGCCCGTCGCGGACTGAATCGGGCTTCGCGGGGCGGCTGAGGTGCCCCGGCCGGCAAACAATCTCTCTCCCCAAAAACCGCCGGCCGGGGCCCCTCTCCCCGACCCGTTTTCATACCGCCCCGTTCCGGGTTTCCCCGGCGGGGCGTTTTCTTTGGGGGGATTGCTAGCGGGGACGTCCTGCCCTTCGAAACCTCACCCTCTGTCTCCCTCTCCCATCTCCCACCCTGCCCCCGCCGGGAGAGGGAGGACGTATCCGAGCCGGTCTTGCCCATCCGGATTCAAAGACGCAGGCAAGACCGCTTCGCAGGCGTCCTCCCTCTCCCCCTGGGAGAGGGAGACAGAGGGTGAGGTTTCGGAGGGCAGGACGCTCGCGGATCACTCCCTCACTGACACGTCGCAAACGCCCCCGTGTCCTGAATCGGCCGGAAGGCGGTCCCCTGGGGATTGGTGTAGGTCTTCGTCACGCCTTTCACGGTGTCGGTGACGCGGATCTCGGTGCGGACGTCGGTCAGGCCCCCGGCGAAGACCCAAAATCTGTTGTTCAATCCGCAGGCGTCCAGTACCTTGATCACCATCTCCACGTTCGCCTCGTTGAAGAACCAGAAGTAGCCCGTGTCCGCCGTCAAGGGCACGGAGTGGCCGGCTCCCGTTTCTCCGTTCGGCTTCGTCCAGCCGACCTCCACCTGGAATCGGCCGTTGGCGAGGCAGAGGGTCGTGGACCCCGGAACGCAGGTTCCGGCGGCGGCCGCGATTCCGGTGAGGTCTTCCCAGGCTCTCCCGGCGGCGCTCTCGACCTCCTCGGGCGCGGCCGTGGAGGCGGCGGCGTTGCAGGTGGAAAACGCGGAGGTGTCCTGGATCGGCTGGAAGGCCGTTCCCTGGGGATTGCGGTAGGTGCGGACGGTGTCGGTCCTGGTATCGGTCACCGTGATGTCGGTCTGGACGTCCGTCAGGCCGCCAGCGAAGACCCAGAACTTCCCGTTCACGCCGCAGGCGTCGAGCACCTTGATCACCATCTCCACATTCGACTCGTTGAAGAACCAGAAATAGCCCGTGTCGGCGGTGAGCACCTTGGCCTGGCCGGCTCCGGTCTGGCCGGCGCGGGTGCGCCAGGCGACCTGGACCTTGAAGCGGCTGCCGGAGAGGCAGAGCGTGGAGCCGCCTGGGAAGCAGGCGGCCGAGGAGCCGCCCGCCTTCAAGGTGACGCCCCGGTAGGGGCTCCGGGCGTAGAGGCCGACGTACCAGGTCCCTGCCTTGGGCGAGGCGACGGTGACTTCCTCCTGATTGCCCGCGCTCGTCGACGAGCCGTCGTTCTGCGCGAGGGTGGGCGGCGCTCCGAAGCGGACGAAGAGGTCCGCGTTGCCCGTCCCGCCGGAGGCCGTGGAGATCGTGAGCGGCGGCGCCCCGGCGCCCACCTGGACGGTCCAGTAGACGAAGCCGCCCGGCCTCCGGTCGTGCAGGTGGCCCAGGGAGGAGCCCGCTTCGAGAGGCGCGGCGGGTGCCTGGGAGCTCCTCCAGTGTCCCCCCACCTGATTGCTGTCGAGCCACTCGCGGAGCCAGTCCTCGGCGTCGGTCGCGAGGGCGTTGTTCCTCAGGTCGAGGCCCCCGCCGTCCGTCAGCTCGACCAGCCCGGCGAGACCGATGGGCACGGGGCCCGTGAAGCGGTTGCCGTCCAGCCAGAGGACCGTCAAGCCTTGGATGTTGCCGAGCGCATCCGGGATGCTCCCGCCCAGGCGGTTGCCGGAGAGGAGGAGCCCCAGGAGCGCGGAGGCGTTGCCCAATTCGAGCGGAAGGGTGCCGGTGAGCTGGTTCCTGGACAGGTCGAGGAAGAGGAGCTCCCGGAGGTTGCCGAGCTCGGCCGGGATGCGGCCGGAGAGCTGGTTGTCCCCCAGGATCATCTGCTGGAGCAGCAGGAGGCTCCCGAGCTCGCGGGGGATCGCCCCGGTGAGTTGGTTCCCCTCCAGGGAGAGCGACAGGAGATCGAAAATTCCGCCCAGCGCGGGTGGGATCGTCCCCGTCAACTCGTTCGCAGAAAGGTCCAGGTAGACCAGGGCGCGGAGCTGGCCGAGTTGGGAGGGGATGCTTCCCGAGAGATCGTTGCGCGACAGGTCGAGCACCTGGAGTCGCGTGAGCTTCCCCAGCTCCGGGGGGATGGCGCCTGTGAGGCGGTTCGAGCCCAGATCGAGGTTTTCGAGGCTGGACAGGTTGCCCAGCTCCTTGGGGATCGCTCCCGAAAGCCCGTTCAGGCCCAGCCGGAGGCTCCGGAGGCTGGCGAGCTTCCCGAGATCCTTGGGGAGGGCGCCGGTGAGGCTGTTGCCCGTCGCTTCGAGCGTGCGCAGACCGGGGAGGTTGCCCACGGCGGCCGGCAGGCTCCCCGTAAGGCCGTTCTCCGAGAGGTAGATCTCGGTGACCGTGGTGCGGGTCGCGTTGCAGACGACGCCGAACCAGTTGCACTCGGTGCCAGCTACCCCAAGCCACCCCGTCCGGTTCGCCCACTTGGCGCCGCCGGTCGAGTTGTAGAGCCCAGTCAGCGCCGAGCGCTCGGACGCGGGCACGGCGGCGCGCCCCAGGGCCGGGACGGCCAGGGCGAGGAGCAGGGCAAGGACGGAGATCCGGCGAAAAGGCGCGAGCTCGTGCGGCACGTCATTCCTCGAAAGTCGGGGGCGATTGTGCCGTTCAAGATAGCCGAAATTCGATACGCTTCAAAATACGCCGCGAAATTCGCCGTTTGGCGAATGGCCCCACCCACCCGGGAGACGTACCCTGACCGTGCAGGAGGCTCATCCATGTCAGACCCGACGACGGTTCACGGTGACTGCTACGAAATCCGCCTCCAGTGTTGCCTCGACGAGCACTGGGCGAGCTGGTTTGGAAATATGACCCTCACGGCCGATCCCTGCGGCCAGACCGTGCTCTTCGGCCGCCTCCCCGACCAGGCGGCCCTCCAGGGCGTGCTGCGGAAGGTCCAGGAGCTGGGATTGACGCTGATCTCGGTCCAGCGGTGCCGCGAGGAGCGCGCTTCTGAAGCCTCGTCCTAGAAATCGTGCCGGGCTGGACTACAGAAACTCAACCCGGCCCCTCATCTCCTCCAGCGTCAGCACCTCGTACATCAGGACCAGACCGCGGATGACCTCCCCGACCGAGCGGGCGGTCCGGTGGCAGTAGGCGATCCCCCAGTGGTCGGCCGTGCCGCTCGCCAAGCGGAGAAAATCGGCGTCGTGAGTGACGATGACCCGCCGCGAAGCGCGGGCGAACTCCAAGTGGGCCGCATCGTCGTGGGTCCGGAGCCCCGCCTCGATAGTGGTCGTCACGTCTACGCCGTGGCGACGCAGAGCGAGGGCGATGGCCGGGTCCACGTGCTCGTCAAGGTGGAAACGAACACGGTCAGCCACGACTCAGGGCTTTCAACTTCTCCTGCAGAGGGGACGGGTTGTTGCGCCGGAAGGCTTCGGCGTAGGAGTCTTCGTCCTCAATCGACCGGTCGATCTCCGGCTGGTGGTCGTAGTAGTAGGCCATCGCCGCGTAGAGAGACGCCAGAGCGAGGTCGTACCTCCCCGCGATCTCCTCGAGCGACTGCCCCAGCCGCAGGTGCATCAGCACCACATCCGCCACGGTGATCCGCGTGCCGGAGATGCGAGGCCGTCCTCCGCGCGTTCCGGGAGTGACTTCGAGATGGCGGTCCAGTCCTTCTTCCATGACCTGTCCTCCACGAACGGCTCCATTCTAGACGACTTCGGGGTGGCAGCATCCCCTGAGGTACCCTCGGGGATCTTCGGCCGTCGTGAGTCCTCTCAGCGGTTGTTGAAGGCGGCAAGGCGCCTGCCCGCCGGGCGGCTCTTGGTGTAGAGTGGCTGTTCCCCTACATCACGAATCTCCATGAGCTCCGAAAGCGCCACTCCCTTCTCAGGGGCATCCGAAGAAACCCACCGGCTGCGGCAGGAGATCCGCCGGCTCGAAGAGGCGCTCGACGAGGCGCGGCGGCATGCGGGGGAGGTCGAGCAGCGCTACCGCGGCCTGATCGACCGGCTGGACGCGATCTTCTGGGAGGCGGACGTGGAGAGCTTCGAGTTCGTCTACGTGAGCCCCCGGGCCGAGCCTCTTCTGGGCTACCCGATGGAGCGCTGGCTCCACGAGCCGGGGTTCTGGCCGAAGATCCTCCACCCGGAAGACCGCGGCTGGGTCGTCGAAAGCTGCCTCTGCGCCACTCGGGAGGGGCGGGACAACGATTTCGAGTACCGGGCCCTGGCGGCGGACGGCCGGGTGGTCTGGCTGCGCGACATGGTCTACGTGGAGAAGGACGAGGCCGGGAAAGCCACTCTCCTGCGCGGGATCATGCTGGACATCACCGCCCAGAAGCAGGTCGAGCAGGCGCTGCGGGAGAGCGGGGAGGCCAAGGACCGCTTCCTCGCCATGCTCGCCCATGAGCTCCGAAACCCCCTGGGCGCGGTGAGCAACGCCCTCCAGGTGATGCGGATCTCCCGCGCGGGCGATCCCGCGTGGGAGCGCTCTTTCCAGGTGATCGAGCGGCAGGTCCGCCACCAGACCCGGCTGCTGAACGATCTGCTGGAGGTCTCGCGCCTGACCCGCGGCAAAGCCGAGGCACACCGGGAGAGGCTCGACCTGCGCCGGCTGGTCGAGGAGACGGTCGAGGACAACCGCGGAGGGATCGAGCGGGCCGGCCTCTCCGTGGCCGTGGAGCTCCCTCCCGGCCCCGTCTGGGTGGAGGGGGACTCGACGCAGCTCTCGCAGGTGCTCGCCAACTTCCTGAGCAACGCGGAGAAGTTCAGCGCGCCGGGCGGACAGGTGGAGGTCCGGATGCGGACCGAGGGGCCGCGCGCCGCCGTGACCGTGGCGGACACCGGGATCGGCCTCGAGCCCGCGATGCTCGCCCAGGTCTGGGAGGTGTTCAGCCAGGCGGACAGCAGCCTGGAGCGCAGCCGCGGGGGCCTGGGGCTGGGGCTCGCGCTCGCCAAGGGATTCGTCGAGCTCAACGGAGGCGAGGTGCGCGCCGAGAGCGCGGGGCTGGGGCGAGGAGCGTCGTTCACCTTCTCTCTCCCCCGGATCGAAGAGTCGGCACCCGCGCCCGCTCCGGAGCCCGCGGCCTCGGAGCCCGCCCGGCCCGGCGCGCTCAGGATCCTGGTCATCGAGGACAACGTGGACGCGGCCGAGACGCTGGGCGACCTCCTGCGCCTGTTCGGCCACGAGGTGCACCTGGCCCACACCGGCCCGGAGGGGATCGAGGCCGCCCGCGCCGTGCGGCCGGACGTGGTGCTCTGCGACATCGGCCTGCCGGGGATGGACGGCTACGCCGTGGCGCGCCAGCTCCGGCAGGAGCCGGACACGGCCCCGGTCCGCCTCGTGGCGCTCACCGGCTACGGCCGGGACTCGGACCGACTCGAGGCCGAGGAGGCCGGTTTCGACCTCCACCTGGTCAAGCCGGTCGAGCCGTCGGACCTCCGGCAGCTCCTCGCGGAGTGGGCGCGCGGCGGGACGCCGGCCCCGCACCGGCTCTGATTCCCACCCGCCTGCTGCGAAGACTCCAGCTTTTCGATAACGTTGTGCGTCCCGGAAACCGGGACCGGAGGGAAGGAACGCATGAAGCGCATCGCCGTGTTGACCAGCGGGGGGGACGCCCCGGGCATGAACGCCGCCATCCGGGCCGTGGTGCGCGCCGGGATTGCCGAGGGGTGGGAGGTCTTCGGGATCCGGCGCGGCTTCACCGGGTTGATCTCCGGAAACTTCGTGGGCCTGGAGGCCCGGGACGTCGGGGGAATCCTCCAGCAGGCGGGGACCATGCTGGGCAGCGCCCGCTGCCCGGAGTTCAAGACCGAGGAGGGGCGGCTCAATGCGCTCCGGCAACTCGGCCAGAACAAGGTGGACGCCCTGGTCGTCATCGGCGGCAACGGCTCCCAGTCCGGGGCCCATGTCCTCTCCGGGCTGGGCTTCCCGGTGGTGGGAGTGGCCTCCACGATCGACAACGACCTCTACGGCTCGGAGATCACGATCGGGGTGGATACCGCGCTCAACATCGCGCTCGAGGCCATCGACCGGCTCAAGGTGACGGCCTCCTCCCACCAGCGGGCCTTCCTGGTCGAGGTGATGGGGCGCGACTGCGGCTATCTGGCGTTGACCGCCGCTCTGGCGGGCGGCGCCGAGGCCGTGGTCATCCCCGAGATGGAAATCGATCCGGACGCGCTGGCCGCCGAGATAAGGAGCGCCTACCAGCGCGGCAAGCCGCACGCCCTCGTGGTGGTCGCCGAGGGGGCCCGCTACAACGCCGAGCGGCTGGTCCACCACTTCAAGGAGCACCGCGAGCGCCTGGGATTCGAGATCCGCGCCACCACCCTCGGCCACACGCAGCGGGGCGGGACCCCTGGCGCTTTCGACCGCCTTCTCGCCACCCGCTTCGGAGCCGCGGCCGTCAAGACCCTCGCCATGGGAGAGAGCGGCATGCTCGTCGGGCTGCTCAAGGGAGAGCTCGCCACCACGCCGCTCGACGTGGTGGTGGCGAACAAAAAGCCGATCGATCTCAGTCTGATGGAGCTCGCGAAGACGCTCGCGCGGTAGCGCTCTACGGGCCCCCCGGCGGCGGGGCCTCGGGCTCCTGCGGTTTCTTTTCTTCCGCCTTTTTCTTCTTCCCGAAGAAGTAGTCGAAGGCGTCCACCTTCTCCGCGGGTTTCTTCTCCGCGGCCGGCTCGGCCTTGCCCTTCTCCTCCGGCTTCCCCTCCTTTTTCCCGCCGAAGAAATGCTGGAAGGCGTCCGGCGCGGGCTTGGGCTCGGCGTTGGCCGGAGCGGGCTCTGCCGCCTTCGGCTCGTCGCGCTTCGGCTCGTCCTTTTTTCCGAAGAAGTGCTGGAAGGCGTCCGGCTCCGCGGGCGGGGCCTCGGGTCGAGGCTCGGGGACGAGGGGCTCCGCCGCCGCGGCCGGCACGGATTGCGTCTCGGCAGCCGGCGGCGCGGGGGGCGCGGGCGCCGGGACAGGCTCCGGCTCCGGAAGGGCGGGGACCGGCTCCGGAGCGGGCTCCGCCGCCTGGACTTCAATCGCCGGGGGCGGCGGGGCCTCCTCCCGGGCGATGCTCGGAGGCATGGCCCTTTCCTTGTATTGCGCCGCCTCCTCCGTCCTCCCCAGCTTGTCCGCGGCCATCGAGGCCCAGAGCCAGGCGGTTGCGGGGCTCGCGGCGAGCTCGGCGCTCTTCACCAAGGCGGGCAGCGCCTGGGCGGGGCGGTCGAGCCCGGTTAGATACGACAGCCCGAGCTGGAGGTAGGCGTCGGCCAGGGCCTCGCGGTCCTTCTCGGGATCGAGCGCGCCCGTGGCCCGCGAGAAGTGCTCGATGGCGGAGATCCAATCCTTCTGGGCGACAGCCTCCCGCCCGAGGGCGAGCTCCGCGTCTCCCCCGCTCTGGGCGTAGACCGGTCCACCGAGGAGGACGAGGACGAGAAGGGACGGGAGAGATCGGCGCAGCATGGGTAGAGCCTCCTGAAGACGGATC
>DATHUD010000472.1:0-5462 GCA_035462575.1 Thermoanaerobaculia bacterium | reverse complement strand
ACTGCGCCCTCCGCGAAGGAGCGGACTTCGTCCAGAAACAGGTGCAGGAGGCGGACGAAGCGGTGAAGCGCCAGGAGTACGGCGCCGCCATGTTCGCTCTCGGCAAGGCCCTCCACGCCTTGCAGGACTTCTACTCGCATACCAACTACGTCGAGAAGATGGCCCAAGGCACCGGAAGCTTCGCGGAGGTGCAGATCGTGCCTCTCTGGACCGACCCGGGGCGCGCCCGGCTCGAGGCGCTGCTGGCCCAGGGCCTCGCGAGCGGCGTCGTATCGTACAGCGACCTCAAAGCCTGCCCTGCCGGCGCTCCGGACCATCACGAGGTGGCCAAGGACACGGCCGATTTCAACGACCTGGCCCGGAAGGTCGTTCCCCGCTGGCAGAACCGGAGCCACTACACGGCGGCGCTGGATCTGGCCGGGCAGGCCACCGAGGCATTCCTTACCTGGGCATTCCAGCGCTGGCCGCGCCTGTCTGAAAATTGCGGTCGCTTTCTGGGTTATGCCGCGCCCGGAGACCGGCGCCGCCCGGAAATGCCGAGGTGATCGCATTCGCGCTTCTCGCGGCCACGGCGGCCGGCTTTCCTGCGACGCCGGCGTGCCGCCTCGATGGAGAGCTGGCCGCCGAGGTCCGGCAGGCAGCCACGGCAGCCCTCCGCTCGTGGACGGATGAAAAGAGCGGGACAGAGCCCCGGTTCCACGGCGTCGAGGTGAACCCCACAGGCGAAGCCCCCGGGCTTCTGGCCGTCGAGCTCGTGAGCGACGCCGCGGCCGACGCGGTCGATCCCCAAGGCTGTCTTCGGCCCGACGCTCCCACGGCCACAGGCTCAGGCCGTCCGGACCCGTGGACGGTTCTGGGAGTGTGCAGGGCGGACTCAGCCCGGGGAAACCGCATCCGGTGCTCGGCCAGTGCCCTGCGCGCACTGACGCAGGCGGACCGAGCCGCGGAGCGCCCCAGCCCGGCCCTCCTCTACCTTCTGGCCCATGAGATCGCTCATCTGTACCAAGGGACCGCCGCGTCCTTCGCCGGGCCGGCTCTGATCCTCGATACGGGCACGGCTCCGGCGGCCCGGTGGCGCCAGTTGAGACCGATCTGTCAGGCGGCCGGGAACCGGCAGCTCACCCTGGAGGAGGAGGCGGACCAGAAAGCGGTCGCCGTACTGGAAACCGCTTTGCCGTCGGACGCCTATCGCAAGCCCGTCCTGTCGCCGCAGGCTTCCCTGTATGCGCTCGTGGCAGAGATCCGCGACGCCGCCGCGGCGCTCACGAGTTGGGAGGCGGGCGAGGAAGCGCCGTTGCCTCCGCCTGTCGCGCTGCGCCTTCAGACCTTGGAGCCGGACGACGAAAACATCACGCGGACGGCGACTCGGCTCCTCTGCGAGGTCTTCGGAAACGGGGGCGGGAGGCTGATCCTCTCCAACGTTCCCGGTACCCACCCGACCGCCGTGGCACGGCTGAGCGAGATCTCGGGCCGGCTGCAGAAGGCAGCCGCGGGCCTTCCCTTCGGGCGTCTCGCCTCGCCTCTCCCCGGGACCGAAGCCGTCGTCGATCAATTGGACGAGACGCTCATCCCCACGATCGGTCGGATCTCCGCGGGCTTCGACCGGTCGGAAAAAGAGTTCTACGAACGCCTCTGGCCGTACGTCTGTGAAAAGTACCTCAACCCCGGCCAGCCGCCGGACTGCTCTGTCCCGATGTCGAATGGCGACGTCCCCGCCTGTCCGCTGTTCGCCGGAGTGCTCAACGAGACGCCAATCTCATCCCAGGCCACCCGGCCGCTGGAGCTCTCGCAGAACGGCCGCGAGATCACTATCCCCGGGCGAGTGCGTACAGTCCTTCCACGACCCGGCGGGGGTTTTCTGGCGGGTGTCGCCGAGCCCCCTTCGCTCGTGGAGTGGAGCGGCCAAGGGGCTGCCCGGATCTCTGCGCTACCGTGCTCTCCGGGAGCGATCGCCACTGTCGGAGCGGAGACGTGGGTCCTCTGCGATCACCCGTTCGGCTTCGTCGTCCTGTCCGGCGGAAAGCCCCGCTCTTTCCACCGGCTCACGAGCGGTGTCTTTGACAACGAGGACTTGCAGCCCGGCGAGATGGAGGCGCTCTGGCTGGGGACTGTCGGCTCAAAAATGGTTGCGGCCGCCTACCTTCCCGAAGCCGGCCGCAGCGCGACGTTCGAGATCAAGGACAACATCGGATTCAAGGGAGGAATCTCTCCGGACGCCTGGAGACACGAAGGCTGCGACCAGTTGCTCGCCGGCATGTGGGTCCGCCTCGGAGAAGACGCCCGGGAAGCCTTTGCCTGGACGCTCCGTTCCAAAGCGAGCCTCCAAGTGGCTCGCCTGAGCCCCGACCTCGGACGCGTCCTTGAAGTCCTGAATCCGGACCTGGACCTGGAAGGACGGGAAGCCCCGACCTTGACCTGCGGCTTTGCTCCCGGTCCGGGGGTTCTCTGCGTGGACGGGGAAGGGAAGGCCTTCCGGGCGTTTCCACCGGGAGATCCGCTACCGATCCGGTTCAACCTGACCCCCAGCCTGCAAACCGCCCGCGTGGCCTGGGGCCGCCTCTGCGGAACCCGGGAAAACCTTTATCTTGCGGCCGGCTCGATCTCCGGCACGGAGATTCATCGGTGGCGCAAGGAGAGCGCGCCCACCGAGCCGTTCTACCAGGATGACGAAGGGAACCCTGATCTGGATGTCTTCTGTGGTCTCGACGAAGCCTTCGTTCTGCTCCCGGGGCCGGAGACGTCCAGGATCATCCTTCTACCTTCGGGGACCGGGGAGTCGTCCCGATCAACACCGGTAAGTTGCAACCCAGGAGTTGCGCTTCTATGCGCCAATGACCATGCTGGCATTGCCAAGCAGCGGGCCGATCTGGCGCCTCAACGCTGAAGGCAGATTTCGCCGGTCACCGACGCCTTGAAGGGGCCTGTCCCGGTTCCGGTATCCGAGGATGACGACGGGCTTGCCGTCGAGCGGAGAGCGAAAGCGGGAGGTTCACCTCTCGAGGCGGACGGTTCGCCTCGAGAAGCGGGAGGCCCGCCCTGGAAAGCGGACGGTCCACTCCTTGAGGTGGACGGTTCGCCCCGCGAAGTGGGAGGTTCGCGCCGTGGGGCGGACGGTCCGCTCCGGAAGGCGAGCCTCCCGCCCCGGTTTGCGCGCGTCCCGCCTCGCGAGGCGGACATCCAGAGAACCGGGGCGAACCTCCCGCTTCGCGAGACGAACCGTCCGCTTCCTGGTGCGGAGGACGCGCAAACCGATCCCGGAGCCCGCGAAGCAGGCGGCAACCGTCCGCTTCAGGAGGCGGGAGGCGCGGAGCCCGGGGCGGTGGTCCCGCTTTCCAGGGCGGGCCGTCCGCAGGCCGGTGGGGCTCACGCGCGAAGTGGGACGGGAGCCCGCGGTTGGCTTTTTACCTCTGAAGCCTCCGCACCCACTCCCCCAAAGCCACCAGAAACCTCCCCAGAAACTCCCGCGTCTTCGCATCCGTCAGCCGGCCCTCCTCGTCGAATTTCTGGTGGGCCTGATAGACGAGGATCTCGGGCTGGGGCATGCAGTAGGAGTTGGTGAACTCGAAGGCCTGGCGGAGCTGGCTCTGGCCGCGGGCCGAGCCGGTGATGCCGGGGGAGGCTCCCAGGATGGCGACCGGCTTGCCGTCGAGCGCCGAGTGGCGCGGGGGGCGGGAGGCCCAGTCGACGGCGTTTTTGGTGACTCCCGGCACGCCGTGGTTGTACTCCGGGGTGGCGATGAGCAGGCCGTCCGCCTCGCGGATCGCCTGCTTGAAGCGCGCGACCGGCTCGGGATCGCCCTCGGCCTCGACGTCCTCGTTGTAGAGGGGAATCCCGTCGATCTCGAAGATGTCGATCCGCATCCCCGCCGGGGTTACTTCCTGAGCGGCGCGCAGGAGCGCGCGGTTGTAGGAGGCCCGCCGGAGGCTGCCGGCAAAGGCCAGGATGGTCAGGTCTCGGGCTTGCTCATCGGCCATGGCTTTCCCTCCCGAAAGGACCGCGAGTACCGTGGTCTCTCGAATGATGTTTCATGATAGCCGAGAGAGCACCCGCTACGACGGGAGCGCCTGATCGCGGGCCAACGGTTTGAATCTCTGCGGTTCAATCGCTTGAAGGCCTGGGGAGCCCGCGCGCTTGGAAGACAAAGGACCTAAAGGACAGCAAGGACACAAAGGACAACAAATCTCATGTCCTTTAGGTCCTTGATGTCCTTTAAGTCCTTCAGGTCCTCCGATTTCCGGAATGGCACTCCCCTTGCTATCTTCCCTGCCAGCACCGACGTGGGAGGCGCGCATGAAAAACAGCCGGCGGCTGGCGGTCGGTCTCGCTTTACTCTTTTCGATTTTCTGGAGCGGCCCGGGCCGGGCCCAAGAGGCCCCGCCTCAGGAAGCCCCTCCCCAAGAGGCTGAGGAGGGCGAGGACGTGATCACGGTCGACGCCCCGGCTCCGCTCGCCGTCGAGAAAGATCCCTGGGCGGTCCTTCAGAGCACGCCCGGCGTGCTGACGGACCGCATCAACGTGGGCGGCAGCGACGGCTGCGGTTGCAGCTCACCTGCGCCGGTCGTGGAGGCCGGGGCGGCGGTGGGACAGGGCTTTCCCGAGACAAATCAGCTCCTCTTCAGGGACCGGGCGGTCGACCGCTCGCTGCCGATCGGTTTCGATTCCTACCTCCGCGACCTGCCGGTGGCGACGGGCGAGGCCGACCTGGAGATGCCCGATCCGAAGCTGCTCTCCCGCCGCGGCACGAACGAATGGGAGGCCCGGGCCTTCTTCGGGGACAGCGGCGGCCTGGGGGCGGACGGCGCGGGCCGGGCCGACGGTTTCGACTCCCTGCGGTCGGCGCACGCCGAGGCGGGAGGGCCGCTGGCCAAAGACCGCGCCTGGATCTGGGGCGGAGCGGACGTTCACAAGGTGGACCGCCTCGTCCTCGGCGGCCAGAAGGAGGAGCAGGACGGCTTTGGCGGGGCGCTCAAGCTGACCTTTCAGCTCGGGCAACCGGCCTTTCTGTCCGTGGCCGGCCGCCGCGGCGATTCGGACGGCTCCGGCCTCGGCGCCTCCCCCGGCCGCGCGCCGGAGACGACCTGGGAGGAGGAGGGGCGCGAGACGCTCTGGACGGCCGAGGGCACGGTCCTCCACAACAATGACTTTTATTCCACCCTGAGCCTGAGCACCGTGGACGGGCATCTCGACGCCGATCCGCGCTCCGCCGGCTCGGGGGCGCGGATCGGCGCGGACGGCGTGGTCCGCGGGAGCTGGTTCGGCCTCGCGGAGGAGCGGCGCACGCGGCAGGCCCAGATCCGCTCCGCGGTCTTCGCGAACACCGGTCCGGTCGATCACGAGATCGCTCTGGGCGCGGGATGGCGCCGGCAGAGCGAAGACCGGGCCCTGGCTCCGCCCAGCTCCCTGGTGGTGGACGGCCGAATTTTAAGCCTCGGCGCCTCCTTGCCTCTGCTCGAAACCTGGAG
>DATHUD010000471.1:0-2405 GCA_035462575.1 Thermoanaerobaculia bacterium | reverse complement strand
GCAGACAGGAGTCCGCAACGTCGAGCAGGTCTCGCGGATAGTTGTTCAAGACCCATTGGGCCGCGTCTTCTCCCGTGAAGGCGAAAGCCTTCCACGCTCTGGGGGAATCCGTGCGGGCGACAAGCGGCTGCAACTCCCACGAGGGTTTCTGTGCGACATGCCCTGCGGCGATGAGGGTTTCAACGCCCTCCTCGAAGCTCTCGACCTTATCGAGGAGGGGCCGATAATCGGGCCCTGATGGCGAGAGAAAGACCTCTCGGACGAGCGCATACCTCAGAAGGCGAGGCCAGACCGCCAAGATTCCTCGCTCCACCTCCGAGAGCACGCCTCCGGCGGCAAGTCCCGCCGTAACCCGGCGGATTCGAGGCAGATCGATTCCAAGATAACCGCGAACTGACTCCAGGCTGGCTCCGGGGTCGCCACCGAGGCTGAAGGCTGCCAGGATATCCGCAGAATACGAATCGACGGACTCCTGAAAAAAGGCCAGGAGGTTCCGGCGCAATGCCGTCCCATTGACGACCTCCTGCCAGGCATCCTGAAGCCAGAGCACTGCGATCGTGATGGCCAAGCCCGGCTTGTTCGATGCCTGATCGACCAGATACCGCATCGTAACATTGTCTTCTTCGACCCCGGCGCTTTGAAACACCTCGAGGATCTTCTGGCGTGCCAAAGGCTGAAGCTTGCGGACACGAGAATCCGGCAATCCCCCGAGAGCCTCGGTGACCTGCTCTTTCCCTCCTTCCCAGGTCATCGCAAGGACCGCAAAGTCTGCCGTCATCGCTCTCCGGAGCCGAACGAGCTTCTCCAGGATCGTGGGATTCACGTGAGCGTCATCCACCACGACGATGCTCGGGCGCTGATCTCTCAAGGCTGCGGAGATCGCAGCCTCGTCGGCACCCGCAAGGAAGAGAGCGTCCCACTCTTTTTTGCGCATGAGGTAGTACGCAAGAAACGTCTTTCCAGAGCCCGGCTCCCCCGTCAGCACCCGATCCTCTCGGGTCTCCAGAAGCCATTCCAGATCCGCGTCCCGCCCGATAGGCTCCAGATCGATCAAAGGACGCCGTGTCGGAGGGACGACAGAAAGCGCCGGGGCCAGCCCGGGTAAACCGAGAAGCTCCTTGCACCAGCGGCTGTTGCGGTAAAGGCGGTCTGCAACACCTTCCTGCTCGAAGATCTGGATGAGCCGGAATCCCTTGCTCCGAGCCCGCTCCTCCAGGTTGAATCTCGTCCTCGGGGTGAGCCGGCGGGACGTGGCCAGAACGACCTTTCCGGGAGGACGCTCAAGTTTCAAGCGGGAATCGAGGCTGCTGGTCAGGTTTCCGATGACGTCTTTTCCAGTCGTACACACCAACGGAAAAGGTTCGTTGTCGCTTTCTGGGACCGCACCGTCCGTGCCATGATCTGACCCACCCGAAACAGGAACCAAGCCGGGAAATTCTGACCGGAGCAGGTCTCCCATGCAGCGTTCGAAGACATCCGGACTGAGTGGCCCGTTGAGGCCGGCAATGATCTGCCGATAGAAAGGATCTTTCAGCACTGTTCTTACTCGGGCATCTGTTGAATTCGAGCGAGCTCCTCGAGAAGGTTCTTCCCCCTGTGAAAGCCACGCTTCTCGATGAGATCGAGAGTTTCCCTCGCCAACTGAAGCTCTGCGGGAGTCATATCTCGCAACAGGGCTTGCGCGTCCGTTTGGTCCTTTACACGTCCAGCGAGCACCTTGAGAGCAAGGAGGTGACCCGATCGGGCAACCGGGATGAAGAGGCGCGCACCAATGTCGACGAGATTGGCGGCAGCGACGATTTCTGTCTCGACGCCGCTACTCGCAACGAGGAGATCGACCGGAATACCCGCATCGTTTACATCCTCTAGCGGAGAGATCAGCCGAATCGTAGAAAGCTGTCCATCTTGTGCTTCGATCGCGGCTCCGGCAGGGTGGTCCCGGTAGCCTCGGAGCCTTAGGGAGAGGGCTGCCCTCTCCGCCTCACGATCTCCAGAGACAGCTAGAACGACATCCAGATCCCGGGTCGTCCTGGGCTCGACGCGAAGAGATACGGCAAAGCCGCCAACGAGCGCCCATTGCAGGCCCGTCGCTCGCAGGTCTACGTCGAGCCGTATCAAGGCTTCCTGAAGGCGGATCACAGAGAACGAGCACTATGCTTTCGAAGAGGGTGAAAGCCCGACATAAGGACGCTTCTCCGCCCAGGCGACAAAGCGCTCCCGGATCTCCTCCTCGCTTGCCTGCGGATATTTCCGGCGGAGGTTCTGCCGCATGACTTGGTCGGAGAACTCAAAGAGATCAAACGTCGCTCGGGCGCGGGCTAGGATCTCAGGATCGTGGATCGGTTCCATGCGTCTATTATACCCTGGTCCGGGACTTTCAGCGCCGGGTTTCCGCCCCTCGGCTG
>DATHUD010000470.1:0-5959 GCA_035462575.1 Thermoanaerobaculia bacterium | reverse complement strand
GCTCGAAGTCGTCGACGCTGCGGCGGGCGCCCGCGAGGAACTCGTCCTCGTCGATCCGCGTCCGCGACGGAATCGCCATGGCGAGAAGGATGCCCGCGATCGTCGCGTGGACGCCCGAAGCCAGGACGGCGCCCCAGAGAGCCACGCCGATCAGCAGGTAGGTCCAGGGCCTGCGCACGCCCGCGGCATTGGCTCCGGCGGCGAGGAGGAGAAAAGCGCCCGCGGCCCCCAGCGCGCCCCAGCTCACCGCGTCCGTGTAGAAGAGCGCGATCACGAGCACGGCACCGATGTCGTCGACGATCGCGAGAGCGGCCAGGAACACCTTGAGCCCCGCCGGAACCCGGTTTCCGAGCAGAGCGAGCACCCCGAGCGCGAAGGCGATGTCCGTCGCCATCGGGATCCCCCACCCGGCCGCCCCGGAGCCTCCGATGTTGAGAGCGGCGTAGATCGCCGCCGGGACGACCATGCCGCCCAACGCGGCGGCCGCGGGGAGCGCGGCCTGCCGCAGGGAGGCCAGCTCGCCGATCAGCACCTCGCGCTTGATCTCGAGCCCCACCAGGAAGAAGAACACCACCATGAGGCCGTCGTTGATGAGGTGGTGCAGGGTCGAGCGGATTGCGAACGGCCCGGCGGCGATCGCGATCTCGAGCTCCCAGAGGTGGTGGTAGGAATCGGCCCACGGCGAGTTCGCCCAGACGAGCGCGATCACGGTGCAGGCGAGCAGCACGATTCCGCCTGACGACGCCGTGTGCGCGAAATGTTCGAAAGGCTCGAGGATGCGCTCGATGAGCGGCGGTCCGGAGGACGTCCGGGCAGGGTCCGTAGGGCGCGGTGGGCTCATTTCGGTCTCCGGTCTCAGACCAGCCCCTTGGTCTGCGCGTAGAGGGCGAGCTCCAGGCGGCCTGAGACGTCGATCTTCTGATAGATGTTGTGGAGGTGGATCTTGACCGTCCCTTCGCCGATCGAAAGCTCCTCGGCGATCGCTTTGTTGCGCAGGCCCCGGGACACCATGCGGACGATGTCGAGCTCGCGGGGGGTGAGCGTCTGGGCGGCCTCCCGGATCTCGGCGTCGCGGCGCAGGAGCTTGTCGAGCGCTCGGTTGACCGAGCCCTTGTCGAGCCAGCGCCCGCCGGAGTGGATCTCGCGGACGGCGTCGACCAGGAGCTGCGGCGCCATCTCCTTCAAGACGACGCCGCCCACGCCCAAGTGGAGCGCCTCCACGAGCTGATCCTCCTGAAGGGCCGCCGTCAGGAGGACGACCCGGGTGGGGAGGGACTCCTCGCTGATCTTCCGCAGCACCTCGAGGCCGTCGCGCCGCGGCATGCGGATGTCCAGGATCAGGATGTCGGGCCGGTGGAGGCGCAACGCCCGCAGAGCCTCGTCGCCGTCGCGGCAGCGGGCCACCACCTGGAAGTCCTGGGCCAGGCGGAAGAGCTGCTCCAGGCCGTCGAGCACGATCGGATGGTCATCCGCGAGGACGAGACGGATCGCCATCAGGCAGCGCCCTCGAAACAGGGGAGCGCAATGTCGAGCCGCGCCCCGGAAGCGCTCGATTCGATCGCGAGAGTCCCTTCGAGCGATGCCACCCGCTCGAGGAGAGTCCGCGGCCCGAGCTCGCCCTCGGTCAGATCCCGATGGGAGTAGCGGCCGTGGAACGGGAAGCCGCGGCCGTTGTCGGTCACGCTGATTGTCAAAGAGCCGCCCGCGGAGCGCACCATCTCGACCCGGACCGCCGAGGCCTCGCCGTGGCGCACCGCGTTGACGAGCGCCTCGCGCACCACGTGGTAGACGTCCCGGGCGAGCGGCTCGGGGATCGGGCCGGCGAGGCCTTCGCTCCGGAGCTCCGCCTTGAGGCCCCATTCGAGCTCGATCCGCTCCACGAGCTCCGCGACGCTCGAAGCGAGGCTCGCGGCCTGCCCCGGCGGGGTGATCGGCGGCGGCTTCAATTCCTGGATGAAGAAGCGCAGATCCCGCTGCTCGCGGGCGATCAGCTTCTGAAGCGTCTCGAGCGAATCCCGGGCCGATGGCGGGTCCTCTTCGAGCAGGCCGCGCACGGCGGCCAGCCGCAGGCCGATGCCGGTGAGCGACTGCAGCACGCCGTCGTGAAGGTCGCGGGCGAGGCGGATCCGCTCCTCGGTGGCCACCGACTCCTGGAGCCGCTGGTTCAGGGAAAAGTGATCGAGGCTCGAGGCCATCATCCCGGCCACGACTTCGCCCAGAACCAGGTCGTCCGAAGTCATCGCGGGCTTGCCGGTGAAGAGGAGCCAGCCCTCCAGGGACTCCCCACGGATCGGCAGCGCGAGCACGGCCTCGATGTGGAAGCGCTCCTGGAAGGCCGGGTCGAGCGGGGCGCCCCGCCAGCGCTCCAGGCCCCGGGCCGTGCGGCGCAGCACGGTCGAGGGGGAGGCGGTCGTGTCCGGGCAGAGGAAGCTCGACTCCCGGAGGGGCTCGGACACGAGCCGGGAAAAGGGGTCCGGGAACGAGTGGACCCAGGTGAACGCGCCGCCGGACCAGGAGGCCAGATAGAGCCAGGGCTCCTCCTTGTCCACCCAGGCGAGGATCGCGCCGGGAGCCCCGAGCACCCGGGCCGCGTGCGCGAGGAGGATCTGGACGAGGCTCTCCACCCGCTGCGGCGCCGCGTCGGGCCATGCCGCGACCAGCGACATGTCGCGCCGGGTCTGCTCCTCGTGCACCCCGAGGTAGCCCAGGAGCACCGCGATCACCGCCAGGTACACGGTGCGCACGACGAGCGGGTAGACCTGAAAGGCCGGATCGACCGCGATCTCGGCGAAGTAGATCCCCAGCCCGAGGAACACCGCGATCGAGACGAGGGCGGTCCACAAAGTCCCCCGCCACTGCCAGCGCACCGTGGCGCACACCAGGGTGAAGACGAAGTACGCCGTCCACGGGCTCGCGGGGCCGGACGTGAAATAGATGAACAGAGAGAAGAAGACCAGGTCGAAGCAGTGGGTGACGAGCCGCTGCCGGTTCGACGGAGCGTCCGAGCGGCCCACCACGAACGCGATCCCCAGCGAGTAGAAGACGTAGGCCACGAGCAGCGAGTAGGCGATGCCGGCGTACTTCGCCGGCTCCGAGGGCTCGAGCCAGATGGCGAACAGCGACGAGACCGCGAGCACCACGCGGCCGCCCGCGATCAGGCGCTCGGCGCGGCTTTGGGGTGAGTACAGAGGTTCCATCGAAAGGGCGTCGTCCGCGGCGATCATAGCAACCCCCCGGAGCGGAGCCCCCTACCAAACGATATAGACAAAATATATCCGGTGGGACATGAATCCGATCCGGCTCCCTCCCTATACTCGCCTCCGGGGCGGGCTTGCCGCCCCGGTTCGACGAGGAGAGAGACATCCCATGCGTTCCACGAAACTGTTGGTGATTCTGTGTGTCCTTTCGGCGCTGCTCGTCCTGGGAGGCTGCTCCCGGAAAAAGAAGGTCACGACCGCGCCCGAAGCGGCGCCGCAGAGGACCGAAATGACCGAGCCGGCGAGCCTGCCGGAGGCTCCGGAGCCCGAGCCGACGCCGGCCCCCGAGCCCGATCCGCTGAGCGGGGATCTCGACTCCGTCAACGAGTACCTGCGGCGCCAGGGCCTTCTGGGGGATGCCTACTTCCAGTACGACCAGGCCAACCTCTCCGCCGAGACGCGGGAGCAGCTCGCCAAAAACGCCCGGTTCCTGAATCAATACCCGCAGTTCCGGGTGACGGTCGAAGGCCATTGCGACGAGCGCGGCACGAGCGAGTACAACCTCGCTCTGGGCGAGCGCCGCGCGTTTTCCGTGCGGGATTACCTGGTCTCCCTCGGGGTCTCCGCCGACCGGCTGACCACGATCAGCTACGGCAAGGAGAGGCCCGTCTGTACCGAGGAAGACGAGAGCTGCTGGAAGCTCAACCGCCGCGCTCATCACGTGGTGACGGGGAGGAGCGGCGGCTGAAGCAATGATCGAGGCGACGCCCGCGACTTTTCTCCCCGCGGGCAGAACCAAAGGGCGATCCGGGTGGGTCGCCCTTCTTTTTTTGCCGGTCCGGGAAAATCAGGCCGGCCCCTCGCCGCCTCCTCCCCACCGCGCGAAGAGCACCGGCACGAGCACGAGGTTCAGAAACGTCGAGCTCAGCAATCCCCCCAGAATCACCTGCGCCATCGGGCTCTGGATCTCGTTGCCGGGGTGGTCTCCGGCGAGCACCAGGGGGATCAGGGCGAGCCCGGCGGTGAGCGCCGTCATCAGGACCGGCGCCAGCCGCTCGCGGGAGCCCTGGACGACCGCCTCGGCGAGCGGCAGCCCCTCTTCGCGCATCAGATGCTCGTAGTGGGAGACGAGGAGCACGCCGTTCCTCGTGGCGATGCCGAAGAGCGTGATGAAACCCACGAGAGACGCCACCGAGAGCACTCCCCCGCCCAAGGCCACGGCGAAGACCCCGCCCACGAGAGCGAGCGGCAGGTTGACCAGCACGATCCACGTGTGGCGGTGATCGCGGAAGGCGAGGAAGAGGAGGACGTACATCCCCACGAGCACCAGCGCCGAGAGGGTGCCGAGGTTTTTGAGGCTGCGCGCCGCCTCCTCGAACTGCCCGCCGTAGGCCACGCGGTAGCCGGCCGGCAGCGCGAGCCCCTCGTCGAGCGTCCTCTGCACCTGCTCGACCGTGCCCGTGAGGTTGCCGCCGGCCACGTTGGCCGTGATCATGGCCACCCGCTCGGCGTTTTCGCGGCGCACGAGGCCGGGCCCGAGATCGAACCGGGGGCGGGCCACGTCGCCCAGGCGCACGGTCCGGCCTTCGGGGGTCGGCACCGGCAGGGCGGCGAGCTGCTCGCGGTCTTCCCGCAGCCGCTCGGGCAGGCGGACGACGACCCGGGAGACGACTCCCCCCTCCACGATCTCGCCGGCCTCGGTCCCCTGGAACAGCGCCTCGACAGAGCGCGAGAGCGACGCGGCGGAGAGGCCGTGGAGCGGCAGGGCGCGGCGGTCAAAGTCGATGACGAGCTCCGGCACGCTCGCCTGCTCCTGGTTCGAGACGTCCACGATGCCGGGGACGGTCTTGAGAAGCCGCTCGGCCCGGGCGGCGAGCCGCCGCAGCACGGCGAGGTCCGGGCCGAAGATCTTCACCGCCAGGTTGGTCTTGCTCCCCGAGATCATGTGATCGATCCGGTGGCTGATGGGCTGGCCGAAGGTGACCTCGGCGCCGGGGAGGGTGGCCACGGCCTTGCGCATCTCGGCGAGAAGCTCCTCCTTGGGCCGGCCCTCGCGGAGCACGACCTCCATCTCGGAGGCGTTCACCCCCTGGACGTGCTCGTCCCGCTCGGCCCGGCCGGTGCGCCGGCTGGTCGAAACGACCTCGGGGAAGGCGAGGAGCGCCTCCTCGACCTGGCGGCCCAGGGCGTCCCCCTCCTCCAGGGTGATGCCCGGGGGGCTCACGACGGAGATGGTGAGCGCCCCCTCGTTGAACGGCGGCAGGAAGCTCCGGCCGAGGAAGGGGACGACCGCCACGGCCGCCGCCGTGATCGCGAGAGTCGCCGCGATGACGAGCCCCGGGTGGCGGAGCGACCACGCGAGCGTCGGGTCGTAGGCGCGGCGGAAAACCCGGAGCAGCCACGGGTCCTGTCGGTCCAGGGCCCGCGAGCGGGGCAGGAGGAGATGGCAGAGGACGGGAGTCACCGTGAGCGAGACGAGCAGCGAGGCCACGAGGGCGGCCACGTAGGCGAGCCCGAGCGGGCGCAGGAGCCGCCCCTCCATGCCGGGCAGGACGAAGAGGGGCAGGAAGACGAGGACGATGATGAGCGTGGCGAAGAGGATCGCCCCCCGCACTTCGGAGGAGGCTTCGAAGACCACCTCCAGGGCGGAGCGGCGCGCCCCCTCGGGTTTTGCTTTTTCCTGTCGCAACCTTCGGAAAACGTTCTCGACGTCGATGATGGCGTCGTCGACCAGGGCGCCGATGGCGATGGCGAGCCCCCCC
>DATHUD010000469.1:0-9437 GCA_035462575.1 Thermoanaerobaculia bacterium | reverse complement strand
AGGCGCTCAACAACTTCGACCTCGTCCTGCCGCCGGCCCAGTCCGACCTCGCCCGCGAGACGCTGAAAGATCCCTACGTCTTCGACTTCCTCGGCCTCGGCGCGGAAGCCCAGGAGCGGGACCTGGAGCGGGTCCTCCTTTCCCAGGTGCGTGAATTCCTTCTGGAGCTCGGCGCTGGATTCGCCCTGATCGGCACCCAGCACCGCCTCGAGGTCGGGGGGCAGGACTTCTATCTGGACCTCCTCTTCTACCACGTGCGCCTGCGTTGCTACGTCGTCGTCGAGCTGAAAGTGGGCGAGTTCCAACCCGAGCACGCCGGGAAGATGCTCTTCTACCTGGCCGCCGTCGACGAGCTCCTCCGCCATCCGGACGACCAGCCCAGCATCGGCCTCATCCTGTGCAAGGTTCAGAACCGGCTCGTCGCCGAATACACCCTCCGCGGTGCCCAGCGTCCCCTGGGGGTCGCCACCTACCAGATGATGCCCGAGCCTCTCCGCGACGCCCTGCCCAGCCCGGCCGAGATCGAGGCCGTCCTGGCGCTCCCTCCAGCCGACGGGGCTCCAAGCTGAAAAGGGCGCCGGGCGGGAGCGCTCCCCGCCCGGCGCAGGATGGATCAACTGCAGCAGACGCAGACTCCGCACTGGAATTCGACGATGCAGCGGTCACACACTGCCTGGCAGGCGAAGAACTCTTCAACGCAGGGGACCTCCAACTGACCGGCCGGCGGGCCGGCCTCCACCGGGGTGATCAGACCGGGCGTGAACGCCAGAGCGCAGAGGGCCAGAGCGAAGAGCAGCTTTCCGAGAGTCCGATTCATCGACGTTCTCCTTCGATCGACCGCACCGCCGATTGAGCTCGGCGGCCGTGAGCCCACGCTAGCCCGGTCCACGCCGCCGGGCCCCCCGACACGGCGCGACGCCGCCCCGATGTCGCTCTTTGTCGCACCCCTGGACGGCCGGCCGGAAACCTTCCCCACGGCAGCCGCGTATGCGCTGAAGAGAAAGAGATGACCGAAGAGCCTCCTTTCCCGCCGCCGCCCCCGCCACCAGCCGAGGGCGACCGCCGCCTCGACTCCTGGAAGGAGATCGCCGCCTATTTCGACCGCCGCGTCCGCACGGTCCAGCGGTGGGAGAAAAGCGAGGAGTTGCCCGTTCATCGTCTCCACCATGAGACGGGGAGCTCCGTCTATGCCTACACCTCCGAGCTGGACGCGTGGGTTCTCCGCCGGAGCGCTCCTCCGGCTCCGGAAGAAACCGAGGGCCCCGCGCCGGCTCCTCCCATCCCGCGCCGGGCCGCGCGCAGCCTGGAGCCTCTCCTCCAAGCGACCGCCTTCCTCCTCGTCTGCGGTCTGGCCGCCTGGACCAGCCTCGCCGTCAACCGCGTCCTTTGGAAGAACGACGGCTTTCCGACTGCCCCGAGGGTGGAAAAGGTCATCCTCGCCTTCCTCCCCTTTACCGACCTGAACCCTCAGCCCGGGTTCGAGCACCTGAGCGCCGGCCTCACCGAGGATGTCCTCACCGGGGCGGCGCAGGTCTGCCCCGAGCGGGTCCGCCTTGTCGGACGCATCGCGACCGAGCGGCTCGAAGCTGATGTCCGGCTTCCGGAGATCGCCCGCGAGCTGGATGTGGATTATCTGATCGAGGGATACATCCAACGGGACGCTGGGCACGTCCGCGTCACCATCCGGGTCCTGGACGCCCGGCGCGAGATCATCGTTCAGAGCTGGCCCGTCGAAGCCAGGGAGGCCGATCCCTTCGCCCTCCAGGAGAAGCTCGTGGGCCGCATCGTCGAGCTCCTCCGGGACGAGGTTTTCCAGATCTTCTGAGCCCGGAAGGGGCGTAACAGCGGCGAAACTGAGGTATCATGGCCGTCATGGCGGAGACGGCGCTCAAGGGCCGGGGAGCGATCGGCAACCCGACCAACCGGTTCGAGAAAATCGAGGTCGAGCGGGACCCGGAGGTCCCCGGGCCCGACCGCGTCCCGACCGAGTTGCTGCGCGACACCTCCCGCTCCGTCATCACCAAGAACGACAGCCCGGACGTGGGCTTCGAATACTCGTTGAACCCCTACCGGGGATGCGAGCACGGCTGTGTGTATTGCTACGCCCGGCCCACCCATGAATATCTGGGCTTCTCCGCGGGGCTGGACTTCGAGACCCGCATCCTCGTCAAGGAAGACGCCCCGGAGCTGCTCCGCAAGGAGCTCTCCGCCCCCAAGTGGACGCCGCGGGTGCTCGCCATGAGCGGGGTGACCGATCCCTACCAGCCCCCCGAGCGCAATCTGGAGGTCACCCGCCGCTGCCTCGGGGTACTCGCCGAGTTCCGCAACCCCGTGTCCGTCATCACCAAGAACGAGCTGGTGACCCGGGACATCGATCACCTGGGCGAGCTGGCCGCCCACGGGGCCGCCGCCGTGTCTCTCTCCGTCACCACTCTGGACGGCGACCTCGCCCGCCGCATGGAACCCCGGGCCTCCCACCCGCGCGACCGCCTGAAGGCCATCGAGCGGCTGGCCGAAGCGGGCATCCCCGTCAGCGTCATGGTGGCGCCCGTCGTTCCCGGCTTGACCGACCACGAGATCCCCAAGATCCTCGAGGCGGCGGCGAGCGCCGGAGCGCGGTCCGCCGGCTATGTGGTCCTCCGCCTCCCCGGCGCCGTTTCCGGCCTCTTCGAAGCCTGGCTCGAGGAGCACTTCCCCGACCGCAAGGACAAGGTCCTGAACCGCGTCCGCTCCTTGCGCGGCGGCCAGCTCTACGACCCCCGCTTCGGCAGCCGCATGCGCGGCGAGGGCCTCTTCGCCGACCAGATCAAGAACACCTTCCAGACCTTCAAGCGCCGCTACGGGTTGGACGGCGGGTTCCCCGAGCTGTCCACCGCCGCTTTCCGCAAGCCGGGCGTGGCCGAGCAGTTGGGGCTCTTCGGATAGGCCCGCCTCACACCGGCGCCAGCCGGGCCGTGAAGTGGCGCAGGTGCTGCGGCTCCTCGACGATCCGGAAGCCCTTGAGACTGTCCTTCCTCGCGGCCACCTCGTGGGCGACCTCGACGAGATAGTCCACATGGCTCTGGGTGTAGACCCGGCGGGGGATGGCGAGGCGCAGAAGCTCCAGCGCGGCCTGCCGCTCCTCGCCGGTGGCCGGGTCCTTCCCTCCGAACATCAGGGTTCCGATCTCGACGCCGCGCACCCCTCCTTCCACGTAGAAGGCGGCGGCGAGCGCCTGGCCCGGAAATTCGCGGGACGGGATGTGGGGGAGGAAGCTCCCGGCGTCGATGTAGACGGCGTGGCCCCCCGTGGGGCGGACGATCGGCATCCCCGCCTTCATCAGCCCCTCGCCCAGATAGTGGGTGGAGGCCATGCGGTAACGGAGATAGTCCTCGTTGACCACCTCGGTGAGCCCCACGGCGATGGCATCGAGGTCCCGGCCGGCGAGGCCGCCGTAGGTGGGGAAGCCCTCGGTGAGGATCAGCAGCTCCTCTTCCTGACGCGCAAGGCGGTCCTCGTTCGCGGCCAGGAACCCGCCGATGTTCGCGAGACCGTCTTTCTTGGCGCTGAAAGTGGCGCCGTCCGCGAGCGAGAACATCTCCCGGGCGATCGATTCGACGCTCCGGTCCTCATGGCTGGGCTCGCGGAGCTTGATGAACCAGGCGTTCTCGGCGAAGCGGCAGGCATCCAGGTAGAAGGGGACGCCCGCCTGCCGGCAGAGCTCGCTCGCGCCCCGCAGGTTGGCCATCGAGGCGGGCTGGCCGCCGCCGGAGTTGTTGGTGACGGTGATCATGACGCAGGCGATCTCCTCGCGGTGCTCCACGAGGAGCTGTTCGAGCCGCGCGAGGTCGATGTTCCCCTTGAAGGGGCTCTCGTCCGAGGGGATGCGCGCCTCGGGCACGGGGATGTCCACGGCCCGGCCGCCCAGGGCTTCGACGTTGGCGCGCGTGGTGTCGAAATGGGTGTTGTTGACCACCATCTTGCCGGCCACGCCTACGCACGAGAAGAGGATGCGCTCGGCCGCGCGCCCCTGGTGGGTGGGGACGATGTGGCGAAACCCGGTGAGCTCGCGCACCCGGGCCTCGAAGCGGAACCATGAGCGGCTGCCGGCGTAGGACTCATCCCCCCGCATCACTGCCGCCCACTGCTCGGCCGACATGGCTCCGGTGCCCGAGTCGGTCAGCAGGTCGATCAGGATGTCGTCCGCCGGAATCCGGAACAGGTTCCAGTCCGCCTTCGCGAGGATGCCCTCCCGCTCCTCCCGCGTGGTCATCCGCAACGGCTCGACGGTCTTGATGCGGAACGGCTCGATGATGGTCTTCAAAGGCGATCCTCCCTTAGTCTGGTCGGAGAGGATTGTCCTTCGAGGCAGCCCGGAAACGAGCCACCCCAGGAGGTGGGGCGGGTGATTGCTGACCGGCGGACGAGGAGCGCGACGGCCTCCCGCCGCGCTCCGGCTGAAGGATCTATTGGGGCGGAGGCGGGTAGCAGATGAAGCAGCCGCCGCAGGTGTAGTAGGAGGTCTTGATGCCCTGGGCGATGTAGTTGTTGCAGCAGTCATAGCCATACCGGCCGACCACTACGGTCTTGCTCGCGTCGCTGTAGTAGGTGCAGCTCCCGGCGGGAGCGGCCTCGCTCGGCGGGACCGCGACCGCGGAGAAGATGGCGATGGTGAGGAGGAACGCCGCGAAGAGGGCTCTCCGAACGGTCGCTGTTCTGATTCTCTGGGTCATGGGAACTCCTTTCCATGAGAGGTCACGGGGACCTCGAGTGAGCTTTCGAGATTATAGCTCTTTGTCGATGAAAGCGAGCCCGCGGAGGGCTACCCCTTCCGCCGCACCCGGAATGCCGCCACGGCCTGGGGCTTTTCCCCCTTGGGGAGGAAATCGCCCAGGCGGCGGACGGCTTTGCTCCAGCCGTTCTGACCGGTCCACTTCTTGACGTCGATGGGCTCGGGCTTCAGGGGCTCTTCGGTGAGGCGCCGGACGAGGTCGGGCCGGGCCTCGCCCTTGCCGGCCACGGCCACGGCCCGCCAGTCCGGGCCGCTGCCGTAGATCGCGAGGAGGCCGAAGGTCTCCTCGTCCCCGGGGATCTGGAGGAGGGCGACCCGCCCCCGGGGTCCCTCTTCGATCTCGTGGAGGATGCCCTCGACGAGCGGATGGCCGGAGGAGAAGAAGTCCAGGGTCTCCTTGTCCACCGCCTCCTCCCGGCTGAAGGTGCCGAGCCAGCGGGAGCCGGGCGGCACGTCCGGGATGTAGTCGACGATCGCCTCCCAGCCGAACTCGACCATCCAGGAGGAGCGTCCGCTCTGCTGCTCGACGAGGAAGCCGAAGCGGGCGGCGGCGCGCAGGACCACGTCCTCGTTCAACTGGTCGAGGTCCGGCGGCACCCGGGCGAGGATCTCGGGGGCCGTCTCGGGGCGGTACGGGTCGCGGTGGAGCTCGTGGAACGCGGCCTCCTGCACCCGGGTGTGCGCCTCCCGGGCCTCCTGGAGCACGCCCTCGAAGAGTGTGGAATCGACCTCCGCCGGCCCCTCGACCGCGACCCGCTCCACCTCCCGGGCCACGTGCCGGAGCTCCCGCTCGAGCCCGCCCAGAGGCTCTTCGAAGAGGCCGATCGCCTCGTAGAGCGAAGCGACAGCCCGGCCGAAGCCCTCGGGCGGGAGGAAGTAGACGATCTCCGTGGGCCGCGTCCGGCCGATGCGGTCGAGCCGGCCGATCCGTTGCTCGACGACCGGCGGGTTCCACGGAAGGTCGAAAAGGACGAGCCGCCGGCAGAACTGGAAGTTCCTCCCCTCGCCGCCCGCCTCGGTCGAGATCAGGAGGGACGGCCCCTCGGGGAGGCGGAACTGCGCGACCTCGATGTCCCGCCGCTCGGTCGAGAGGTCCTCGTGGAAGATGCCGGCCCGCCGCCCCTGGCGCTCGACGGCGGCCTTGAGCTGGTCCAGGGTCTCCTTGTGCGCCACAAAGACGAGGGTCTTCTCCTCGGGGCCCGTCCAGCGGCCGGCCTGCTCCACGAGCCAGCGCACCCGCGGGTCGCTCCGCTCGGCCTCGGTCGCCAGGGCGGCGGCCTCGGCGTCGTCTTTGTCCAACACCGGGAGGAGGGCGGCGGGGGAGGCCAGGGCGCGGAAGACGCGGTCGGCCTTCTTCCGCCGGGCCACGGGACCCTCGGCCGGCCGGGCCCTCAGATGGGCCACCAGGCGGTCGAGCGCCTCCCAGCCGTCGTCCTCGACCGAAACGGGCTGGGGGACGCGGGGCGGCAGGCCCCCGATGTCCACCCGGCGCGTGGAGCTGGTGCAGGGCGGGAGCGGCTCGCGCCGGGCGAGGCGGTCTTCGAAGGCCTCCTCCTCGGGAAACTCTTCCGGCCGGAGGAGCTGGAGGAGGCGGAAGAAGCCGTGGGCGTCGTCTTCGAGCGGCGTCGCCGAGAGGAGGAGGACGTGCCGGCCCAGGGCGGCGATGGGGGCCACGGCGCGGTACGCCTCGTTGCCGGGATGCCCCTTGGGCCGCTTCAGGTGATGGGCCTCGTCCACCACCAGGAGGTCGATCCCGGCCTCCACGGCCTGCTCGGTCAGCCGCCGGCGCGAGGCGAGGAGCTCCAGAGAGACGATGGCCTTCCGGTGGACGTCGAAGGGGTTGAAGCCCTCCCCGTAGTCCTTCGCCACATCGTCCAGCCGCTTCGCGTCCAGGAGGGCGAAGATCTGGTGGTACTTCCTCCACAGCTCGCCCAGCCACTGGAGGGTGAGCGTTTCGGGCGCCACCACGAGGGTGCGCTCGGCCCGGCCGCTGTGGAGGAGACGGTTGAGGATCAGGCAGGCCTCGACCGTCTTGCCCAGGCCGACCTCATCGGCCAGGAGCCAGCGGACGGGATCGCTGTGGCAGGCGCGCTCGGCGGCGTAGAGCTGGTGAGGGAAGATCTCGATGCGCCCGCCCAGGAACGAGCCGAGCCCGCCGGCCTGGCGGATGCGTTCCAGGCGCAGGCCGTCCATGCGGTTCGCGAAGTCCTCGGCGGCGTCGACCGTTCCCCGCGCCAGCCGCTCGAGCGGTGGCACCTCGGCGGGGATCGGCCAGAGGTCGTCGAGCGCCACCTCCCGGCCGTCCGTCAGCCGGCAGACGTCCTCTTCGCACGACTCGACGACAACGATCTCCCCCGAAGGATCCAGGCGCGCCCGCCCTCCCGGCTCGACGGTCAGAGGAACGAGGGCGTCCGTACCCGCGGCAAAGATGAGCTGCTGACCGCTCTCGGGAAACTGGACGAGGAGCTTCCGGTCCCGGATCTTGGTGATCCGCCCGATCCCGAGCTCGGCGTGAAAACGATGGGTGACGCGGTCTCCTGGGTTCCACATGGCGGGGGGATTGTATCCGGGTGGGGACGGGAAATCCGGGGGCGGGTCCGTCAGAGAATGAGGAAGGTTTGAGCGTATGATCGAAAGAAATCAGATCCAGGTCGTACTTCTATGAGCTCCTTCCTGGCTTCGATCTTTTCGCCTTCGGCGATGGCCGGCTGGCCGCCGTACGCCCTCGCGTTGTTGGTGATCGGTCTCCTTCCGGCCAAGACACGACCGGTGGGCCGCATCCTCTGCCTGTTGCTCGCCTTTCTGTGGGGGTGGCTGGCATACGCGGCGAACCCCCTGCTGGCTACTGCCGATAAGTGGGCGCTCTGGGCGGCCCTCCAGGCTGTCGTTCTCCTCGGCTTCGGAACCTTCGCGGGCAAGCTTTGGTTTCCGGTCCGCCGCGGAGCCTGGGCCCTGGCGGGCACCGCTCTGATCGCCGGCTCTCTGCTCCTCCCGCTTCTGGCCTCTTTCCTGGATCTCCCCTGGATGCCAGTCTTTGGCCTGCCCCTCCCTTTGGTGCTCTTCACCTGCGGTGTCCTCTTCTTCGCCACGGGCTGGCAGGCCATCGTCGCTCTTCTGATCCCGCTTGGCTGGGCACTGACGGGAGGGCCGGATCTCCGGAATTCCGTCGAGCTCTGGGGGCTGACAGTGGCGCTCCTCATTGGGGCCTGGTTCGCCTTGACGCCCCTCGAGTTGAGAGGAGGGGATGAGCGCCGCCCCTCCCCGGGAGCGGAGTATCTGTGCGCCTACAAAGCGCGGCCCTTTTTCGGTTATGGATTGTGGGGCACGATCCTGATCACCGTGTTCCTCCTCCTCTCCTCGAGCGGGAGCTTCCTGGGGACCTCCCGCTGGGATCGGATCACGACCAACCTCGCCCTCCTGACCGTCCTCGGTATTGCGCTCTGGCTGGCGTTCACGGCGTGGGAGAGCCTCTGGTTCAGGTACGTGGCGTGGGGAATGGCGCGAGCTGGTGGACGGACCTGGGCGTGGATTCGACGGGCCTGGAAGTGGGGGCTCCTCCTGGTCGCCGCTACCGCTCTGGTTTTTCTGCTGGTGCCCGAGAAATCAGACGCGGTCTCGGATCAGAAGATCTCTCAGGCCACCCGGGATTTTGTCGCGATTCTCCGGTCTCTCGAGGCCAGGCACTTCCTGCTTCTGACTTTCAGCTCCACGGTGCTGCTCTGGCTGATCCTTCTCGCCCACGAGGGACGCAAGCGCCTGGTGATCGGGACCTTCGCGAATCACACCGGGGACGACAAGCTCAAGGATTGGGTCCCGGGTCTCGGACCCCGCCTCCAGAACGAGCTCGCGCGGATCGCGGATCTCTACCGGGTGATCGATGAGGCGCGGCCTCCTCAGAAGAGCCCGGTGATCGAGGTGACTCCGAGTGTCCAGGACGTGGGAGAGATCCTGAAGCAGACGAATGCCTCTTCCATCGACTTCGGAATCTTCAAGATTCCCACGGACTTTCTCCTGCAGTTCGTCAGCCGTCTGGTCAGCGGGCCGCGGCTGACGGGGGCTCTGTATAAGGGTGAAAACGAGCTCTTCCTCACGGCCGAGATCACGGGGGGAGGACGCCTGTCGGGCAACTGGCACGTAGACATGAGCCGGCTCACCGAGGAGGAGAGGAAGCTCCCCGAAAAGGAGATCGTCTATAAGCTCGTCGAGCATCTTTCTTTCCGGGTCGCCGCGCATCTCGTGTCGATCGGCTCGCCGCGCTGGCAGGCCGTGCGCTGCTTCACGGAAGGGCTGCGCTCCTACCGGGAGACGCAGCGGCAGAGAAAAGACCGGAGCCGCAATCTCCGGGAGGCGGAGCGCTGTTTCATCCGGTCTCTGAACGACGACCAGAAATTCGCGCAGTGCCACTACAACCTGGGCGTCGTCTATCGGCAGCTCGAAGAGCTCGACTCTGCGGAGTCGGCCTTCCGCTGTGCCCTGGTGGAGAATTCTGAGAACTACGAGGCGTATTACGCGCTGGCCGAGACCTTCACCCAGGCCTCCAACTACGCCAAGGCCTACTGGTTCTGCGAGGCGGCCATCGGAGTCGATGCCACGGACGCACGGGCCTGGGACCTCAAGGCCTACGCCCGCCGGAGACATTTGCAGGAATTCCTCAATCCCGAAGGCT
>DATHUD010000468.1:0-8850 GCA_035462575.1 Thermoanaerobaculia bacterium | reverse complement strand
GCCAGATCCTCAAAATGGCGGCTTGATCATTCGGCCGACTTTTTGCAACAGTTGGGGTAAGCCCCGATGGAGCGGAGGGAACGCTCCCACCGCATGGGAAGTAGGGTGCGCAGAGATCCGAGAGGCGAGTCCCGTCGCAGCATCTGCACCCGCAGACGCCGCCATGGCTGGAGCAGCATCCGCTCTGGGAGTACAAGGATGGTGAGAAGCCAAGGACCAGGAGAATATTGAGAATCAACACCTTGTGCATGGGTCTCTCCTTTGGCGAGGGCACTTGTTATAGCTTCTTGCTCGGGTAAGACACCGGAGCAATTGGAGTTGTTTATTATAGATCTCCTGCAATAGTGGAGATACACCCCTTCCCAATCGATCAAGCTGCCGGCGCCCTTTCAGGGCTTAAAACGGTGGGGGGCGTGGACCCGGAGTTGGCGCGCCTTCGGCGCTTTCACCCCGGGCTACATGCCTTCAGCCCCTCTGGGGCGAGAACAAAACAACCCCCGCCCAGGGCGGCCACATAGGGCCGCCCCTACAGGGTAAGCGCGATCGGGGACGGGATCAGTCGTCCTTCAGGCCGGTCGAGATCCCGCAGCCTCCGTCACACGAGACGAAGTAGCAGCTCTCGACACAGGAGGGATCGCCGACGAGGGCGTCGTCGGAGCGCTTCCGGAGATCCAGGCGGCCGAGGGTCTCTTTGTTGAGGCTGAGCTTGCGGATGACTCTCATGATCGTTCCTCCTCGTTCAAGTGGGGGATCAGTATCCCATGGATGATTCTGGCTTGGAGGGAGACCGGAGGGCGTTGCCTCTACTGCTTCCTGTCTTCCTCTTCGACCTCGTCTTCGTCTTCATCCTCCTCGTCGTCCTCGTCCTCTTCCTCGTCGAGAAGGTCTTCGACCGGGTATTCGGTCATGAATTCCTGCTGGGCGTCCTCAAAGGAGGGCTCGGGGACCTCGTCTTCCATTTCGGCGAGGGTGGCTCCGAGGTCTCCGAGCTCGTAGACGTTCTCGTATTCGAGGAAGTCTTCGACGAGGCCGGAGCCCGAGTTGCAGAAGACGACTTTCAGGAAGTCCTGTTCTCCGGCCAGGGTGAGGAGGCGCAGGGTGTCGGGGTTTTCCGGGTCCAGATACTGCTCGAAGTAGGCCGCGCGCTCTTCGTTTTCGACGAGGACCCAGATGAGGAAGGCGAGGAGGCCGTGGCCGGTCTGGGCGATTCCGGACTTGAGCCGGAGCTCGAGCCCTTCTTCGTCCTCAGGGTCCCGCCAGTCGAAGGCGGTGTCGAGGATGACGAGGAAGACCTCTTCCCCCACGGTGTCGTCGAAGGTCCCGGTCTGAAGCAGGCAGCCGCTGATGTCTTTGAGCTCGCTCGGGAGCGGCGGCAACTCCAGCTCGATCGGTCCCCGCGTCCACTGATTGTTTTTTCCCATTCTCGCTCCTCGCTGGCCGAAAGACATGGCCGGAGGGCACTGTATCAGAGGCCCTCACCTCCCCGGCCCTTCTCTGCCATCACCCCGCACGCAGGGAGGAAAATCCGGAACGGCGGTGGCCTTCGACCTCACCCCAACCCCTCTCCTAAAGGAGAGGGGCTCTGGTTTGTCGAGTTTGCTTTTCTCTCCCTCTCTTTTAGGAGAGGGAGCCGGAGGGTGAGGTCGCAGGCCACGGCGGCCATTTCCCTCTGGGACAGGGCGCGGGTCTGGCGGGACGAATGGCAGGAATCCCCGGCTCACCGAAGGGAGCCCGCGAGCCGTCGTAGAATGTGGGAAAAGAAGGAGACCCGAATGATGATCACGCCCATCCTGATCATGGCCGCCGTGCTGGCGGCTCCCGCGGCCCCGCCTTCGATCCCCCAGCCGGAGGGGGCGGTGTTCGCCTTGAGCACGTGCGGGGATTGCCGGCACACCAGGGCGCTCGTCGCGGGCGGCGCTCCGGGGACTTTTACCGCGGCGTGGGGCGCCTCCGCCACCTTCAGCACCTTTTTCCGGACGTTCGACGTGAACGGGAACGGAGGGCCGGAGCGGCAGATCGCGCCGCAGTCCCAATCCAGGGCGGCGGGTGTGGGCGCCACGGGCGACGGCGGCTTCGTCCTGGGCTGGCTCCACCCGGGGAAGCTCTACGCGCAGCGGCTCACTCCGACCGGGGCTCCGTCCGGGGAGGCGATCCACGTGAACGCGGGGCACCCGGCGGGTGTGGACGATGACGATCCGGTCCTGGTCGCCTACCCGGACGGTGGTTTCCTCGTGGCCTGGGACCGCCTCCAGCGCGGCACGTTCGAGACGCCGGTGATGACCCGGCGCGTGGACGCGAGCGGGAACCTCGGCCCGGAGGTGGAGGTCGGACGTGCGCTGGCCCGCACCCTGCCCGCGGCCTGCGTTACCCCCAAAGGGACGAGCGTGGTGGGCTGGAGCGTGCAGGAGGTGGTGCCGTTCGAAGGGCCCCGGCCGATCGGCTTCTCGGTCCGCCGGCTCGCGCCGAACGGGGCGGCCCTGGGCAAGCGGATCGTGGTGGTGCCGCCGGTGGAGTCCTTCGAATATCGCACGTTCGCGCTGGCCTGCGCGCCGGACGGCGGTTTCGCCGCGGCCTGGTACACCGGCGGGAAGCCGGCGCGGTCCGGGCTGGACGTCGTGGTCCAGCGGTTCAATGCCGCGGGCCGGAAGGTGGGCAAGCCCATCCTGGTCAATCTCCGGGTCGAGGGGGACCAGGACCGGCCGGAGCTGCTCTATGGAAAGGACGGCCGGCTGCTGGTGGTCTGGGCGAGCGCCGAGGGTGACGTCCGCGAGATCCGCGGGCGCTTTCTCCCCGCCAAGGGCCGGCCGGTCGAGCCGGAGTTCGTCCTGCACCAGGGCGCGCCGGGGGCGGTGATCTTTCAGCCGGCTGTGACCTTCGTGGGGGAGAGGGGGCAGTTCGTGCTGGTGTGGAGCGAGGGGGGGCGGGTGCTTGGGCGGGTGTTCCGGCCGTAGGGGGGCGCCCGGGCGACCTTTTCCATTCCGATTCCACTCCGATCCGGGCGGCTGCGCCGCCCGGGCCCTCACCCCAACCCTCTCCCAGCCCCCTCCCATCCGCCGGGAGAGGGAGCCTTTGCGGTTTCCCTTTCCCGCCACTCCTTCACGATTGGAAACGTTAGCAAAAGAGGCCTTTCCGGCGGGAAGGTTTGGGGGTTCTCGGCAAGTGATTGAAAGGAAAGGGGTTGCTCTGGAGAAAACGTTAGCGGAGAGCGTTAGCGGAGCGAGGGGGTGGAGCGCTCATCCCCCAAGCCGGTGGACGTTAGCAAAACGGCCTCCCGGCGGATGCGAGAGAAGGAGAGCGTTGCAAGTTGTTGCCAGATAAGAGTTTATCAGGGGGCGAGCGTTAGCGGCAAGCGTTAGCAGAGCTTGGGGAGGAGTGGCGTCCCGGTTCTCCGTGTTCTCCGTGCGCGACGATCCGGGCTCGGGGTGCTATCATCCCCGACTCATTTTGCCTGAAGGGATGCTGGACTGGAGGGTATGGCCATCGGTTCGACGCGGGAAGGAGCGTGGAGAGACGATGGGCATCCCTACGAACGCGGAGATTCTGTGTCTTCTGGATCTCCTGAAGTCTGCGACGGCCGACGACCTCGAGACGGAGTGGCTCGATTTCAAGCCGTGGCAGGGGCCGAAGGAGGACATGAAGGTCGCCGTGGAGTATGCCTCCTGTTTCGCGAATGCGGAGGGCGGGGTGGTCGTGTTCGGAGTGGCGGATCGGGTCCGGGGGCGGGCGAAGGCGATCCATGGGGCGTCCGGCTATGACCTGGATACGTGGCGGCGGGGGATTTTCGACAGCACCCGGCCGAACCTGGCAGTCGAGGTGGAGGAACTGGAGGTTCCGGAAGGCACCGGGCGGGTGCTCGTGGTGCGGGTCCCCTGCGGAGGCGGCTTGCAGCCTTACGGGACGGCGCATGGCCTTTTCAAGAGGCGGGTCGGCAAGAGCTGCATGCCGCTCGATGCCCAGACCTTCATCCGCTCCCGGGTCTCTTCCGGGACCCTGGACTGGAGCGGAGAGCCGGCCTGGGAGCTTCCGGTCTCCGAGCTCGACCCGGTGGAGATCGCGCGGGCGCGCAACGTGCTGCGGCGTCACCAGGCGGACTCGAGGCTCCTGGAGCTGAGCGACCAGGATCTTCTGGTGGCGCTGGGAGCGGTCAAGGACGGGCGGGTGACGCACGCGGGCCTGCTGCTTTTCGGGCGGGCGGAGACGTTGCGGAGGCTGTGCCCGCAGCACCAGGTCCACTACGCCTATCAGGTTTCCGGCCTGGAGGTGGCGCGCAACGATTCGTACCACGAGGGACTGCTGAGCATCCTCGAAAGGGTGGAGCAGATCTTCACCGGGCCGATCAATCCCGAGCATGAGTTGCCGATGGGCCTGTTCCGGCTGCGGATTCCCTCCTTCCCCGTGGAGGTCGTCCGGGAGGCGGTGCTCAACGCGGTGACGCACCGGGACTACATGAATGCCGGAGAGGTGCTCGTGCGGCACACGGGGGAGCTCCTGGCGATCACGAGCCCGGGCGGGTTCATCGCCGGGATTACGCCGCGGAACATCCTTCGGCACGAGCCGGTCAGCCGGAACCGGACGCTGGCGGAGGCGTTCGAGAAGCTGCGGCTGGTGGAGCGGGCGGGGATCGGAAGGCGGCGGATTTTCGAGACGACGCTCTCCTACGGGAAGAGGATCCCTGAGTACGAGGCGAGCGCTTATCAAGTGACGTTGCGGATCTTCGACGGCAGCTTCGACGAACGCATGGCCGCGCTCGTGGCCCGCTGGCGGGGCGAGGAGCGGGAGACAGGGCTGGACGGTCTTCTGGTGCTGTCCTATCTCCGCAGCAACGCTTTTATCGACACTCTCTCGGCGGCGGAGCTGTTGCAGCTCCCGAGGGAGGCGGCCCGCGCGGTGCTGGATCGTCTGGCGCAGCCGCAGACGGGTTTCCTGGAGCGCAAGGGGAGGACCAAGGCGGCGACCTATCACCTGACCAAGGGCACGGCCAAGGATCTGCTCGGCAAGGCGGCGTATACGCGGACTCGCGGCCTGGAGCCGATCCGGTATGCGGAGATGGTGCGGGCCTTCGTGGCCCAGCACGGCTCGATCACGCCCCGGGAGTGCCGGGAGCTTCTGGGCCTCGGGGAGTCGCAATCCGCCCGGGTCGAGGCTTCGCGCTACCTGAGGCAGTGGTCGGAGGAGGAGGGATTCCTGCGCCGGCAGGGGAAGTCGCCCAAGGTGTGGTACCTGCCGCGGGAGACCGGGCTGGCTTGAAACGTTAGCAAAACGGGCCGTCAACGCCGAGAGATTTGACGGGCTCTTCTAAGTGCTTGATTCGGCGTGAGATCGAGGCCGGGAAGCGTTAGCGGTGAGCGTTAGCGGCGCGGAAAGGGCAGGGGAGGGGCGCCCACACCGGGGGCGCCCCAATTGGGCCGGGAGGTTTCCTGCCGGGAGGCTACCCCGGCGCCTTCTCCTCCCAGATCCGGGCCAGGTGGACGATCACTTCGACGGCCTTCTCCATGTCCTGGGCGGAGACCCATTCGAGGCGGGAGTGGAAGTTTTGCTCGCCGGCGAAGATGTTGGGCGTGGGGAGGTTCATGAAGCTGAGCTTCGAGCCGTCGGTGCCGCCGCGGATGGGGCGCTCGCGGGTTTCGATGCCGGCGCGGCGGATGGCTTCGCGGGCGTTTTCGACCACGTCGGGGTGGTGGTCCAGCACCTCGCGCATGTTGCGGTAGCTCTCCTCGATCTTGATCTCCAGGGTGGCGCCGGGCCAGTCCGCGACCGTTTCGCGGGCGAGCCGCTCGAGGAAGTCTTCCTTCTCCTTGAGGCCCGGAGTCTTGAAGTCCCGGATGAGGAGCTTGACCGAGGTGCGCTCGACGCTGGCGTTGACCACGTAGGGGTGGACGTAGCCGTCGTAGCCGTCCGTGGTTTCGGGCGAGAGGCCTTCCTTGGGGAGGCGGGTGATGAAGTCGGCGGCGATCTTGATCGAGTTGATCAGCTTGCCTTTGCCGAAGCCGGGGTGGGTGTTGAACCCCTGGAACGTGATCGTCATGGCGTCGGCCGAGAAGCTCTCCATCTCGATCTCGCCCCGGGCGCCGCCGTCCATGGTGTAGGCGTACTTGGCGCCGAACTTGGGGACGTCGAAGTACTTGGTGCCGGCGCCCACCTCTTCGTCGGGCGTGAAGCCGACGCGGATGGGGCCGTGGGGGATCTCGGGGTGGGCGATCAGGTATTCGGCGGCGGCCATGATCTCGGCGACGCCGGACTTGTTGTCCGCGCCCAGGAGGGTGGTACCGGAGGCGGTGATGATGTCGTCTCCGATCCGCTCGCCGAGGTACGGGTTGTCGGCGGGGCGGAGCACGGCGGTGGGGTCGTCCGGCAGGACGAGGTCCTGGCCCTGGTAATTCCTGTGGATGATGGGCTTGACCCCGGCGCCGCTCATCTCGGGCGAGGTGTCCACGTGGGCGATGAAGCCGATGACGGGGACTCCGGTTTTCGAAGTGGTGGCGGGGAGGGTCGCCATCACGTAGCCGTGCTCGTCGATCGCGGCGTCTGCGAGGCCGATCTCCTTGAGCTCGTCGACCAAGAGGCGCAGGAGGTCGAGTTGCTTGGCCGTGCTGGGGTACGTGTCGGAGGTCTCGGTCGACTGGGTGTCGATCGTCACGTAGCGCAGGAAGCGCTCGACGCACGAGGTGCGGAAGGCGGGTTCGGTAGAAATGGGGAAGACCTCCTCGGATCGCCGGCCGTGAAGGGCCGGGGCGGCCGTCAGTGGCTCGGAGGGAAGGGTATAGCCGCGGGGAGCGCGGGGCAAGTCTGGAACCGGACGGCTCCGCCGCCCGGCCCTCACCCCAACCCTCTCCCAGCCTCCCGTCCCCCAACCGGGAGAGGGAGCCTTTGCAAAAGCAGCCCCTGCCCGCTTTTGGGACCGTGTTTCGCAGGGATATAAGGGCTCCCTCTCCCGGCGGCCGGGGTGGAGGCTGGGAGAGGGTTGGGGTGAGGGCCCGGCCGGGGGCGGCGGTTCCGTCGATCGGTAACAGTTGACTCGCTTTCAGACGCCCGGTAGAGTTTGTTCGTTATGAAGCAGGCGGACATCATCGTCTACGGCCCGGACCGGACTCTCCAACTCGTGGTCGAGGTCAAGAACGGCCTCGGAGCTTCCGAGGAGTGGGCTCGAGAGGTCCGCGACCTCCTGCTGCAGCACAGGGCGATCCCGGCATCCCCCTACTTCCTGCTGGCGATGACGAACCGGTTTTATCTGTGGGGACCGGGGACAGCGGGCGTGCCCCGCAGGTTGCCGGAGTACGCGATCGATGTGCGGGAGGCTCTGGAGCCTTACACCCGCGCCCTCGGTCGTCCCCTGGAAAACGTGAGCAAGCCGGGATTCGAGCTGCTTGTCTCGTCCTGGCTCGTGGACCTCATGCACTCGGACCCGCAGGCCCTCGCAGGCTGCCCGGGCCTGTCCGGCCTTCTGGACTCGGGGTTGTTCGCGGCGATCCGGCGCGGCTCTCTGGATTTAGAAGCCGAAGACCAGGAGAGTCGCGAGGCGATCGCTGCTCAGTACTGGAAGGCATATGAAGGCGGTGCGGGTCTGGGGCCGGAGTTTGATGGATGGGTGGACCAGGGCGCTTGGCCAAGCGGGTGAATCGCGGCGAGATTGCTGTACACCTCTGACCGCCTTCTCCGGGAATTCCGCTTCAGGGGTACCCTGTTCCTTCCTCGGGCGACTCCGTCTCCTGGACCTCCCGGGTCCCTTTCCCTCTCTGTTAGGATGACCGGTCCCATGGAATTCATCTCCGTCCGCGGTGCGCGCGAGCACAACCTGAAGAACGTCAATCTCGAGATCCCGAGGAACCGGCTGGTGGTGATCACCGGCGTTTCGGGCTCGGGCAAGTCCTCCCTCGCCTTCGACACTCTTTTCGCCGAGGGGCAGCGGCGCTATGTCGAGTCGCTCTCCTCCTATGCCCGGCAGTTCCTTCAGCAGATGGAGAAGCCGGACGTGGACTCGATCGAGGGGCTGTCGCCGGCGATCTCGATCGAGCAGAAGTCGGTCTCCAAGAACCCCCGCTCGACGGTGGGGACGGTGACCGAGATCCACGACTACATGCGGCTCCTCTTCGCCTCGATCGGGGTGCCTCACTGCCCGAGCTGCGGGCAGACGATCCGCCCTCAGACCGTGCAGCAGATGGTCGACCGGGCGCTCGATCTCCCGGAGGGGACGCGGCTGGTGATCTACGCGCCCTTCGTGCGCGGCAAGAAGGGGGAGTACAAGAAGCAGCTCGAGCAGATGACCCGCGAGGGGTTCATGCGGGCCCGGATCGACGGCCAGTTGGTGGAGCTCTCCGGGGGCCCTCCCACGCTCGACAAGCAGAAGAAGCACTCGATCGACGTGGTGATCGACCGCATCGTGGTCAAGCCGGGGATCGAGAAGCGGCTGGCGGACTCGATCGAGACCGCTCTCAAGGTGGCGGGCGGCCTCGTGGTGCTGGCACCCGAGGGCGCGGCCGAGGAGACGCTTTCCCAGAACTATTCGTGCGTGGAGTGCGGCACGAGCCTGACCGAGATCACGCCGCGGCTCTTCTCCTTCAACAGCCCCTATGGCGCCTGCCCGACCTGCTCGGGGCTGGGGACGCTCATGGGCGTGGACGAGGACAAGGTGGTGCCGGATCCGGAACGCTCGATCCTCGCCGGGGCGGTGGCGCCGTGGCCCGAGGGGTCGAAGTCGTGGCGGTTGAAGATGGTCGACACCCTTTCGAAGGCCATGGGTTTTTCGCTGTCCACCCCCTGGAAGAAGCTGCCGGCGGAGGCGCGGCGGGTGATCCTTCAGGGGAGCGGGGACAAGGAGCTGAGCTTCAACCTGAGCGGCAAGAAGTCGAGCTA
>DATHUD010000467.1:0-4929 GCA_035462575.1 Thermoanaerobaculia bacterium | reverse complement strand
GGAGGGACCGGTGGATGCACTACGCTAGAGTCGGAGATCGTCATGGAAATAACGCTTGAGATACCAGATCAGTACCTGGTGAACCACGAGCCTGCCGAGCTAGCCAGACGCATCAAGCTGTACGCGGCGATGCTCATGTTCCGGGTCGGTGAGCTCTCTGCGGGGGCTGCGGCGGATCTCGCGGGCGTTGATCGTTACACCTTTTCTGCGGAGTGTCAGAAGCGTGGCATTCCGACGGTGAATCACCCGGCCGATGACTTGGGTTCGGAGCTGGCGACGTGGCGTACTGAAGATTGATGCCGATCGTCGAGAGCAACTCCGCTCCACAAAGGAGGTCTCATGGCCCCGCTCATCGTCCTGATCGTCGTCCTGCTGTTGGCCCGAGGTCTCGGCTCCTGGAGGGTCCGCAGCCTCGATTCGTGGCCCGCGGCCACCCGCGTCGGGCTTGCGGCGATGTTCTGTTTCACGGCCATTGCCCATTTCAACGCGATGCGCCATGACCTCGCGCGCATGCTTCCCTCGTGGGTTCCGAACCCGGAGGCGGTCATCCTCCTGACCGGAGTCTGCGAGGTGGCGGGTGCCTTGGGGCTGTTGTGGCCCCGGACGCGCCGGATCGCCGCGGTCGCTCTGGTGATCTTCCTGATCGCGGTGTTCCCGGCCAATGTGCACGCGGCCCGCGAGGGTGTTCTTCTGCGAGGCCAGCCCGCGACGTCTCTCATCCCCAGGACGCTGATGCAGTTGCTGTTCATCGGATTGACCTGGTGGTCCGGCTTCGTGGCCGCGCGACGGTGAGATGGCTCCGGCGGCTGAATGTGCGGAGAGGACCCTCGACCGAGCTGGGCGACGTTCGCCCGAACGGGGGCGACGCCTCCCCCGAGCGGGTACGGCCCTCGCCCCCAACGGGTACGGGTCTCCCCCGAGCGGGTACGGGCTTCCCCCGAGCAGGTACGGGCCTCCCCCCGTTCGGGGGAGCGTTCGCCCCCAGTGGGGGGAAGCCCGTACCTGCTCGGGGGAGGCGTCCCCCTGTTCGGGGCGGCTCTCGCCCCCAGTAGGGGGAGGTCCGTACCCGCTCGGGGGAAGCCCGTACCCGTTGGGGGCGAGGGTTCCCCCTGCTGGGGGCGGGCTCTCCCCCGTTCCGCCGGGCCCCCGCCCCGTTCGGGGGAGCCGCGCGGGCGTTCTGCGCGACGCCTCCCCCGGACCGGGCGTTCATTGCCCCGGGTTCCGGGAGGCTCGCCCCGGATCTCTCAGCGCCCGTACTTGTACATCAGCTCGATCAATTCGTCGTACATCGCCTCGGCGTCTTCCGGACTGCTCTTGATGGCGCTCGTGGCGCAGTGCTTCAGGTGATTCCTCATCAGCTCCCTGGCGACTCCGCGGAGCGCTTCGTGGACCGAGGAGACCTGCGTGAGGATGTCCGCGCAGTAGCGGTCTTCCTCGACCATCTTCTGGAGCCCGCGGACCTGGCCTTCGATGCGGCGCAGGCGCTTCAGGTTCCTCTCCTTGGCGTCCGTGTCGACGCCGTGGGCCTTGCGGTCGTGCGGGGCCTCTGCGCGAGGGGTGGCTTCCTGTTCCATGCCTTTCCTTTCTCCTTTCCGCTCAGGCCACCCGCGCGCGGCGGAGGCGGAGGCTGTTGGCGACGACGCTGACGGAGCTCCCCGCCATGGCCGCGCTCGCGAGGATCGGCGAGAGCAGCAGCCCGAAGACGGGGTAGAGCACTCCGGCCGCGACCGGAATGCCCACGACGTTGTAGATGAACGCCCAGAAGAGGTTCTGCTTCATCGTGCGCATGGTGCGCCGGGAGAGGGCGATCGCCGCAGCTACGCCGGAGAGGTCTCCGCGCATGAGCGTCACGTCGCTCGCCTCGACGGCGATGTCCGTGCCGGTGCCGATGGCGATCCCGACGTCCGCCAGGGCCAGGGCCGGGGCGTCGTTGATGCCGTCGCCCACCATGGCGACGACCGCGCCCTTCTCCTGGAGCCGGCGGATCTCTTCGACCTTGCCCTCGGGGAGCACGCCTGCCACGACCCGGCCGATGCCGGCCTGGCGGGCGATGGCTTCGGCGGTGCGCTGGTTGTCGCCGGTCAGGAGGACGACGTCCAAACCCATCTTCTTCAGGCGGGCGATGGCCTCGCGGGAGGTCGGCTTGATCGGATCAGCCACCGCGAGGAGGCCGGCGAGCTCGCCGTCGATCGCCACGTACATGGGCGTCTTGCCTTCGCCCGAGAGGCGCTCGGCCTCGGGGAGCAGCGGGTCCACCTTGATCGCGTAGTCGGCCATCAGGGTTGGATTGCCCACCGCCATCGCGGAGCCCGAGACCACGCCGACCGCGCCGCGGCCGGTCACCGACTGGAAGCTTTCGGAGGGAGCCAGGGGAAGCCCCCGGTCCTTGGCGTGGCGCACGACGGCGTCCGCCAGGGGGTGCTCGGAGGAGGCTTCCAGAGAGGCGACGAGACGGAGGAGGTCCTCCGCCGTCCGGGCGCTCCCCGGAGCCAGGACGACGTCCGTCACCGTGGGCCGGCCTTCGGTCACGGTGCCGGTCTTGTCCAGGACCACGGTGGTGATGTCGCCCGCGCGCTGGAGCGCCTCGCCGCCCTTGATGAGGATGCCGAGCTCGGCGCCCCGGCCCGTGGCCACCATGACGGCCGTGGGCACGGCGAGGCCCATGGCGCACGGGCAGGCGATGATGAGGACCGCGACCGCCGCGGCGAAGGCGCGCACGGCCGGGGCCTCTCCCGCCGCCAGGAACCAGACGACGAAGGTGGCGATGGCGATCGAGATCACGATGGGCACGAAGATGCCGCTGATCCGGTCCGCGAGCTTCTGGATCGGCGCGCGCGAGCCCTGGGCGTCCCGCATGAGCTGCACGATGCGGGCGAGCACGCTGTCCGAGCCGAGCGTCGTGGCGCGGAAGCGGAAGGCGCCCGTCCGGTTGATGGTGCCGCCGATGACGCGGTCTCCGGCAGCCTTTTCGACCGGCATGGACTCGCCGGTGAGCATGGACTCGTCCACGGCGCTCGCGCCGGAAAGGACCTCGCCGTCCACCGGCACCCGCTCTCCGGGACGGACAACGACGGTGTCGCCGTGGCGGACCTCCTCGACGGGCACGTCCACCTCCTGGCCGTCCCGGAGCGCCCGGGCGGTCTTGGGCTGGAGCGCGACGAGCGAGCGCAGGGCCGCCGACGTCCGGCTCTTGGCCCGGGCTTCCAGGGTGTTGCCGGCGAGGATCAGGGCGATGATGATGACGACCGCCTCGTAGTAGACGTCCGGCGCCACGCCGTTCCGGAGGAAGAACCCGGGGGCCACGGTCGCGAGGAGCGAGTAGAGGAACGCCGCGCCGGTGCCCACGGCCACGAGCGTGTTCATGTCCGCCGAGTGGTGGCGGAAGCTCGACCAGGCGCGGACGTAGAAGTGCCGCCCGGCCCAGGCCATCACCAGCACGGTGATCCCCAGGAGCGAGTACGAAAGGACCCGCGGATCGATCCGGTACAGCCAGGGCATCCAGTCCCGCAGGACCGGGGTCATGGACTCCATGGCCCAGCGCATGAACGGATCGGCCACGGGGCCGTGATGGGTGCCCGAGACCATCAGGGGCATGGAGACGAGCATGGCCAAGGCGCCGAGGAGGCCGCTCACGACAGCCTTGAAGCGCAGCGCGCGGAACTCCTCCTCCTGGGCGCGGTCGCGCTCTTCCTGCTCGGCGAAGGCGGTCTGCTCCGGCCGGGGCAGCGCGGCCTCGTAGCCCGTGTCGCGGATCGCCTCGACCAGGGCCTCGGGGCTGGTCGCCGCCGCGTCGTAGGTCACGGCGGCATTCTTCAACATCAGGTTGACCGAGGCGCCGAGCACCCCGGGCTGGCGCTCGAGCGCCTTCTGCACGCTCGCCTGGCAGGCGGCGCAGGTCATGCCGGAGACCGGGATGTCGATCTTCGTTCCGGACGCCTCGCCGGTCTTTCCGGGAGGGGGCGCCGGCCGGGTCTCCGGCGGGTTCAAGGCCGTGGTCGTAGCCATGACCGTCTCCTTAGCTCTCGATGATGAGCCTGCCGTGGAGCATGCTCATCCCGCACGTGAATTCATGGGTTCCCGCCTCGCCGGGCGTCAGCTCGACGACCGTCTTCTTGAAGGCGGGGAGGAACTTGCGGATCCCGAAGTCGGGGATCACGACCTCCTCGGAGCAGCCCGAGGTCTCCTGCCGGTCGAACACGAGGCGGGCCGGCACGCCCTTCTTCAAGCGGACCTCCGCGGGGCTGTAGCCACCCTGGACGGTGATGGTCACCTCCTGACTCCCACCGGCGCCGGCCGTGGCCTTGGCCGCCGGCCGCTTCGCCCGGAAGAACCACCAGTTCACGGCAACGATGGCCATCGCCCCGGCGAAAAGGACGATCCAGTCCGTGGCGTTCATGCGAGCCTCTCCGCGCTCTCGACCGGCCGCGCCTCATAGCCCGCGTCGTCCAGGGACTGCCTTATGCGCTCGAACGGGGTGCGGCTCGGGTCGTACATCACCTCGGCCGAGCCGATGTCCACCTTGCGGACGGCGACGCCATCCAGCTTCGAAAGAGTCTTCTCCACGCGGGCCACGCAGTGCCCGCAGCTCATTCCGTCGATCTTCAGGTTGAGATGCTCCATGGTGTGTCTCCTCATTCCCTGGGAGCCGGACCTTTCCGTCCCCCGTCTGATGAAACTAAGATACCCCCCACCCCTATTCTTGTCAAGTACCCCCTCCCCCTATCTTTTCGGGTGGGGAGAGGACCGCTGTAGAATGGGCGCGATCCGTCTTCAGGAGGCTCTACCCATGCTGCGCCGATCTCTCCCGTCCCTTCTCGCCCTCGTCCTCCTTTGCGGAACGGTCCAGGCCCAGAGCGGGGGAGAGGCGGAGCTCGCGCTCGGGTGGGCGGCCTTCGCCCAGAAGGATTGGATCTCCGCCATCGAGCACTT
>DATHUD010000466.1:0-2695 GCA_035462575.1 Thermoanaerobaculia bacterium | reverse complement strand
GTTCCAGACGACCTGTTGCAGCCGGTGAGGATCTCCGGTCACCCGGGCCGCCTCGGGATCGATCCGTTGCTCGATCCCGATCTCCTTGGCGTCGGCCGCCGGGCGCAGCGAGTCGAAGGCCGAATCGATCACGTGCGCCAGGTCCACCTCGTCCACCTGGAGGCGGAGCTTGCCCGTGATGATGCGGGAGACATCCAGGAGGTCGTCGATGATCTGGCTCTGCGCCCGGGCGTTCCTTTCGATCGTGGCGACGGCCCGCTTCATCCCCTCGGCATCCAGCGAGCCGCTCCCCAGGAGCCAGGTCCAGCCGAGGATGGCGTTCAACGGCGTGCGCAGCTCGTGGGACACGGTGCTCAGGAACTCGTCCTTGATGCGGTTGGCCTCCTCGGCCTTCTGGCGCAGCTCCTGCTCGTGCTCATAGAGGACGCGGAGCTTCTCCTCCGAGGCCCGGAGGGCGGCGGTCTGCTCCTGGACCCGCTCTTCGAGCTGCCCGGCGTAGCCCCGGAGCTCGGCCTCCTTGGCGGCCAGGGCGTCGGCCATGGAGTCGAAGGCGTCCCCCAGGCGGCCCACCTCGTCCCGCTGCGTGAGGCCCACACGGCGGGACATGTCGCCGGCGGCCAGGGCCTGGGCCGCGTCGCCGACTTCGCGCAGGGGGCGCGTCACCCAGCGCGCGGCGAAGAAGGCCACGGCGGCGGCGACCGCGGCGGTCAGGATGGCGAGCAGGAGGTTTCTCCGGGTCTCCTCTTCGAGCGTGGCAAGGATGGCGGTCTCGGGGCTGAAGATGCCGTAGAGCCACCGGGCCTTGCCGAGCGGGGTGATCGAGGCGTAGAAGACCCGGTCCCCGGAGCCCAGGCGGACGTGGGGATTGGCGTTGCCATCGTAGAGCAGCCAGCGGGAACGCCGGAGGATGCCAGGGTAGGGGGGCGCCCCGTTGACGATCTGCCGGGTCTCGGGACCGAAGCGGTTCTCCACCGAGAGACGGGTGAGGACGTCCGGCGGCAGAGGCTCGAAGGCGCGGAAGCGCAGGACGGGCTTCGTCGGGTGGCTCAGCCTTATGCCGTCGGCGTCCCAGAGGATGCCGAACTCCCCCCGGCCGGCGTAGCCGGTGTCCCCCTGGATGATGCGGTCGAGGCCCGCGAGAGTGATCCGGCCGACGGCCGTCCCCACGATGCGGCCGTCCGCCTGCCGCACGGGAGTCGAGGCGTGGATGTAGATGCGCCGGTCTTCCGGATCGTATCGAGGCTCGTTGAAGGACGCGTTGCCGGAGATGGCGTTCCGGAACCACCGGGAGGCGACGTAGGTCCGGCCGAGGAACCGGGGAGAGGTCGCGAGCCGGACGGTGCCGGCGCTGTCGGTCAGGTAGAGGGCGTCGAAGTCGTAGATGTCCCGCGTTCCGACGAGCAGGAGTCGCACGTCCTCCGAGAGCTGGGGGTCGCGCGAGCCGTCGAGGAAGCGGATCGTTGCCGGAACCAGAGCGAGGGTCCGGACGTCGGCCAGCACCCCGTCCAGGTAGCGGTCGATGGCCTGGGCGGTGTTCCTGGCCTGCTGGAGGTTCTGCTGGCGCGCGCTGTCGATCCGGTCCTGCCGCGCGGTCATGGCGCCGTAGAGGGTGAGGACGGCCACGGGAAGGATCGCCAGAGCCCCCAGGAGCAGGGCGAGCTTCGCCGCCCAGGGCCAGTTGCGCCAGAGCAGCCGTCCGTCCGGGGTCTCCGGCATTTCCGGGACCGGTTTCAACGGCCGCCTCCCGGCGGAGGGCCCAGGCGGACGAGGCTGTAGTCGTGAGAGGGGACCAGGCCGCGGCCTTCCGCCTGGGGGAGGCCGGTCACCTCCCGGCGGCAGACCACGACGCGGATCGACTCGGCGAGCGGCGCGATCGGCAGGTCGCGGGCCAGGATCTCCTGGGCCCGGAAGTAGGCCCGGGCGCGCAGGGAGGGGTCCACCACCCGGCTTCCCTCGGAGACGGCGGCGTCGAGCTCGGCGCTCTCGTAGCCCATGATCTGGGAGAGGCCGCGCGACCCGAACCGGAGGTTCAGGCTCTCGGGATCGGGCCCCTGGCTCCCTCCCAGGAGCGCGATGTCGAAGTCGTGGCGCTCGACGGCCCTCTCGAACCACCGGTCGGGCGGCTCGAGCTCCAGGCGCACCGTGATCCCTACAGCCCGGAGCTGCCGCGCCACCTCCCGGGCCATGTCCCCGTACGGAACGATGCCCGCGGAGAGGAGGACCGGCTCGAAGGCGCCTGCTCGCCCCTCCAGGGCCGCCGCAACCAATTTGCGGGCCCCGCCAGGATCGAAGGCAGGCGCCAGAGCCTTCGCGTTGTACGCCCAGGCCACCGCGGGCGTGTAGAAGCCATAGCCGGGCGCGCCGTAGCCGTGGAGCGCGCGCTCCAGAAGGGCCGGGCGGTCGAGGGCCCGGTTGATCGCCTCGCGCAGGCGGCGGTCCCGGAAGAGGGGCCGCCTCAAATTGAACGCCAGGTAATACCGGCTGTCCGCCGGAGAGGTGAGCACCCGCACCCGGGGGTCCACCGCCAGCGCGGGCAGGCGGCCCAGGCTGGGGCGGATGACCATGTAGTCCGCTTTCCCGGAGAGGAGGAGGTCCAGGGCCCGGTCCGAGTCGGCGAATCGGTAGACGACGCGGTCGAGATAGGGGCCCGGCTTGAAGAAATCGGGGTTCGCCTCGAGCGTCAGGCTCCGGCCCC
>DATHUD010000465.1:0-3904 GCA_035462575.1 Thermoanaerobaculia bacterium | reverse complement strand
GAGGAGTTCACGGTCACCGCGTCCTCGGCCGTCGAGCCGTCTTCGAGGCGCGCCGCGACCCGCAGATAGCCGGAGGGGCGGTCGCGGGGGATCACGATCCGGTGCCGGAAGGGCGGGGCGTAGAGGGTGGCCACGAGCTGGTCGTTCCAGAAGAGCTCCACCCGGTCGAGCTTGCCCGAGGCGGGGACGCGCACGTCCGCCGCCACGTCCACCGCGCCCTCCACCTTCCCGCCCGCCGGCTCGAGGATACGGATGCGGAAATCCTCGCCGGGATCGTTCACCCGGACCGCGTCCCGCGCGAGCTCGCGGCCGTCCGCGGCATAGGCGACCGCCTCCAGGGTCTGGGCGCGGACACGGCGGCCCAGATCCACCTCGGCCTCGCAGGGGAGCGCGGCGCAACCCGCGGCCCGGCGGTCCCCCACCTTCAGCTCGACCCGCGAGATGTCCGCTCCCGTCCCCGTGGCGCGCAGCCGGACCTTGCCGGCGAGGTCATTGCCTGAGGGAGCGGCGAGGCGGATCACCGCGCGCTCCGTCGAGATCGGCTCGTCCCTCTCCGCTTCGGCTTCCGCCCCCCAGGCTCCGGGGAAGATCACGTCGCCGCCCCACCCGCCGCTTGCCGGCTCGACCAGCACGGCCAGGCGCTCGGCCCCCGCGGGCAACGGGATGGAGACGCGGTAGCTCCCCTCGACGAGGTCGGCCTCGGTGAGCTGCCGGTTGGACACGATCGGAGCCATGTCCGGGGCCGCCACCGTGAGGCGGAGCGGCCCGGAGACGTCGGGGGACTCGACGCGGAGGTTCAAAGTCCCGCGCCGCTCGGCGCCTTCCGGGGTCTCCTCGGGCTGGATCTTCGAGACCACTTCCAGGTTTCCCTCGTCCTCGCCTTCGAGGAGCCGGAAGGCCCGCGCCGAAGCCACCATCTCCGGAACGCCCGCGCCGTCCCACCGCCGGGCCCGCACCGCGATCTCCGGCCTCGCCACCGCCACCTCCACCGCGTGAGGGCGGCCGTCCGCCGCGCGCGGGGTCTCGTAGGTGAGCCAGACCCGGGAGCGCAGGAGGCCGAGGGCACCCGCAACGCTCTGCGGCTGGAACAGCGCGACGCCGCCGGTCGCCTCGGCGAGCCAGCCCAGGGGCTCGTGGGGGTTGGACAGATTGGGCAGGACGGGCCGCTTCGACGGCTCCTCCTTCGGCCGCCGTCCCAGAGGGACAGTCACGCCGATGGGGAGCTTTTCGCTCGATTCCGGCCTCACCCGCCGGAGGTCGGGCAGACCCGGGTCCCCCACCGGCAGGGGGAGGACCGTCCAACCCAGGAACGAAGCGATCCGCGCCATTTCGAGGGCGGTCTTCTCGAGCGCCGGCTTCGCCTCCCCGAGGGCCGCCGCCGCGGGCACCCGGGCGCGGTAGAACGCGTCAGGGTCCACATCGAAGCCGTCGCTCACCAGGAGCAGGGCGCGCGGTCCGGCATCCCGGGGCTGGAGAAGGAGCCACTCGGCGAGGCGGTCCTGCTGGAGACGGGCAAGGCTCGCCTCGGCAGCCGCCGACTCCTTCACCAGATCGACCGGGTCCCCGGCCTCCGGTCCCGCCGCGAGCTGCTCCACGAACCGCTGGCGGAGCGCCCGGAGGTCGTCCCGTCCCTCGCTCGCGAACCAGAGGCGGGAGAGCACCTCGTCCACCGCCGCCGCGTTCCGTGAGCCTTCGAGAATCACGCGCGGTTCGGGCTCGGCCACGATCACGTCGACCGGTCCCAGCGCCACGAGATCGCGGGACCGCTCTGCGAGAGCCCCTGTCGCCCCCCGCAGGGTGCGCGAGCCGGTCAACACGCGGTCCACATAGATGACCACCCGCCAGGGCGGAGGCGAGGGAGCGAGCTCCACCACCGGGCGAGGCTCGGTGTCCTCGCGGACGATGAAGTCCGCTGCAGTCAGATTGCGGGGGATCTCCCCCTTCTTGTCGCGGACGTCGACCGCGAGGGAGACCCGAGACGGAGCAGCGCCGGGCTCCGGAAGAACCGGGGCCTGGGCGAGGGACAGCGCGAGGAACAGAGACAGCGAGCGAATCACGGACCTATTGTACGGGCTCGATGGGTTGGAGCTGCAGAAAGGACGGACACGGACGAACACGGACTGACACGGACAGCAAGAGGATGACGTGTTCGTCCCTGTAGGTCCGTGTTCGTCCCGGGTTACGGCACCGCTTCTGCGGGCAGCTCCCCCGTCCGCATCTCCGCGGCCAGCTTGAACAGCTCGCGGAAGAGGGGGCGCAGCACCGGAAGCTGGGCGAGGGAGATCAGCCGCACGATGAGCTTCACCGACTGCTCCATCAACCGGTAGCTCCGGGCGCACCCCGGCGAGGGATCGTGGATCCAGAACAGGATGATCCCCATGTGGTAGACCCAGAGCAGGTTCGGAAGCTCCGCCATCAGCTCCGGGTGGAGCCGGACGTCCGCTCCGGTCAAGGCCTCAGCGAAGAGCTCCGTGGACTGCTCGCGGACCGGTCCCGACTCGTTGCTGAACGGGTGCAGGGGGCTCACGGGGTCGGCGGCTGTCTTGAAGAGAATTCCGGCGAAGCGGTGGTAGGGCATGATCGTGTCGAGCTTCGCCCGCATCACCCCCAGGAAGCGCCCCTTGAGGCTCTTCTCCCGGGCGAGGATTTCCCGGGACGCGTCCAGATGCTCCTGATGGGTCCGGGCGTAGAAGGCCTGGATCAGGTGCTCCTTGGAACGGAAGTAGTAGTAGGCGTTGCCCACCGACACCCCCGCCGCCTCGGCGATCGCCCGCATGGTCGTGTCCTCATAGCCCCGCTCGCGGAACAGGGTGAGGGCCGTCTCCAGGATCTGCGCCCGGGTCTGCTCTCCCTTGCGGGTCTTCTTCCCCTCCTCCTGAACGGAGGGAACAGCGGTCACGGCCTCGCTCATGGCGCCTCCTTGGGGCATTGAACGCGTCATTTGAACGCGTTCAACAACAAGGTACACCCCCAGGGAGGCGCCGTCAAGAACTTTTGAACGGGTTCAGTTCTCCAGAAAACGGCCGCTCCGCACCAGCGAGCGGATGATCGCCGCCCCGCGGTGCCCCCAGAGGGGGTGAAGCTCGAAGGAGCGCTTCTCCGCGAGGTCCAGGGCCACCCGGGCCGGGGTCTTTCCGGTCTTCCGGGCTTCGTCCAGAACCGCGAGCGAGAGGTTGTAGACGCTGTTCTCCCACTCGTCGCCCAGGTGGGCTTCGACCCGAGGGTCCTCGTCCAGGTAGCCGTACTGTTCGTCCGCGCAGTTGACGATCCCCATCCGGTTGACGAGGAAGTCCGGCAGGTAGAGGATGCCGCGCTCCTCGAGGAGGAGGTCGTCTCTCTCAGGGTCCTCGAGCTGGTTGTTGGCCGCGCCGCAGACGATCCCGGCCCGGATGCCCGGGATGGTGCGGGGGTTCAGAATGCCGCCCGTGGCGCACGGGGCGAGGACGTCCGCGGGCTCCTCAAGGATCGAGTTGTCTCCCCGAGGGACGATGCGGACCTCGAGGTCGTCCCACCCGGAAAACTTCCACAGCAGCTCCTCGCGGCGGGCAGGATCGATGTCCGAGCCCACCACGCGAGCCACCCCCTTCTCGCGCAGGAAGCCGAGGAGCGGCTCCCCCACGTGCCCGAGGCCCTGGACGGCGACCGTCTTGCCCGCGAGCCCGCCGAGGCCCCGATGGGCGAGCGCCGCCTCCATGCCGCGGACGACGCCGCGCGCCGTGGGCGTCGAGGGATTGCCGCTCCCTCCCAGAGACGGAGGGATGCAGGTGGTGAAGCGGGTGCGGGAGAAGACGGCGGCCATGTCCTCCACGGACGTGCCCACGTCCTCGGCGGTGACGTAGCATCCCTGGAGGTCGGTGAGGAAGGCGCCGTACTCCTCGTAGATCCGCCGCCGCGCGGAGGCGTC
>DATHUD010000464.1:0-10019 GCA_035462575.1 Thermoanaerobaculia bacterium | reverse complement strand
ATCCACCTCGACGTGAAAGCCCCTTCCTTCCGGGAGCGGCGGCTGCAGGCTGTGTTCTCGGACGATCCGCTCCTCTCGGACCCCTATTGGGTGGACTGGGTCAAAAAGCAAAGCCAGCCCGTGCTCGTCCTTCGCCAGGGCGAGGGAGCCCGGGTGACCGACCTTGTGATCAAGCTCGATCGCTAGCTGGAGGGGATCTCCCCTATCCGGGGGTACCAGCTTCGAGAAGATCGGAGATCAGTTTCTCTCGAAAGCGATCCAGATCCTCCTATCGCCAGACATGCCCCTGCGCTTCCCACGCCTCAAACAGCCAGGTCCAGAACTCCCGGGTCTTCCCCAGATAGCGCTCCAGGCGCGGCCAGAGCTCCCGGATCTGGCGGGCGGAGACGAAGGTGAAGACGTCGTCCGGTTTGGCCTGGCGCATCAGTTTGCCGACGAGATAGGCGCGGACATCAGGGTCCGGGCTCTTAAGCCCCTCCTGGAACTCCTCGAGCGTCATCTCGCTGTCCCAAAGGAAATAGGGATGCCCTTGTTCGTCGACGAGTCTATCGGGTGGGGTCGGGTTCAGCATGGCGTCGCCCTGCGGCCGCTCCCAGTCTAGCGCAGGACGCCCCCAACAATACAGGCCACGGCCCCCGCTAACCGCGGTCTGTCACCAAGATGCTTCGATTGTCAAAGATCCTGCGCGTCCCGGCTCCGCCTTCGGCGGAGTGGGGGCGCGCTCTGGGATTGATGACAACGCCGGGCTCTCGCTCAAACACCGGTGGCCACGGAAACCGCTCTTCCTACGAGCCCCTCGCGCTCCAGGGCAAGACGTATTTTGTCAAGAGCCTCATCCCAGTTGCCTGAATCGTACTGAATCTCATTGAGCCCGCTGATATTGGAAAACGCCTGGCAGCCCTGCTGGCGCAAGACAATGGCTTTCTCAAAGCCGAGCCTGCCCTGGAAGAGGCCGACTTCGTGGATGACGTTCTGCCTTGCCCGCAGATCTCCGCCCACCTGTTCATCCTCGGCTGACATGACGATGATCGCGAATGACGAAACCGATAGCATTTCTTCCAATCGAGCCAAGACCGTCTTCCCGGCCGGGGAACGCTTGCTGTACTCCTCGACCTCCAGCTTGAGCTCATCTTGCAGGAATGCGGCAACACGTTTCCAATCTGCTGAGTGCCCGTGTCCGATGAAGACACGAGGTGTAAGATCAGAAATTGCGAGCTCGAACTCGAGATTGTCTCGGACAATCTCATCAATTTCCAGTGCCACTTTTCTCGGATCGGTGATCTCTCCTCCCTTGGCATTTGCTACGTACAGGTCACGAACGATATCCGGAATTTCGCTTGTCCCACACAACACGGGGACTAGCACGAAGCGCCTGTTCACTTGGGAGAGCAGCCGGGCCGCGTACAGTTCCCCCATCACATAAGAATACTTCAGGCTTTCCGGGCTCAACAAAACAACAGCGACATCGGATTTCCGAAGTGCTTCCACGAGCCGCGAACGCCAGTGATGGACCCGGATGTGCCGGTCAATTGGGATCGTCGGGTAGTAGCCGAAGGCTTGGAGCTCGTTCGCGAGCGAAATCACCAGATCCTTGTCCTGCCTCAGCAAGAAGGAGAAGAATGTGCGCACTGGTTGCCTCCCATCGGCCACGTATTGCCCTGTACTCATGCGCTTTAGCTGACAAGATGAATTCAAGGATAAGCAGGTCCAGGATCTTCGTCAACGAAGGAGGGGACTGAAGCATTACGGTCAAACGGGGCGGGGGCTTTCCCCAGTGGGGAGAGGGCTCCCCCGAACGGGTACAGGCCTCCCCCCGCTGGGGGCGAGCGTCGCCCCGAATTGGGGAAGGGCTCCCCCGAGTGGGTACGGGCCTTCCCCCACTGGGGGCGACCGTTCCCCCGAGCAGGTACGGGCCTTCCCCCGTTCGGGGGAAGAGCTCCCCCGAGTTGGGGGAGGGCCGTACCCGTTCGGGGGAACCCCGTACCTGTTGGGGGCGGCGCTTCCCCAACTGGGGGGAACGATCGCCCCTCGGATCGGAAGGCTTCCCCTTTCGGGGGCGCGCTGCGAGGCAGCCGTTCTAGAGATCCGGAGCCTCGTACACCGGCTGGCAGAGCACTTCGGTCTTCACCGAGCTCGCGATGAAGCATTCTTCGTGCGCTTCGTGGTGCATCTGGTCCAGCTCCTCCCGGGTCGGCACCCGCTCTCCCGAGAACCGGACTTCGGGATTCAGCGTGACCACCGTCATCGCGAGCTTCCCTTCGGCATTCCTTTTCATGAGCCCGACCGCCGCGTCGAAGTAACGGTCCACGCGAAACCCGCGCTTTGCCGCGATGGAGAGGAACCAGAGCATGTGGCAACTGGACAGGGCGGAGACGAAGGCCTCCTCGGGATCGAGGGCGGAAGCGTCCGACATCGGGAGAGGGACGACGTGGGGAGATGAGGAGCCCGGGATCTCCAGGCCGCCGTCGAACCGGAGCAGGTGCTTTCGGCTGTACCGGTTGTCGAGGAAATCCTGCTCGCCGCGGAGCCAGAGGACTTCTGTGCTGTATTTGGCCATGGATCGATCTCCTGGTCGGGATTCTACGAGGCTTCGAGGCTCGCGCGCCCGGCGGACGGCGCCGCTCCGAACGTGTCCTTCCAGAGGCGGCGGAGCTGGCGGGCGCTTTCGAAGCCGCAGCGGGCGGCGACGGCTTCGACGGTCAAGCCCGGGTCGTGGAGGAGGCTCTTCGCGAGCTCCAGGCGGAGGCGGGTGCGGTAGTCCTGGATGGAGATGCCGGTCGCCTGGCGGAAGGCGCGGGTCAGGTTCCGGGGGCTCATGGCCGCGACGCGGGCGAGGTCTTCCAGGGTGGACTTCTCGGCCGGGTGGGCCGTCAGCCAGTCCTGCACCCTGTGGACGCCGGGGTGGAGGTGGGTGCGGTAATCCAGATAGACGCTCTGCTGGTGATGGGCGCCGTCGCGCCTCAGGTAGACGACGAGCTCGCGGGCGGCGGCCAGGGTGACGAGCGGGCCGTGGCGGCGCTCGATGAGCGCGAGGGTCATGTCGACGCCCGAGACGATGCCGGCGCTGGTCGTGATCCGGCCGTCGTCCACGAAAAGGCGGTTGGTAAGGACGCGGGCGCGGGGGAAGCGGCGGGCGAGGTCGTCCACCCGGCTCCAGTGGGTGGTGCACTGGCGGCCGTCCAGGAGCCCGGCTTCGCCCAGGAGGAAGGCACCGGTGCAGATGGAGGCCAGGTGCGCGCCGCGGTCGTGGACCTGCCGGAGCCAGCGCAAGACGCCGCGGTCGACGCTCGCGAGGGTCGCGAGGACGATGCCGGGGACAACCACGAGGTCCTCCCCGGTCACGTCGTCGGGCAGGGGAGAAAGGTCCGCGAGCCAGACGCCCTGGGCGGTCCGCACCCGCGGCTCGGCCGCGCAGACGTGGACGTCGTAGTCCGCGCCGTGGCGGTTCGCCTCGTGGAAAGCCTGGACCGGTCCGGCGAAGTCCAGGATCTCCACTTCGGGCAGGACGGCGACGATCACCCGTTGCACGGGACGGCGGCCTTTTGGAGCTCCTCGACCAGGCGGTCGACGGTGGCGATCGTGGCGAAGCGGCCGCGGAGGACGAATTCGGTGCGGCGGACGATCTCGCCGGTCGACAAGACGTCGCCGGTCTCCGCGTTCACGATGGGGAAGGTCCGCGTGGCCTCGGTGACGAAGTCGACATCGTAGCCCAGGTCCGCGGCCACCCGGGTCGTGGTCTCGCAGCACTGCTCGGTGGAGATGCCGGTGACGGCCACCCGCCGGACGCCCTTCTCGCTCAGGAGCTCGCCGAGGTTCGTGCTGGTGAAGGCGTTGCGGGTGTTCTTGACGAGGACGGGCTCGCCCGGGGCGGGGACGAGGAAGTCCATGAGCTTGAAGAGCGGGCTCGTGGTCTCGAAGCCGGGGTCGGGGTCGGTGTGGAGGAAGAAGATCACCGGCAGGCCGGCCGCCCGGTAGGCCGCGAGGAGGCGGTTGAGGTTCTCTTCGAAGCCGGGGTTGCTCCGCTGCTCCCAGCGGGGACCGAGCTTGAACGAATCCTGGACATCGATCACGAGCAGCGCGGACTGCTCGATGGGGATCCTTTCCGTGGGTGACATGGGGCCATTCTCCTTGAGGGCGGGCCGGAGGGAGATCTCCGGGCTCGCAAGGAAGATCGTAGCGGCCCGGCCGGCGGCCGGACAGGGCGGCGCGGGACGGGGGGCGGTCGGATCGGGCCAAGGACCCTCACCTCCCCGGCCCTCCTCTCCCATCGCCCCCCCTTCCCCCGGGAGAGGAGGGAGACTGCTGCTCGTAAAGGGAGGGGGCGCCCTCTCCCGGGGGAAGGGGGGGCGATGGGAGAGGGTTGGGGTGAGGGCCCGGGCGCGGGGGGGGGCTCTGGAATTTCCCCTTTCGCTCGGATTGTTGAAGATCCTCAGGAGAGATCGCCCTATATATCGATGGAGATCTATTTGACGGACATCGATTTGACAGGCTGGCAGACGGCGGGTACAGTCGTACGTCTGTAGGGAAAGATAAGGATGGGAGACATCCGCAAAGCTGTTCCAATCGTCCTGGCATTCGCGCTTCTCGGCGGCGCCGGCCACCTGCGCGCCGAAGAACACCGGAGCGGGGTTGCAGGACGGGTCCTCGGGGAAAAGGCTCCCCTGGTCGCGGCGGGCGTGTACGCCTATCAGCTCGCCGACCTCACTCTCCACAAGGTCGTGACGGACGGGCAGGGGAACTTCCTGTTCCAGAACCTGCCGGTCGGCCTCTATAAGATTGTCGCGCACAAGCCCGGGTTCGTTCCGATCGTGGTGATGCTCACCCGCACCCGAGCGCAGGCCTACCAGTTCCTGGAGGTCGAGCTGGCGCAGCGGCAGGTGGGGCAGGCTCCCGAGCAGGACGACTACTGGGCCATCCGCGCCCGCATCCCGTCGGACGTGCTGCACGAGATCGACCGCGACGAGATCGAGCTCCCCTCCTTCTTCCCCTCCCGCAGCGGCGCTCTCGCCGGCAACTTCCACACGGAGATGCAGGCGATCTCGGGCGTGGACGACATTGCGGGTGGAGACGGGCAGGTCTCGGGCGCCGGTCTCGGGATCGAGGGCACGCTCGGAAGCACGAAGGTGGAGCTGCGGGGCCAGTTCCGCCAGCTCGACGCGGCTCCCCTCGGGGTGAGCGGCGGCGCGGGCGGCGGCGGCCAGGCGAGCAGCGTCTCGCTGGACGTGGCGGGCGGCGGCGGGAGCCGGATCAGCGTGATGTCGCGCAACGACCGGATGGCCCTGCGGGACAGCGATTCGCCGGTCGACTTCCAGCACTACCAGGTGAACTATTCGCAGGACGTCGGCGAGAACGGCCGCTCGGACTTCGTGGCCCTCTACACCGCCGAGAACAATTTCCACCGCCAGGGCCTGGGCGATCCGCTGGATATCCCGGAGACCTCCCAGAGCTGGCGGATCGAGGGCGCCTACACCACGGCTCTGGGCGACCGCGGCAGCCTCCAGGCGGGCCTGCGGTACCGCGAGCGGCAGTTCGGCCTGTCGGACGTCGAGCGGCCGGGCAAGGCCTACGAGAAGCCGACCCTCTCGAGCGTCGACCTCTTCAGCCGCGGCGGCGTGAGCCTCCAGCCGTCCTTCGTGATCCAGTACGGCCTCTACAGCACGCTCTCGGACGGCAGCCTCTCGCTCATGCCGCAGGGCGGTTTCGTGCTGCAGCTCGACTCGAAGTGGCAGGTGGAAGCCTCGGCCAGCCAGCGGGTCTATCAGGATGCGGCGGCCCCGGACTTCCTTCCCAGCCTGTTCCAGCAGAACGACCTGTGCGAGCAGGGCAGCGAGTCCTGCTACGAGGTCCGCTTCTCGCGGGCGGCCGGCGAGGACAACAGCTTCTCGGTGGGCGCCGTCCACCGGGTGGTGGGCGACACCCTCCGGCTCTACTTCAGCGAGGACTTCTTCGACCGGCTCCAGAGCCTCTACCTGGTGCGCGGCGACGAGATCCCCGAGGTCAAGATGTCGCTCAACCGGCGGCTTTCGCCCCGGGTGACGACGACCTGGGAGACGAGCGTGGCCGCAGGCGGCGGCGGCATGTTCGTGGCCCCGACCGGCCAGCCGTTCGAGAACCAGGTGCGGTATCTCATCACCTCGCTCGACACGCAGTTCCAGCGGACCTCGACCGGCGTCTTCGTCTCCTTCCACCACCTCTCGCAGCAGCTCGATCCCGCCGCCGGCACCTCCGGCCCGAGCGTGGCCCGGATCGAGTCCGAGCGCCTCCGCTTCATGCTGAGCCAGGATCTGAGCTTCCTGCTCGATCTCGCCGCCGACTGGGCGGTGCAGCTCAACATGGAGCTCAGCCGGGGCGCCACCCCCACCGAAGCCCAGGACCATCTGCGTCACCGGTTCCTGGGTGGGATCGCGGTCAAGTTCTAGGACCCCTCACCCCTGTCCCCTCTCCCATCGCCCCCCCTCCACCGGGAGAGGGGGACGCTCCAGAACCGGTGGTGCTTGTAGGGTGCGCTATGCGCACTTGCTTGCTTTCCACCACCTAACACGTGAGCACAGCGCATCCTACGGCAACGCCGCCCGCAGGCGTCCCCCTCTCCCGGCCGGCGGGGGGGCGATGGGAGAGGGGACAGGGGTGAGGTCCCAACCGTTGAATCCAATTCATTGAATCCATCCGTATTAATGGACGCTCCGCCTGAAAAGACCGTAGAAATAAAGGAGTTAGGGCCGGTTCAAAATCTTGTTGCCGTGGCATAGAACCTGCTTCTCCGCGAGTGGACAGAGTAATTGACTCCCATGACCCGAAATCTCAGATTGGCGCTCTCCCTCCTGCTGGCCCTGGTGGTCGTCGGCCTGGGGGGCGTGAGCGTGTACCGCAAGGTGCAGGCCTTCCAGCCGATCGGCTTCGTGCCGGTCGCGCAGGGCGGCGCCGTGGCGGTGGCGCGGGTCGCGGAGCCGGGGACGGGGCTCCAGGAGGGGGACCAGATCCTCCTCGTGCAGGGCGGCGATGTGGGGGCCGGGGCGGACCAGCTCGCCCGGCGCCTGCGCGCGGAGCCCGTGAGCGAGCTCACGATCCTCCGGGGCGAGCAGCTCCTCCAGGTGGAGTACCACCGGCCGGACCTGAACGTCGATTTCCCGTACCTGATCATGGCCCTGATCGGCGTGACGTACCTGCTGATCGGCCTGTACACCTCGGTCCGCCAGCGCGGGGGACAGGGCTTCCTGTTCTATCTCTGGTGCCTGACCTCGGCGGCGGTCTACCTGCTCACGCCGGTGGCGCCGTTCGACCTGATGGGCAGGGCGGTGGCGCTCGCGGACCCGATCGCCTACATCCTGCTGCCGGCGCTCACGCTGCACCTGTTCCTCGTGTTTCCGACTCCGCTCCGGACGGGGTGGTGGAGCACGCGGTGGATCCCGTTCCTGTATCTCCCGGCCGCGGTCCTGCTCGTCCTCCAGCTCGACCAGTCGGTCTTCCGCGGCGTCCTCTTCGGCGCTCCCACCGAGCTGTCGATTCGGGCGCTCGACGGGCTGCAGATGATCCACCTCGCGGTCTACGCGCTCGCGGCGGTGGGCCTCCTCGGCTGGCGGCTCCTGCGGGAGCGGAGCTGGGAGCAGCACCGGCAGATGAAGTGGGTGGCGATCGGCCTCGCCGCGGGATACGTGCCGTTCCTGTTCTTCTACCTGGTCCCCTACATGCTGGGGCTCCAGTGGTCGAAGCTCCTGACGTCGCTCGCGGTGCTGCCGCTGGCGTTCGTGCCGCTCGCGTTCGCCTACGCGATCCTGCGCTACAAGTTGTGGGACATCGAGGTCATCGTGCGCGACACGATCTCCTCGACGCTCACCCTGCTCCTGGGCATCATCGGGTTCTCCCTGGTGAACCTGGCGATCAGCCGCGGGATCTCGGCGGAGCTGTCGCTCGCGCGCAACTTCCTCTCCTTCGCGGCGGGCCTGGGGATCGCGGTCATGCTGGTGCCGACCCGGGCGACGATCTCTTCGGCGCTCGAGCGGATCCACTACCGCGACACCTTCGGCAAGCGGCAGGCGCTCTCGGGGCTCGGGCGGGAGCTTCTGCACGAGCGGGACCTCTCGCGCCTCTGCTCGGCGCTGCTGCGGGAGATCGGGGCCGCGGTGGGCATCGAGCGGTCCAACCTCTACCTCGCGCAGGGTGGGTCGCTCCTCGCCGGGCGCTCCGAGCGGGATCTGCCGCCCCGCCTCCCGTTCGACGCCCTGGGCGACGAGCTCTGGCGGGAGGACGTCTTCCGTCTTTCGGGCGTCGCGCTCCCCACGGAGCCCGCGTCGGCGGCCACCCGGCTGTTCGTGGCGGGCTACCGCTACGCCTTCCCGCTCTCCGTGCGCGGGCGCGGGGTCGGGATGGTCGTCGCCAGCTTCAAGCGCGACCAGACGCCGTTGAACAGCGAGGACGTGGAGCTGATCCGTCACCTGCTCAACCAGGCGGCCCTGGCGATCGAGAACGCGCAGCTCCTGGGGCAGCTCCACAACCAGCTCGAGGAGGTCCAGCGGCTCCAGCACTACACCGAGGGGATCTTCGAGTCCTCGCCCGCGGGCATCGCGGTGCTCGACGGCGAGCGGCGGCTGGTGTCTGCCAACGCGGCCTTCGCGGCGCTCGTGGGGCAGGACCGCGAAGCCCTGGCGGGCCGGGACCTCTCTTCCGTGCTGCCCGTCTCCCCGCTCCCCGCTCCGGGCGAGGGCCCCGTCGAGGTGAGCTGGAGCAACGCCTCCGGCAACGAGCGCTTCCTCCAGCTCTCGCTCGCCATCTTCGAGCCGGCCTGGCGCGAGGGGCTCCACGTGCTCGTGGCGCACGACGTGACGGACCGGGTGGCGATGGAGAACGCCCTCCGGGAGAAGGACCGGCTGGCCGCCCTGGGGATGCTCGCGGCCGGCGTGGCCCACGAGGTCAACACGCCGATCACCGGAATCTCGAGCTACGCCCAGATGCTCCTCGCGGACACTCCCCAGAGCGATCCGCACTATGAGATCCTGAAGAAGGTCGAGCGGCAGACCTTCCGCGCGGCGCGCATCGTCAACAACCTCCTGGAGTTCGCGAGGGACCGCCAGAAGGAGAAGAAGCCGGTGGCGCTCTCGCCCCTCCTCGCCGAGAGCCTGGATCTGCTCGGGGAGCGCAGGGCCAAGCGGAAGATCGAGCTCGACTGGACTCCCCCCCAGGAAGAGGTCCTGGTGATGGGGTGCGACGGCGAGCTCCAGCAGGTGTTCACGAATCTGATCGTCAACGCGCTCGACGCGATGAATGAGACGGGCGGCCGGCTCTCGATCTGCATCGCAACGACGGGCCCGAAAGTCACCGTGCGGGTCTGCGACACCGGCCCGGGGATTCCGCCCGAAAAGATCGAGCAGGTCTTCCAGCCCTTCTACTCGACGAAGCTCAGCCGCGGTGGGACCGGCCTGGGCCTGTCCATCAGCTACGACATCGTGCAGCGGCACGGAGGAGACCTGCGGGCCGAAAGCCGGCCGGGCGAGGGGGCCTGCTTCGTGGTGGAGCTGCCCCGGCTCGCCCCCGCCGCCCGGGTCCCTGCATGAACATCCTGGTCGTCGACGACGAGGAGGTCCTGCAGGACATCCTCTCCTTCCTCATCCGGAAACAGGGTCACAACGTCTTTGCGGCCCTGTCCGGCGAGGAGGGGCTGGAGATCCTCGGGCGGGAGGAGATCGACCTCGTCCTCCTCGACCTGATGCTCCCCGGGATGCACGGGATGGAGGTGCTGCGGGAGATCAGGCGCCGCAATCCCGACCAGGTGGTGGTGGTGATCACCGCCTTCTCGTCGATCGAAAGCGCGATCGAGGCGATGCGGGAAGGGGCGTTCCACTACATCCCCAAGCCGTTCAAGAACGAAGAGGTGCTGCTCACGATCGCGAAGGGGCTGGAGCAGCGGCGCCTGACGTCTGAGAACCGCTCGCTCAAGGAGCAGCTCCGGCAGCGCTTCGCATTCGACAACATCATCGGCAAGAGCAAGCCGATGCAGCAGGTCTACGATCTGGTCCGCCTGGCCG
>DATHUD010000463.1:0-8478 GCA_035462575.1 Thermoanaerobaculia bacterium | reverse complement strand
ACTGCGCCGAGATGCCCGAAGCTTTGGACGATTCCGAATACCGGCGGCTGCTCCAGTTCCGGACGGCTCTGCGGCGGTTCCTGCACTGGAGCGAGCGGCAGGCCGAGGCGGCGGGGCTGACCGCGGCCCAGCACCAGCTCCTGCTGGCCGTCCGCGGTCACGACGACGCGCGGGGGCCGACGATCGGCGAGGTGGCCGGGTACCTGCTCCTGCGCCACCACAGCGCGGTGGGGCTGGCAGACCGCACGGAGAAGGCCGGGCTCGTGGAACGCCTGGAGGACGGGAAGGACCGCCGGGTGGTGCGCCTGCGGCTGACTCGGCGCGGGGAGGAGACCCTGCGGAGCCTCTCGGCCGCTCACCTCGAAGAGCTGGAGCGGCTGGCGCCCCATATGCGGGTCCTCCTTACGTTTGGTGACGGCGAGCGCCGTTCCGGAGTATGATGAGGGGCAAGCGACGTCTCCTTTTAAAGCGGAGAGTTTCACCCTTGATGAGCCCGTACCGCGGCGCCGCCCGCTTCCTGCCCTCCGAGCTTCGATGTCCTGGACACCTGGCAATTGCTTTTCTCCTTGTTGGATGCGCCCTCCTGGTGGCAGAGCCGGCCGGGGCGCGGAACCTGTTCTTCTTCTCCACCCCTGAGGCCGCCGCGACGGAGCCCGCCGTCCCGATCCCTCCCGGCGCGGTGATCGGCGAGATCCGGGTAGTGACCCGGAACATCTTCGATCCCAAAAAGCCCGGCGAGGACCGCTGGATCTTCCGCATCGCCAACCGGCTCCACCGCACCACCCGGCCCGGGGTGGTCGAGAGCCAGCTCCTCTTCCGGCCGGGGGATGTCTACTCCCCGGATCAGATCGAAGAGTCCGCGCGGCTGCTGCGGGAGAACTCCTATCTCTACGACGCGGAGATCCGCCCCGTCCTCCGCGAGGACGGCAAGGTGGACATCGAGGTCGTGACCCGGGATGTCTGGACTCTCGAAGGGGGCGCCGGGTTCAGCCGGTCGGGTGGAGAGAACACGACGAGCTTCAACGTGACGGACTCGAACTTCCTGGGAACGGGCAAGGACCTGACCGTGTCGCGCATCGGCACGGTGGACCGCACGTCGGACCTCCTGCGCTACCGGGATCCCAACGTCGCCGGCACCCGGGCCCGGCTCTTCCTCTCCGTGGCCGACAACAGCGACGGCGGGCGGGAGCGCCTGGAGCTGGAGCGCCCGTTCTATTCGCTCGACACGCGCTGGGCCGCGGGGGTGCGCGTGTTCCACGACGACCGGATCGACCGGATCTTCAAGGCGGGCAAGGCCACGACCGGCTTCCGCCACGAGCAGGATTTCGTGGAGGCCTACGGCGGGATCTCGCCCGGGCTCCGGAACGGGGTCACCAACCGCTTCCGGGCCGGCTTCACCTTCTCGCGGGAGACGTTCGAGCTCGAGCCGGGGTTGTTCCCCAAGGCCTTCGTCCCGGCAAACCGCACGCTGTCCTATCCCTGGATCGGCTTCGATTCGGTGCAGGACCGCTTCGTGGTCGAGCACGACCTGAACCAGATCCAGCGCGCGGAGGACCTGAACCTGGGGCGGCAGATCCACGCACGCCTGGGCTTCTCCTCCCCCGCCTTCGGGGCGGACCGCGAGCACTGGATCGCCGAGGCCGGCACCTCGGCCGGTTGGCGCCCCGGCTCGGGCCAGCTCCTCCTCGCCTCCGTGGGCGGCTCCACCCGCTGGGCGGAGAGCGAGGCCGAGAACCTCCTCGTATCGGGCAACGTGCGCTGGTACCTGCGCAACTTCGGCAAGCACCTCCTCTTCGCCTCTCTTTCCGGCGACATCGCCCGGAACCTCGACGACGAGGACCAGCTCCTCCTCGGCGGGGACAGCGGCCTGCGCGGTTACCCTCTCCGCTTCCAGACCGGAGACCGCCGCGTGCTCTTCACCGTGGAGCAGAGATTTTTCAGCAACCTGGAGCTCTTCCACCTGGCGACGCTCGGCGCCGCCGTGTTCTTCGACGCGGGCCAGGCCTGGTTCATCGAGTCGGAGTCCAGCCAGGAGCGGCAGCTCCTGAAAGACGTGGGCATCGGCCTCCGCCTGGGCTCGATCCGCTCCTCCCGCGGCGCGGTCGTCCACCTGGACGCGGCCTTCCCACTGGACGGGGACGATTCGATCGACCGCGTCCAGTGGCTGATCTCTACGCGGGAATCGTTCTAGAACGCCCCCCACCCGGGCCCTCACCAACCCTCTCCCAGCCCCCTCCCAACCGCCGGGAGAGGGAGCCTTTGCAACAGCAACACCCCAGTACGGGCTCCCTCTCCCGGTGGGGGGGCGGGAGGCTGGGAGAGGGTTGGGGTGAGGGCCCGGGCGGCGAAGGCGTCCGGGGCTTTTCTCTCGGAGGCTTTCTAGAACCTGTACCCCAGCGACAGATACGGCTCCTTGTACCGCCGGGCGGACTCGCCGCGGAGCCACTGGTTGTAGCCGAGCTCGACGGTGGTCGGCGTGGTGCCGACCGGGGCGATCAGGGAGACTCCGGCCCGGGTCATGCTCGCGTCGTTGAAATTGAAGCCGGCCCGGGCGCGGAAGCGGTCGTCCGGCTCGGACGGGGAGTCGTTGCCGAGGGCCTCCACCCAGACGAGGCTCCCCTTCACGGCCATGCCCCACCAGGGGAGCGGCCAGCCGAGCTCGGCGTAGAGCGGGACATGGTCGGCCGGCGCGCCCTCGCGCCAGGTGTAGCCCGCCTCGAAGTTCATCCAGCCCCGCCCTTCGCGGAAGGAGTGGCTCAGGAGATAGCTCAGGGTGTAGTCGTGCTTGAGCACGCCCCGCCATTCGGGGCTCACCCCCCGGCGCTGCCCGTTGCCGTCAAAGAGGTAGCGGTTGTAGGCCCCGGGCAGGTCGTAGAAGTACGGGGTGCGCACGGTGGCTCCCAGGGCCATGGGCCAATCCCCCTGGGCCAGGGCGTACTTGAAGCCGAACCAGGCGTCCGACATGCCGGTGTTCCTCTCCAGCTCTTCTTCCGGACCTTCGAGACCGTGGAGATAGGTCACGGTGAAGTGGGTGGACAGGCGATTGAGCAGCCCGACCTCGCCCGAAAGATAGCCGTAGCGGAAGTCGTGGTGGTGAGACACGGTCTCGCCTTCGAACACCGTCGTGTTGTCGAACGCGTGGCCCGCGGTGTCCCACGAGCTGGTCGCGGTCTTGCGGCTGAAGCCCAACTGGATATCCCCCTGCCCGGGAGCCGGCACCCAGGCCCCGCCACAAAAGCCGGTGTCAGGAAGCATCAACAACGCGATCCCTCCCACCAGCACCTTCAACGTGTTCTTCATTCTTTACCTCCGTCGATCTCGATCTCTTGAAGCGAGGACGCGGATTCTCTCACGCCTGTCTCCAGAAGCGAAGGTGCGCGCCACCGCTCGATGCGAGACTCGGATAGACTCCTTTCCTAGAAATTCGAGCCCATGCGCCCCTCGACCCTTCTGCGCCTGCCGAGCCTCCTCGCGGGCTGGCTCCTGCTCGCCGGCGTCCCCGCCGCGGGCCTGGCCGCCCCACGCTCTCCGGAGCGCGGGTTCCCGCTGATCGAGACCTACGATCCTGGCCGGGACATCCCCCTGCAGAGCTTCGACCTCGTCCGCGACAGCCGGGGCCTTCTCTACGTTGCCAACGGGAGCGGTGTTCTGGTCTACGACGGCGCCTGGTGGCGGTCGATCGGGATCGGAAAAGCGGTGACCGCCTTCTCCCTCGCGGCCGGCGATGGGGGACGGATCGGGGTGGGCGGCGTCGACGAGCTCGGGATCCTCGCCCCGGACGCCGGGGGCACGCTCCGCTACGTCTCCCTGATGAATCTCCTGCCTCCGGGCCAACGCGAGCTCGGGCAGGTGATGCAGACGTTCGCCGTTCCGGGAGGATTCGCCTTCATGACGACGCGCTGGCTCCTCGTCTGGGACGGAGCCGCGATGAAGACGGCCGCGGCCTTCCCGGGGGACCGGCCTTACGCCAAGGGCTTCGACATCGACGGGGAGATCTACCTCTGGATGCGGGACGGGCTCGCGCGGCTCGTGGGAACGCGGCTCGTCCCGGTTCCCGGCGGCGAAGCGTTCCGCGGCCGGCGGGTGGACGTGATCCTTCCCGCTGACCGCGGCCTTCTCGTTTCCGTGCGCGAGGAGGGGCTCTTTCTCTTCCGGGACGGACAGGCAGTCCCGTTCACGCCCGAGGCGTCGCGGTGGACGGCGGCCCAGAGGCTCCTGGCCGGGCTCCGGCTCCCGGACGGCCGCTGGGCCCTGGGATCGATCCTGGGCGGGCTCCTCCTGCTCGAGCCGGACGGCCAGATCGATCAGGTGATCGACACGTCGGCCGGGCTGCCGGACGACTTCATCAACGCCATGACGCTGGACCGGGAAGGGTCTCTCTGGCTCGCCATGAACAACGGCCTGGCGAAGATCGAGGTCGCCTCGCCTCTGTCGGTCCTCGACCGGCGGGCGGGCCTCGAAGGGTCGCCCTACTCCATGGCGCGCCACGGCGGCACCCTCTGGGTCGCGACTTCGGCGGGCCTTTCGAGGCTCGTGGACCGGCGCGGCGCGCCCGGGGCTCCGGGCGGCAGGGCGGCCCGGCTGCTCCCCGTGCCGGGCATCCCGCCGTCCGGCTGGAGCCTGCTGTCCCATGGGGAGGACCTCCTCGTGGGGACGGCGTTCGGGATCTTCCAGATCCGCGGCGAAGAGCCCCGGAGAGTGGATGGCTTCGGAAGCCGCACGGTCTTCGGGCTCGAGCGCTCGGCGAAAGACCCTCGGCGCGTCTGGGCAGGGACGGAGGACGGGCTTACTGCAATCCGGCGGGAGGGGAGCGGCTGGCGTTCCGAGGGATCGATCGCGGGAGTCCCCCGCGAGGTGCGCTCGATCGTCGAGGGGACGGACGGCACGCTCTGGTGCGGCACGCTCCTGGACGGCGTCGTGGGCGTGGAGATCCCTCCGGCCGGCTCCGGGAGAGCGCCGCGAATCCGGCGGGTCCCCGGGAGTGACGACACCGTCCTCAGCCGCATCGGCGGGCGGATCCTCGCCCTGCAAGGCGGCCGGGTGCTGCGTCTGGACGAGGCCCGGGGCGAGCTTCGGGACGACCCGTCTCTCGCGGTTCTGGGCAAAAACCTCGACGCCTTGAACTTTGCCGAGGACGCGCAGGGGAATCTCTGGCTGGGGACCCTTCCGCCCTCCGTTGTGATGCGGCGGGGGGACGGATGGGGGCCCGGGACGCGCTCGATCGTCGAGATCCGGGCGCGCTCGATCCAGTCCCTTCTCACCGAGCCGGACGGGACCGTCTGGCTGGCGGGCGGCTCCGAGCTCTTCCGCTACGCGGGGGCGTCGCCCGGCACGGATACGCCCCTCCCGGCGCCGCTCCTCTCCCGCATCACGGTGGAAGGGGACACGGTCCTCTTCGGCGGGGCCCCAGGCGCCACGCCTCCTGCGGCGGAGCTTCCCGCGAAGACGCGGCGCCTGCGGATCGAGCTCGCGCCGCTCTCCTTCCGCGCCGGCCTGCGCTACCAGACCCGCCTCGATCCCGAGGACTCGGACTGGAGCCCACCGGCCCCGGAGCCGTTCGCCGAGCTCACGCGGCTGCCGCGCGGCGAATACACCTTCCATGCGCGCACCGTGGGGCCCAACGGTGAGGCGGGACCGGAGACGGCCTGGTCCTTCCGCGTCCTGCCTCCCTGGTATCTGACGCCGCTGGCGTTCATCCTCTGGCTCGCTCTGGCCGCCGCCCTGGTGACCGGCTATGCCGGCCTTCGGAGCCGCGCCCTGCACCACCGCGCGGCCCGGCTCGAAGCCCAGGTGGACGAACAGACGATCGAGCTGCGGCGCACGGTCGAGGAGCTGCGCCGCACCCAGACCGGGCTCGAAGCCGCCAACGCCCGGCTCGAAGCGCTGTCGCTCGAAGACGATCTGACCGGCATCGCCAACCGCCGCCGGCTGAACCAGGCGCTGGACGAGGAGTGGAGCCGGGCCCGCCGGCACGGCAAGCCGATCGCCTTCTGCCTCCTGGACCTGGACCACTTCAAGCTGCTGAACGACACCCGCGGGCATCCGGAGGGGGACCTGTGCCTCCAGGCGGTCGCGCACTACCTCGCCGGAACCGTGCGGCGGCCCGGAGACGTGGTGGCGCGCCACGGCGGCGAGGAGTTCGCGGTGCTCCTCCCCGAGACCGACCTCCCCGGCGCGCTCGAAAGGGCCGAGCAGCTCCGCCAGGGCATCGAAGCGCTCGCCTTCCCTCACGAGGCGGTCCCCTCAGGAAGGGTCACCGCGAGCGTCGGCGTCGTCGCCCTGACTCCGGCCCCCGGCCAGCGGCCGGAAGCGCTGATCGAAGCCGCGGACCTGGCGCTCTACCGCGCCAAGACCCAGGGAAGGAATCGAGTTTCTGTCGGCGGCGCGGCCGGCGAGGCCATGGAGTCGGGATCGGTGGCGCACTGAAGGCGCCGAAAAAAGCCCCCTCCCTACCCAGCCCTCACCTCCCCGGCCCTCCTCTCCCACCACCCCAGTCCCCCTCCCTGGGAGAGGCGGGAGCTGAAACAGCCCTGCTTTCTTCCCCCTCTCCCGGGGAGGGTGGGCGGCGTGGCGGGAGAGGGGGCCAGGGGGTGAGGGCCGGGCGGGGGGACGGTCGGGTGACGATTACGCCCGCCGTTTCAGCCCGCCTCGGAGCGGGCCGGCGCCCAGCGATGGAAGAAGGACACCATCTCGGCAACGGACAGAAGCGAGCTGGCGTTTCTGAACTCCCCTTCGAGCTGCGCGGCGACGAGCGAGCCGTCCGGCTCCACGATGGCCACGGCCGGGATGCCGCTGTCCACCGTCATGCCGTACCGGGACATCAGGTCGAGGTTCTTGTCCCGGTTCCCCACCGAGACGCGGACGATGACGAAGCTGGGCTCGACGATAGGAATCACGAGCCGGTGACCGAGAGCTTTCTTGAAGGCGTCGCAGTCCGGGCACCAGTCGGCCCCGAACACCACGGCCACGCGCTTCCCCTCCTCCCCCGCCCTCGCGCACGCCGCGTCGACCGCCGCCCGGGCGTCGATTGCGTAGGGTGGTATCTCCATGCGCCTATTGTGTCATCAGAACGGGATTTCGGGACGGGAGGCCGAGCCCCAGAAACGGCGGGAGGAAGGCCTCCCGCCGTGGAACCCGGCCGATGCGGTAGCATCCCCCGCCATGAACACCTCCCGCCGCCAGGTCCTCGCCGGCGCCGCCGCGTTGGCCCTCTCCGGCGCTCTTCCCCACCCGCTCGCCGCGCTCCGATCGGACGGCGCCCGGCCCCGGACTGCCGTCCGGCCGGGCCGCCTCCGGCCCGGCGATACCGTGGGGCTGGTGAACCCGGCCGGCGCGGTCTGGGAACCCGTGAACATCGAGATCGCGGCCGAATCGCTCGCCGCGCTCGGTTTCAAGACGAAGCGGGGCGCGAACCTGCTCGCGCGCCGGGGCTACTTCGCGGGTACGGACGAGCAGCGCGCCGCCGACTTGAACGCCCTGTTCGCGGACCCCGAGGTGCGGGCGATCCACTGCGTCCGCGGCGGCTGGGGCTCCGCCCGCCTGCTGCCCCTGCTCGACTGGCCGATGATCGCAAAGAACCCGAAGATCCTCCTCGGCTACAGCGACATCACCGCGCTCCTGCTCGCCCTCCACGCAAAGACCGGCCTCGTGACCTTCCACGGGCCCGTGGGCGCCTCGCAGTGGAACCCTTGGAGCGTCGGCTGGATGAAACGGGTGCTCCAGGAGGGAGAGGCGGTCACCTTCGAAAACCTGAAGGAGATCGATGAGGACGACCTGACGGTGGTGGAAAACCGCGTGCAGACCCTCCATCCCGGGACCGCCCGAGGAAGGCTTCTGGGCGGCAATCTCACGGTCTTAACGAGCCTCGTGGGATCGGGCTATCTGCCGGATTGGGACGGCTGCATCCTCTTTCTCGAAGACGTGGAAGAGGCGCCCTACCGGATCGACCGGATGCTCACCCAGCTCCGGCTCGCCGGCATCCTCAAGAAGGCGCGGGCCGTGATCTGGGGGAATTGCACCGACTGCCGGCCCGGCGCGGGGTTCGGCTCGCTGACCGTCTCCGAAGTGCTCGAGGACCACCTCCGGCCCCTGGGCGTCCCCGCCTGGCAAGGGGCCATGATCGGTCACATCGACCGGCAGTTCACTTTACCTCTCGGGATCGAGGTCGAGGCGGACGCCACGGCCGGCACGCTGCGGATGCTGGAGCCCGCGGTGGTCTAGGAGCCTGCGCGGCAGAAGCGTGGGCGTCCTGCCAAGCCAGAAAACAAGGACCCAAAGGACTGCAAGGACAACAAGAACAACAAGGACCAACAGCCTTGATGTCCTTGCAGTCCCTGGTGTCCTTGCAGTCCTTGTGGATGAAAATCCGGAACGGCGGTGGCCTGCGGCCCCTTTTTCATAGTGGAGGGTCGGGGGAGGTGAGGGGTCTTTCGTGGAACACGCCTTGCAGTCCGGCCTCCGAGGGTCCACTGGAAGACC
>DATHUD010000462.1:0-6299 GCA_035462575.1 Thermoanaerobaculia bacterium | reverse complement strand
GTACACCACCACGTTGAAGGCGACCACGAAGATCCCCAGGGCGAGCTGCACGCCCCGCGTGAGCCCTGACGGGTAGAGCACGGGGAGAACGTAGTGCTCCACGAACCCGCCCGCGTAGCCCGACTCCCCTCCGAGCTTCCGGAGGTGGTTTTCGAGCGGCGTGAGCGGGCAGATCCCCTGGAGGAATTCGATCCCCGCCCCCCAGATCGCGGTGGGCAGGTGGAACCACGCGGCCCGAGGCCAGCGCAGGGCGAAGAGCCCCCCGAGGACCACGAAGAGGACGAAGCCGACGTGGAGGACGACGACCAGGTCCGCGAGGATACGGTAGAGCATGGATGCTCCTACGAGGCTCGGAGGTCGGCCCTCCGCACGGTGAGATCCTCCACCCGGTTCAAATCCACCTGCACCCCCATCCCGGGCTGGTCCACGGGGACGTTCATCCGCCCCTGCCGGTCCATGGTCCATTCAGGAGTCACGATGTCCTTCTCCCAGTAGCGCTCGGAGGGGGACGTGTCCCCCGGCAGCGTGAAGTTGGGGAGCGACGCCAACGCCACATTGTGCGCCCGCCCCACGCCGCTTTCGAGCATCCCCCCGCACCAGACCGGGATGCCGTTGGCCTGGCAGAGGTCGTGGATGGCGAGGCACTGCGTGAAGCCGCCCACCCGGCCGGCCTTGATGTTGACGATCCGGCCGCTCCGGAGCGCGATCATGTCCTCCGCGCGGTCCACGCTGGTGATCGACTCGTCCAGGCAGAGGGGGGTCTTCAACCGCTTCTGGAGCTCGGCGTGGCGCATCAGGTCGTCCCACGCCAGGGGCTGCTCGATCATGAGGAGGCCCAGCTCGTCCCACTCGGCCAGACGGTCCGCGTCGGCCAGGGTGTAGGCGTTGTTGGCGTCCGCCATCAGGTGCGGCTCGGGGCCGACCGCTTCGCGGACGGCGCGCAGGTACTCGATGTCCGAGCCCGGCTTGATCTTGATCTTGACCTTCCGGTAGCCCCGTTCGATCGCGGCCCTGGCCTTCTCCACCAGCGCCTCGGGAGAGGCCTGGATGCCGAGCGAGATCCCCACCTCGATGTGACCCCGCGTGCCGCCGAGCTTCTTCGAAAGGGAGATCCCCTCCTTGCGCGCCGCAAGCTCCCAGGCAGCCATCTCCACCGCGGCCTTGGCCATGTTGTGGCCCCGGAAGTTCTCCTCGAGCACGGGGTGGATCTCCTCGGGCTTCGCGAAGGTCTTGCCGAGCACCCGGGGGGCCACCCACTCGTGGAGGGCGATCCACGCCGTGTCCGCCGCCTCCGGACTGTAGTTGGGATACTCCCCGGCCGTGCACTCCCCCCACCCCTCGGTGCCGTCCGCGTCCGTCACCTGCACGAGGAGGATGCGGCGCCGGGTCTGCGTGCCGGAGGAGATCCGGAACGGCTCCTTCAACGCGAGGTGGATCTCGCGCAGCGTGATCGATTCGATGCGGATCATGGGATCTCCAGTCCGTAGAAGCAGCGCCCCGGGCCGGGGTCGCGGTAGAAAGCGTCGACGCGGTAACCGCGGCCGAGATAGTGCTCGAACGCGCGGCGGGTGGACTCGCGCCAGGCGGAAGCCTCGTCCGGCCGCTCCGTCTTGACGTCCTGAATGTTCTCGGGGATTTCGATGCGCACGCGGGGAGCGTCGGGCAGCTCCCCCGTTTCCGCCCCGGGATTCGCCACCGGAGCCTCCCGGAAGCGCGACGAGCCCGGCCGCTCACCCGCCAGGACGCGGAGCACCCGCTCGCTCGCGATCTTCCAGGAGACGATGAAGCGGTCCGTGCCGATCCCCTTCGCGAGATCGCTCCACAGCTCCCCCTCGTACATGTCCTCCACGTACTCGGCGATCCCGACGCCCAGGTGGTTGAAGTTCAGGTTGGCGTTGCGCGCCTCGAGAGGATCGTAGGTCCACTGCACCTCTTCGACCTTCTCTTCGAGGAGCACCTGCCGCTGGTAGAGCTTCAGGCGGGTGCCGAGCCCCAGGTCCCGCGCCTCGGGGTCGACCGCCAGCATGTGGGACCAGTGGAAGATCCGCCCCGCCTTGACGCCGGCCAATCCCAGAACGAAGCCGAGCATCCGCCCGTCGGGAGAGAACGCCCCGGCCGCGATCCCCCCGGCCTTCTGGACGATCTTCAGGATGCTCAACGGCACCACGTCCGAGAAGTCCCGTCCCCACGTCACCCGCTGCAGCTCGATGCAGGCTTCGTAGTCCGGAAGGGACGAAAGGGAACGGAAGACGATGCCGTCAGGAGCGGTCGACTCGGAGGTGGGTGGGATCATGATCGAGGGGGATCTTGCCATAAAACAGGACCTTGCTTCCGGGACGATCTGCCCTCCGAAACCTCACCCTCTGTCTCCCTCTCCCATCTCCCACCCAGTCCCCCGCCGGGAGAGGGAGGACGCCTGCGAGGCGGTGTTGCCCATCCGGAATCAGGGCGCAGGCAAGATCGCTTCAGAGGGGTCCTCCCTCTCCTTTAGGAGAGGGAGACAGAGGGTGAGGTTTCGAAGGGCACGCCGTTCGTGCGGGCATGACCGTGCGCCTGAGATATGGTTGCCCCCATGAGGGCGGGGATCGACTTTCGGCGCTACAGAAAAGCGCGCCGTTTCGTGATCCGCATCTTCCTCCACGTCTTCTGGTGGGACGTCGTCCTGAACGTGCCGGGGCTGCGCCGGTTCCGGCGGCCCGCCACCGCGCGGTGGCAGGAGATCGCCCGGCGCTACCGGGCGCACGCCTCCGAGATGGGCGGCGTGCTCATCAAGCTCGGGCAGTTCTTTTCGACCCGCGTGGACATCCTCCCTCCCGAGGTCACCCGGGAGCTCGCCGGTCTTCAGGACGAGGTGCCGCCGGAGCGCTTCGAGGAGATCGCCCGGCAGATCGAGGAGGACTTCGCCCTCCCCCTCGACCGGATCTTCGCCGGGGTCTCCCCCGATCCGATCGGCGCCGCGTCGCTCGCCCAGGTTCACCAGGCCCGGCTCCTGACCGGCGAGACGGTCGTGGTCAAGGTCCTGCGGCCGGGCATCGACATCCTGGTCGAGACCGACCTCGCCTCGGCGCGGCTCGCCCTGCGCCTGCTCAAGTTCTTCCGCCGCATCCGGATGCGGGTGAACCTCGACCGCCTGGCCCAGGAGATCACGGACACGACCCGCGCGGAGCTCGACCTCGTGGCCGAGGGGAAGAACGCCGAGCGCTTCGCCCAGGACTTCGCGGGGGATACCCGGGTCTACATCCCCAAGGTCTACTGGGAGCGAAGCGCCCGCCGCACGCTGACGCTCGAAAACGTCGGCTTCCTCAAGATGAGCGACCTCGAGGGGATCACGCGCGCGGGCATCAGCCGGCCCGAGGTGGCGCGCAACCTCTACCGGATCTACATGCAGCAGATCTTCGTGCACCACTTCGTGCACGCCGATCCCCACCCGGGGAACCTCTTCGTGCGCCCTTTGCCGGTCGAGGGTGAGCTCCCCTTCGGCCCGGGCGACCCGGTGCCGCCGCCCCCCGCCGGTACGGAGCGGCCGTTCCAGATCGTCTTCGTGGACTTCGGCATGGTGGCCGTCATCCCCGAGCGGCTGCGGGGGGCGCTGCGGGAGTACGCCATCGGCCTCGGCACGCGGGACGCGGCCCGGATCGTCCACTCCTACGTGGCCGCGGGCGTGCTCCTCCCCGGGGCGGACCTGAAGCGGCTGGAGGAGGTCCACGAGGCGCTCTTCGAGCGCTTCTGGGGGGTGAGCATCGGCAATCTCCGGAACGTCGCCTTCTCAGAAGCCAGCTACTTCTTCCGCGAGTACCGGGACCTCCTCTATGAGATCCCCTTCCAGATGCAGGTGGACCTCCTCTTCGCCTCCCGCGCCGTGGGTCTCCTCGCGGGGATCGCGACCTCCCTCGACACGGACTTCGATCCCTGGGCCGAGACCCTTCCTTTCGCCCAGCGCCTGGCGACCGACGAGCTGCGGCGCGACTGGCGGGACATCCTCCGCGAGGGGGCCACCCAGCTCCAGACGCTCCTCACGCTGCCGCAGCGGGTCGACGGCTTCCTCTCCCGCGCCGAGCGGGGGACGCTCGTCGTCCAGTCCTCCCTCTCCCCCGACACCCGCAAGGTGATCCAGCGCCTGGAGCGCTCCATCCAGAAGACCGCCTGGATGATCATCGCCGCCGCCCTCCTGATCGCGGGCGTGATGCTCGAAGCGGACAAGCCCGCGGAGCCCTACGGAGAGTGGCTCCTCATCGCCTCCGGGTTTGCGTTTCTGTACGGAACGTTGGGGAAAAGATAAGGGGGGACTACTCTTCGCGTTCAAGGAGGCGGCGCATCTCCTCGCTGGAGATTCCGCCCTCCCGGGCTTGGCGGCTCCGGGAGCGCTCGATGATCTCCGCAAACCCGGGATCCACGCCGAGCGCCAGCGATTCGAGGTCCGCGCCCTCGACCGGCACGACGGCGGCGATGGGGCGCCCCTCCACCGTGACGACGACAACCGGTCCCAGGTCCGCCCGCTGAGCGTACTCGGCCAGCGACTCGGTCGCGTCGCCGATCTCCACGGTGCGTATCTTCACAGCGCGATCTCCTCCTCCAAAGGAAGAGAGATTACAACTTATTGAGAGATCCAAGAGGGAGTCGAACGACTCCTGGCATTCTTCCTGCACTCGCGGAGTCACGGAGCAGCGAGCTTTACCGCTCCGAGGAGAATGCAGTGAACGACGTGGCGCTTTCGCCGATCTCGAGAACTTTCCGCTACCGGCCGCTTCTGTCGGCCGTCCTGTTGATCGTGCTCGCGTTGCTGATCCTCGCGGCCCGCAGCGGCCACATGGAGCGCGCGAGCGAGGCCGCCGCTCTGGGCTCCGGGCAACCGGTCCAGGCGGTCGCGCTTTCGATCAACCCTTGACGGGGCCATGGTGCGGATCGGGCGAGCCTTCATCCTGCTGGTTGGCCTTCCGCTCCTCGCGGGCTGCGGCGCGGAGAGCCCGCCGCACCTGACCGACTCCGGGCCCCGGCTGGAGCCTCCGTCTTCCCGACTCGACAAGAAAAAAGAGCTGCACGGCGCCGTGCTGGAAGCCGTGGGACGGCAGACCTTCGCGGGCCCCGCGGCATTCCGCTGCGTGCTCCACGACGAGAAGGGGCTCCAGATCAATTTCCGCACGGGAGACCCCGAGATCCCGGCGGTCGCGGTCCGGATCGAAGAGTTTCACGGGGACGGCCCCTACCGCGCCCGGCTGTTCGTCACCGGCCGGAACCGGACGGGCGCCCTCGTCCGCTCCCTGGGCGAGGCGGACATCGAGGTCGATCAGGAGGTGCCGGACGGAGCCGGTGCGCTCCTCCTCGACGGGTCGTTCCGCGGGATCTATGGCGGGGAGGCGGGCAAGGGCTCCGTGCAGGGCCGCTTCGGCGACTGCGCCTATCTGCCCCGTCCGGACGAATCGCCGCCGGCCGCGGAAGGCACCGCTGCCACCGGGCCGTGAGGGGGTCGGGGAAGATCTTACGTTTTGGATATAGAGAGAAGCCTACGAAAGGGAATGTCCCGGAGACGACATCAAACATCATGAGAGATCATCGCGAGCTTGCCGCTTACCAACATGCCCACGAGCTGGTCCTGGCCGTCCACGAGGCCGTCCACCAGATCCCCCCCGGCGATCCCAACGGCATTGCGGCCCGCTTAGAGGCGGCCGCGCTCTCGGCCGCCGCGGCCGTGGCCCGGGGCTGTGCCGCACCGGACGAGATCTTTGCCGAGCAGATGAAGGAAGCGGGCCAGCGCCTGCGCGAGGTCGGCTACTACGTCGACGTCGTGCACCGCCTGGGGCACATCCCCCTGGGCACGGCCGTCGAGCTGCTGGAGCACCAGACGCTCGCCGGGGTCGAGGTGGCGGCGCTCACCCTGACTCCGCGCGCCGGAGAGATCGACCACTGATCCCGGGGATCCGGGCACGGTAGGTGCAAATATTTTCAAGAGATATCTGAAATAAGACTTCAGAGATCCGGAGCCAGACCATGAGCGAACACCCGCCCCCCGCGACCCTCACGGATTTCCTCCTCGGGAGGCTTACGCCCGCTCCGGCGAGCGCCGTGATCATCCACCTGCTCCACGGCTGCGAACGGTGCCAGGAGGTGATGGAGCCGCTGGCCACGGCGATCCTGAGCGCCAGGGGCTTCGAGCAGGCGCTGGCGCCGGAAGAAGAGGACGCCTACGACGGTGCCATCTCCGGGGCGTGCCGGAAGGTGCTGGAGACGCTCCGGGAGGAGCGGGCGAAGACTCCCGGACGGGCGGAGGCCGCTATTCTTTCCCGCTTTTCCGAGACCCCGCG
>DATHUD010000461.1:0-6272 GCA_035462575.1 Thermoanaerobaculia bacterium | reverse complement strand
CCTCTCCCAGCCTCCCGTCCACCGCCGGGAGAGGAGGGAGACTGTGTGGGATTCGGGCTGGGCGGGGGCGCCCTCTCCCGGAGGTGGGCGGGAGGCTGGGAGAGGGTCGGGGTGAGGGTTTCGGGCGGGGGACGCAGTCCTGCCAAAGTAGAACCAAGGGGTGGCGCCTTCCCGCGGCGCTCCGCCTCGTTACGTCGGCCCGGACAAAGTTCTCGATTCATGAGTTGCGGACGGGAAGTCTCGATTCCACGAACTTATGGCACGAAATCAGTGTGCCTGCGAGCCGATGCCGCGAATTGCAGACTTTCTGTCCGGGATTCGCAACATCAGGCACGCCTTTGAATTCTTGACCGCCCCGCTCCTTACTTCTTACCCTTGCGGGCATGTACGAAAAATGGTTTGGAAGGGTGCTCAAGGCCTGGCGAAAGAAAAGGGATCTCACCCAGCACCAGCTTGGCGTGGAATCCGGGCTCGGAAGAAACGTCGTGGGCGAGCTCGAAAGAGGCCGGAAAACCGTCGGGAGAGAAGAGTTCTTCTCACTCTGCCGGGCCTTGAAGATCAATCCAAGCGCTTTCGTTTCCGAGGTCGGCGTCGCCCTTCTCGAGGAGCTGCGGGGCCTGGAAGACGGTCCGCCGGAGAGGGTTTCCGATTCGCTGGAAAGAGATTTGAGAATTGATCATCCGGGGGAATTCGAGAAGGATCTGGATTCCTTTCTGGAGCAACTCAGAAAAATCGTGCTTCACCTTCATGAGGCCGCATCCCGGAGGAGCCTGGAAGCCCCCAAGCCCCCGCGAAAAGAAAACCGGAAATCTCCTGCCAACCCCTCCTCTCCCAGGAAGTAGCCTTCCGCCCCCGCGAAGAGCAGACACCCTGCCTCCTGATCAGCGGCAGGCGAGGTGTGAGCCCGGGCCTTTATCGCCGGGCGGTGAGGCGCCGGATTTTCGAGACACCCTCTACAGCACGGATTGCCTTCGCCCCTCGCCGCCCTTCTGCAACACCCAGGGAGTCATCGACCTCTGGTTCCGGACGACCGTGGTCTTGAGCGGCTCGAGCCAGATCCCCCGAGCCGGGCGCGCCTTCCCTCCGGTTCTGCCCCTCAGGTAAGCTCGCTCCGATCGAGGAGGACGGACATGAGCGATCGAAATCCCCCCGCCCGCTGGCTGGCGCGAGCCGTTCTGGCGGTCCTGCTGGCGTTCTGGGCGCTCCCCGGGCTGGCCCAGAACGGGCGGCTCGTCGAAACCGCCCCCATCAAGCCCTCCGAGGAGGATCTGGTCCGGCTCGAAAAGCGCGATCCCGCGATCCGCTCCCGGTTGGCCGGCGTCGAGATCCAAGCCATCACGTACGAGAGCGACGGCTTCAAGGTCAAAGGCTACATGGCGGCCCCGAAGGAGGGGACCCGGCTCCCCGTGGTGATCTGGAACCGCGGCGGCAACCGGGACTTCGGGCAGCTCTCCGACCTTTCAGCCGCCCTGTTTCTGGGCCAGCTCGCGGACTGGGGTTACGTGGCCATCGCCAGCCAGTACCGGGGTGTCGCCGGGGGAGAGGGGAAGGAAGAGTTCGGCGGGGCCGACGTCGCCGACGTGCTCAATCTCCTCCCTCTGATCGAAGCCCTGCCGAAGGCCGATCCCTTGCGCATCGGCATGTACGGCTGGAGCCGAGGGGGCATGATGACCTATCTGGCTTTGACCCGCACCGACCGGATCGCCGCAGCCGTGATCGGAGCGGGCGCGGCGGACCTTTTCGACATGGTCGAGCGCCGCCCCGAGATGGAAACCGGGGTGCTGGCCGAGCTCGTGCCGGGCTACGCCGAGAAAAGGAAAGAGGCCCTCACGAACCGCTCGGCGGTGCTCTGGCCCGAGAAGCTCCACAAGAAGACGCCGATCCTCCTGCTGCACGGGAGCGCCGACTGGCGCGTCCATCCGCAGCAGGCCCTGCGCATGGCCGAAGGCCTCTACCGGTCGAATCATCCCTTCCGCTTCGTCTTCTTCGAAGGGGGAGACCACGGTCTCACCGAGCACCGGACCGAGGTGGAGCGGCTGGTGAAGGACTGGCTGGACCGCTACGTGCGCGACCGCCAACCCTGGCCCAGCCTCGAGCCGCACGGCAACTGACGGCTGGCGGGGTCCCTCGGCCGTCAGAGGCGAGCTCGCGGGCCAGGAGCCGGACCTGCTCCACGGAGGTTCATGGCGCGGGCAGGATAACGCAGCGGCTCGTGCCGCTCCTGACCGCCGTGATCGGCACGCTGTTGCTGAGGGAGACGAAAGACCGCTCGATCCATGAACACGATGGAGCCGCTGCCGCAAAGTGCCGCAAGCTCCAGCCGGAGGGCCGCGAGAAGCCCTCCGCTGCCGCAAGATAAGCCGACGTTGCGGCAGTTTCTCGAGAAGTTGCCGCATATAGCGCGACAATGCCGCAATGTCGGGAGACAATGCCGCAACGTCTCCTACTATGGAGCCCCTCCTTCGAACGGAAGAGCACTCCCTCTCCGGAGTGCCGCAATTCTCCTTCGATATGCCGCAAGATCGGGAAAGATTGTCTCTCAGGAGGCGCGAATTGTCTCTCTCTGTCTCGGATATGCCGCAATGAGCCGCGAAAAGTCACAATATTAGACAGAGTTGTCCCCGGTTGCTTCCATTCAGCCGCACGTTTGAGGCATTTTGCGGCAAAACTTACTTGTATTGCGGCATGTTGCGTAACATTGCGGCCTTATTGGAAGGCATTGTTTCTTATTCGTGGAAGTTTGCGACTTCGCTTCGTTTGATTGCGGTGTTTTGCGGCGAGATTGCGGCATTGTTCTGTGCCTTGCCTCGAATTTTCCGGGATTGGATCTCGGGAGTCGGGAGATTGCGGCACAGGAAGGCCATCGGGGGCCTGTGGAGGAGAAATTGCCGCAACGTGAGCTTCTGAAAGGCGGATGATAAGGAGCCTGGGAGACTCCGTTCCGTGATATTGTCGTGGTCTCGAAGAACTGCTGCAAAGTCGCCGGGATTGCCGCAAGGTGTCGCAAATGTTGCGGCTCCGTAGGGCCGCGGGCCCGGCGGGGGAGGGAACGCCTCGGTCGGGGAGGTTGCGGCGAGACCCAGGAGAGGGACGATGAGCACGGATCTGTCGGTGGCGGAGATTTTCAAGAAGCTCGAAGAGCGGCTCCGGTTCCATGAAGAGCAGGCCGCCTTCCATACGCAGCAGGAGGTCCACCACCGGGAGCAGAGCGCCTTGCACACGGCCGAGCTTCAGAAAGTCCGGGAGCGTTTCGAAGCGTTCAAGGCGACGGCTGTCGCCGCCGCGGATCTGGCGCAGGAGACGGTGGTGCCGCCTCCGGCCGCCGAAGCCGGCGACCACCGGGAATTCATCGGCAAGCGGGTCCAGGTGACCCGGCTGATCGCCCGCGTGCTGGACGGGGTCCCCGAAGGCCATGAGCTCGGCGCCGGCTGGGTGGCCCAGGAGGTCAACCGCCGCTACCGGGACATCCTGCGCAAGCTCACCGACGCCCGAGCCGTCTCGGTGACTCTCCGCCGCCTGAAGAACGCCGGCCGCCTCCGCCTCATCCGCAAAGGCAAGGCTTCCCACGAAGCGCGCTACCTGAAGATTTAGGGGGCGGGGGGCAGACTGCCACCGAGGCCCGCCGCCCGGAGCCCTCACCACCCCGGCCCTCTCCCAGCCTCCCGCCCACCGCCGGGAGAGGAGGGAGACTGTTTGGGATTCGGGCTGGGCGGGGGCGCTGGTGCATGCGGCCCCAAAGCGGATCAAGTCCCCTGCGGATTTTCTGTCTTCTTGACCGCCGCCAGAACCTGCTCCAGGCTCAGATCCGCGAACAAGGCTTCCCGTTCCTCGGTGTAGTTTCCATATCCCGTGGTGAACTGGCTGAGGAAGCGAAGGGTGGCCACGATCCCCAGCTCTCTTGTCAGGAGCTCAATGGCCTCTTGCGTGATTTCATTGAGGGACTTTGTTTGGATGTTCATGGCGTGAGCTCCGCAATCAGCTCGAGAGGGGAGACGATTCTGGGGAGTGGCGCTCCGACGGCCCGGGCCCGCTTCAGGAACCTGTCATCGCACGTACAAAAGAGATCTGCCTCGGCTTTCTCGGCAGTTGCAAGATGAAGAGCATCAAGAGGCTTGATTCCGCTGGAGACCAGGAAGCGATGGTATCGAGCGGTCTTTAAATGCTGCTGCACATGTCGAGGTAGATCCTCACGAAGAGAGTGTAGTGGAAGACCCTCCCCTCGACAAACGAAGCCGCTCTGGCCCGACCTCGCCCGCGAAGTCACCCGGTTGGCCCTCGTCTGTTGCGTGGCTGCGCCGGAGGGGCGGAGTGCGGAGGAGGGCGGGGGCGCGTCGGCCCCCCTGGCCCTCGGCTTCAGAGAAGAGCCGAGCCCTCGCCGTCCTTCTGCAACACCCAGGTGGTCATCGACCGTTGGTTCTGGACGACCGTGGTCTTGAGCGGCTCGAGCCAGATCCCCCCGTCCGGGTCCGCCCGTTGTTCGAGCATCCCCGCGTCCACCAGGAAGCGCTCCGACCCGTCCGGGAGCGCATACCACCTCTCCTGGAGAGGCTGGACCAGCCGCTCGACTCCGATCGTCGAAGCCAGCCGGGCGAAGAAGAGCCCTCCGGGCTTCAGCACGCGCCACATCTCGGCGAGCATGCGGTCGAAGTGACCTTCATCGCGGGAGAAGTGGAGGACGGCGCTGCAGACGACCGCGTCGAAGCGGTCGGCCGGGAAGGGGATCTCCGCCAGATCGGAGACCTGGAAGCTCTCCGGCGGAACCTCCGGCGCGAGCTCGCGGGCCAGAAGCCGGACCTGCTCCACGGCTTGGGGGCTCTCGTCCACGCCGAAGACCTCGTACCCGTTGCGGAGGAAATAGACGAGGTTCCGGCCGCTGTCGCAGCCGGCATCGAGGAGGCTCATCCCCGGGAGGAGCCGCCCTTTCAGCAACTGGTCGAGCAGGTAGATGTCGATCGGGCCGAGGTGGTCACGGAGGTTCATGGTTTGGGCAGGATAACGCAGCGGCTTGGCGTGGGGTGCTGATACGATGGTGAGGCAAGGAGGTGCGATCATGAAGCTCAAAGTCATCGTCCACGACGCCGAAGAAGGTGGGTACTGGGCGGAGGTCCCGGCCATTCCGGGCTGCGCCACCCAGGGAGAGAGCTTCGAAGAGCTCCTCCAGAACCTCTACGAGGCCGTCGAAGGATGTCTCTCGGTGGATCTCGACGCCTCGGCAACCTCGGGCAACCAGCGGGTGATCGAAATCGCCGTATGAAGGCCCTGTCGGGCAAGGATTTGGCGAAGCTTCTCGAACAGCGGGGCTGGGAGCTCCGCAGGATCCCCGGAAGTCACCACATCTACGCCAAGCCTGGGGGCGAGGTTCGCCTCTCCGTCCCAATCCACGGTAACCACTCCCTCAAGACCGGCCTGTTGCGCCATCTCCTCAAGCAGGCTGGCATCTCGGAAGACGAGGTCTGACCGGAAGGCCACCTCCCCTGGAGAGGCTGGACCAGCCGCTCGACGCCGATCGTCGAAGCCAGCCGGGCAAAGAAGAGCCCTCCGGGCTTCAGCACGCGCCACATCTCGGCGAGCATGCGGTCGAAGTGACCTTCGTCGCGGGAGAAGTGGAGGACGGCGCTGCAGACGACCGCGTCGAAGCGGTTGGCCGGGAAGGGGATCTCCGCCAGATCGGAGACCCGGAACCTCTCCGGCGGAACCTCCGGCGCGAGCTCGCGGGCCAGACGCCGGACCTGCTCCACAGCCTGGGGGCTCTCGTCCACACCGTAGACCTCATACCCGTTGCGGAGGAAATAGACGAGGTTCCGGCCGCTGCCGCAGCCCGCATCGAGGAGGCTCATGCCCGGGAGGAGCCGTCCCTTCAACAACTGGTCGAGCAGGTAGATGTCGATCGGGCCGAGGTGGTCGCGGAGGTTCATGGCTTGGGCAGGATAACCCACGGTTCATTTCCGCGGGGAGACGGGGGGTGATGGGTAGATGTCTGCGCACTGGCCCGATGTGAGTCCACCAGCCGCCGTCGAGGGGAAGCCCCGAGCGAGAAGAGTATGCGACTGTTCGGCCCGTCTTCCTCGATCCGCTCCCCTGGTGGAGTCACCTCCCGGTCGAAGAGCACCGCCTTTGGGGCACCTCCCTGGTCTGGAGCATCGACGAGAAGGCGGCCGGCCGAAAGCAAGCCGCAGGGATTCGTCCCCTGGGCATCGCCGCGGTGCTCGCCCAGGATCCCCTCCACCGTCCCGAGCGGATCAAGAAGTCGCCCGCCCCGTCCGTCCACGCGG
>DATHUD010000460.1:0-2882 GCA_035462575.1 Thermoanaerobaculia bacterium | reverse complement strand
GCTCCTCGACGCTGGTGAAGCGCATGTCGCCCACGATCCCCACGACCTCGGCGCCGTCTTGGAAGCCGCCCTGCGGCACGCCGACCCGCTTGCCGATCGGATCCTCGCCAGGCCAGAGCTGCCGCGCCGCCGTCTCGTTGATCAGCACGACTTTCGGCGCCCCTTTGCGGTCCGCCGGCGTGAGATCGCGGCCGCGGAGCAGAGGTACCCGCAAGCTGTCGAGATACCCTGGCGTTATGAAGTGGACGCCGACCGAGGGTCCCTGTCCCTCCGGCACCGGCGGCCGATCGAGGAACGTGATCGTGCTCTCGTTGCAGCCGCCTGAGACGGGCGGGCAGTTGCCGAGAGCCGCCAAGGTCACGCCGGGGATCGCCCGCACGCGCGCCAGCAGCTCGTTAAAGAAGGGGTCCGAGGACTCGGGAGTGTAGGCTCCTTCCGGAAGGCTCACGCGGACCGTCAAGACGTGCTGGGCATCGAAGCCGACATTGGTGCCGAGCAGGGTCGCGAGACTCTTGATCGTCAGCCCCGCCGCGATCAGCAGCACCAGGGTGAGCGCGATCTCCGTCGAAACCAGAACGCCGCGTCCGGCGAGCGGTCTGATCCGCCGATTGCTCTCGGCGTCTTCCTGGCCCCTCAGCGCATCCGAAACCGCCACCCGCGAAGCGCGCACCGCCGGCACGAGCCCGAAAAGCACGGCGGTCGCTACGGTCACCAGGAGAGTGAAGACGAGGGCTGTGCCGTCGATCCGGATCGAGGAGAGGACGAGCGACGAGAGCCCTTCGAGGGGACGGCCGAAGGAGGTTATCGTCGCCGCAGGATCGATCACCGCCAGTGCGCGGACGCAGAGCCAGGCGAGCAGCACGCCCGCTACGCCGCCCCCGATGGCGAGCACGAGGCTCTCCGTCAGGAGCTGCCGGACGAGCCGGCCTCGGCTGGCGCCGATGGCCAGCCGGACCGCCACCTCGCCTCGGCGCGCCTCGGCTCGCGCGAGCTGCAGGTTCGCGAGGTTCGCGCAGGCGATCAGCAGGACCAACGCGACGGCGACAAAGAGCACGAGCGCCGCCCGCCGGATGGCCGGATCGATGCGCTCTTCCGCTAGCGGCCGCGCCGACGCTCCCCAGCCGCCACCCATCCCTTCGGGAGCAGGATGGGCTTCGTCCACCACCCGCCCCAACTCGGCGACTTCGCTCGCCGCTCGCCGCAGGGTGACTCCCGGCGCCAGCCGCCCGACGAGGTCGAACTCGTGCGAGAAGGCTCCCGACAGGAGGTCCGCGGAGCGGGCTGCCACCGGCACCCAATACTCGGCGCTCCCCGTCAATCCCTTGAATCCCGGCGGTGCCACTCCCATCACGGTGTAGGGCTTGCCGTCGAGACTCGCCAGGGTGCCCACCACCCGCGGGTCGGCGGCGAATTGGCGCGTCCAGAGCGAGTGCCCGAGCACGACGACCGTGCGGGTTCCCGGCTGCGAATCTTCCTCGGGAACGAAGCCGCGCCCCACCACTGGCGTGATGCCCAGCATCCGGAAGTACGACGCTCCCACCGCTTCCCCGGCCAGTCGTTCCGGCAGCTCGCGGCCGGTGAGGGTCATCTCGGTTGCCTGATACAGGGCGAGATCGGCGAAGCTATGCTGCGCCGCGCGGAAGGTCTCGAACTTCGGATAGGACCATACCATCTCCTCCCGGCCCGCCTGCTCCTGCAGGCTCTTGGGAAGCACGAGATGGAGGGCCATCAGCCGCTCCGGGCTGGCGAAAGGCAGCGGCCTCAGCAACGTTGCGTGGACGATGCTGAACATCGCCGTATTGGCTCCGATGGTAATCGCCAGAGTCAGCAGAACGACAGCGGTGAATCCTGGACGCGCCAAGAGGTCGCGCAGCGAAAAACGGATGTCCCGTAACAATGTCTCCATGGTCCCTCCTCGTCGTAGGTGGGCCTTTCTACCTTAGACGTGACATAGCAAAAACGGTTTGCCGGCCTAACCGTCTTCGCTCCCTGCCACGATCCGCGTGCGGCTTTCACAGTCGGCGCTTCATACCTCCGTGCCGAACATATGCTATTGTACGCGAGCGTGCAATTAGGCGAAGGTGGGAAGCGCCCGGGAGCGCAGGCCCGAACCATCGCTGGCGGCCTGAGCTTCTGGGCATAGAAATGACCTCCCTTCCCGACGCTGACGGGTGGTACAGAACTTGTACTCGTTCCCGCAGGGAAATGGGGGCATGATAGGGGAGACAGTTGGGGCAGGCCGTCAGCCCCGCGAGCCGGCCCCGCGGCCGATATACCGTTCTACCAGCCTCCTGCTGGAACGGATTCCCGCTCTTGTTGGCACCGGAACGACGACCGGCCCCCCGGGTTCAGCAGCGAGGAGACCTTGGAAAGGACATATTCGATCAGGGGCCCGCTCTTGGGAAGGAAGACCGCCCCGAGGCCTTGGCGGCTGCCGGAACTGGCGAAGTCAAATGAAAAGGCCAAGTCCGTTCCCCCGCCAATCGCGAGCTCCCGGTCACGTCGGTAGACGGCGAAGTCGAAGTAGTGATAACGCGCTCGGGGCAGGAGCGATCTCAAGAGAACGGGGACGCCGGGCTTGGCGGCAGTACCACCAGTTGGAGGCCTCCACATCGGCGAGCCACTTGAACAGAAGTTGCGTCGGGCCCGAGAAGCGCTTGGGATTTTCCGAGGGGTAGGATTCTGGTGAGAGGATTCGGTGTCCTTACCCTTTGCTTCGTGTCTGTTCTGTAAGCCTACCCTCAAGTTCATCCTCTAACACCGGGGACAATCTCCACTGGCAGAGGGCGCCGCATCGTTGACGCCAGACCGAGCTCGTCGGTCAACGGCCGCGGCTCCCGCCGGACGAGCCGCTCGGAAGAAGCTGGTCCTCACCCGACCTT